>NZ_JAGPBB010000017.1 GCF_018063565.1 Rhodoferax sp.
GAAGGCGCACAGTGGAAGATTGTGCACAGTGGTATTTCGATCCCCTATCCGATGGTTCAAACGGGTGAGGTGTATCCGCTTGAGGGCTTGATGGAACGCAATCAGGCATTGCAAGCGCTGGTTGCCGAGCGCACGCAGGCACTGCATGCCAGTGAGGCCATGTACCGCACGCTCATTGAGGACACCCGTGATGTACTGTGGCGGACCGATCACCAGTTGGTGCTGACCTACATCAGCCCGGCCGATGAGCGCTTGCGTGGCTTCAAGGCGAGCGAAGTGCTGGGGCACCACGTGTTTGAGATGTTTTCCGAAGCCGGCGTGGCCCATGTCAAAGCCGTCATGCGTCAAAGCCAGCAAATCCGGGCGGCAGGCCAGACCCGACAGTTCGTGACTTTTGAGGTGCAGCACCGGTGCAAGGACGGTCGCCTGATCTGGGGCGAGGTGCAGTCTCGCCCCGAAATAGGTCCAGAGGGTGACATTGTGGGCTACCACGGCATCACCCGCGAGATCACCGAGCGCAAGCTGCTGGAAGATCAGGTACGCCAGCTCGCCTTTTTTGACCCACTGACACAGTTGGCCAATCGCCGTCTGCTGGATGACCGGCTTTGCCAGGTACTGGCAGCAGGCAAGCGCTCGGCCAGCTTCGGTGCGCTGCTATTCCTTGATCTGGACAATTTCAAACCGCTCAATGACCTGCACGGGCATGCCGTCGGCGATTTGCTGCTGGTCGAGGTAGCAGGGCGATTGAAAACCAGCGTGCGGCAAATGGACACGGTGTCGCGTTTTGGCGGCGATGAGTTCGTGGTACTGCTGGCTGAATTGAGCACCGACCCTGCCCAGGCAGCGCAAATGGCACGCACTCTGGCCGAGAAATTTCGCCAAAAGCTGGCCGAGCCCTATCGGCTGACGATGGTGCATGAGGATGCGGCAACCAGCACGGTCGAACATCACTGTTCAGCCAGCATCGGGCTGGCCGTTTTCAATGGTGCCCAGGCCACGCAGGATGAGGTCATCAAGGCCGCTGATGCGGCCATGTACCGGGCCAAAGAGGCCGGCCGCAATGCTGTGTGTTTTGCGATGCTGGGTTAAGAGTTGCGCAGCACGGTTGACGCGCCTGGCCGCCAGCCAAAACCGCCAGGGGCCCCAACTGGCTCACCAAGCCGACTTGGTCGCTGCCTTTTTCATCATGACAAGAATCTGCAAGCTTTGTCACAATGAACTTGATCTCGGCGTTCCTGCGTAAGCCTGTTGGAAACATTGGACTTTACAAACGCCGTGCAAACACCTCGTCTACCCCACCAGGAAAAAAAATGCCAACCATGAATCTTTCGACCCGACTCAAGCTGGGATTTTTCCTGATCATTTCGACCTTTTTGGTCTTGTCTGCCGTGACGGCCTGGCGGATCGAGGCGGTCTCCAGCGCAACCCAGCACATGGAAACCGAGACCGAGTTGTTGGAACTGGCCGGTCGCTGGCAAGCCAATGTGCGGCAGAACTCGGCACGTGCCTTGGCCATTGCCTACAGCGAAGATGCTTCTTTGGCTGCATTCTTCAAGGAATCGGTGGACGCCGTCACCCGTGAAACCACCGATCTGCAAAAACGGGTGCTCAGCCTGGTGCACAGTGACTCCAGCAAAAAGGCCGCTGATCAGGTTGGCGTGGTGCGTAGCGCCTGGCTGGTGGTACGCGACGAAATCAATGCACTCAAAGCAGCCGGTGACAGCGCCAGCGCCAGGAAGGTCGCGCAGGGCAAGTTTGTCGCGGTGACCGAAGATTACATTCGAGCCACACAGGACTTGCTGGACGCACAGGTGCAGATTGTTCACGAAACCAACCAGCAGATCGACGCCATGTTCCAGCAGTTGTATCTGGTTGGTGCGGTGCTGTTGCTGCTGTGCATCGGCATGGCCCTGTTTGTCAGCATGAGTTTGACGCGCAGCATTTCGCAGGGCATCGAAAGTGCACGCGCCGCTGCCCAGCGCATCGGCGAGGGTGACCTCAGCGAACCCCTGCCGCAAACCAGGCAGGATGAAATTGGCCGCCTGTTTGCCTCTCTGTCGAGTATGCAAGACAACCTGATCAAGGTGGTGTCCCAGGTTCGCCAGGGCAGCGAAGGCGTGTCAACCGCCAGTTCAGAAATTGCGCAGGGCAATCAGGATTTGTCGGCACGCACCGAAACCCAAGCCAGCGCACTGGAGCAGACGGCTGCGAGCATGGAAGAATTGAGCTCTGCGGTCAAACAGAACGCTGACAACGCACGCCAGGCCAGCCAGCTGGCGATCAACGCCAGCAGTGTCGCGGTGCAGGGCGGTCAGGTGGTGTCGCAGGTGGTGGACACGATGAAAGGCATGAGCGACGCCTCGCGCAAGATTGCAGACATCATTGGCGTCATTGATGGCATTGCGTTCCAAACCAATATCCTGGCGCTCAACGCCGCCGTGGAGGCTGCCCGGGCGGGTGAACAGGGTCGTGGTTTTGCCGTGGTCGCCGGCGAAGTGCGTACCCTGGCCGGGCGCAGTGCCGAGGCGGCCAAAGAGATCAAGACCTTGATCACTGCCAGCGTCCAGCAGGTGGAACAAGGCACGGCACTGGTCGATCAGGCGGGCCAGACCATGCAGGAGATTGTGACGGCGATCCAGCGCGTGACCGACATCGTGACAGAAATCAGCTCTGCCAGCAACGAGCAGAGTTTGGGCGTCAGCCAGGTCGGCGAGGCGGTGAGCCAAATGGATCAGGTGACGCAGCAGAACGCGGCTCTGGTGGAGGAGATGGCTGCTGCTGCTGGCAGCCTGAAGGGTCAGTCGCAGGATCTGGTTCAGACCGTCGCGGTATTCAAACTGGCAGCCAGCGACGCCATGCAGCGACCCGTGCTGGCCACGGCACCCCGACAGCGCCGCGCATCGCCGGTCCGTGCCGCGAGCAAACCCATTAAACAGCGCGCCACCGTGTCAAAGCTGGCACCGCCCCGAGCGTCAGCACCCAAAGCGGGCAGTGCGGCGACGCTGGCGGCCCCGACGTCCAGCAAGGACGATGACTGGGAAACTTTCTGACTTTTGACTCAAAGAAGTACCATCGCCCGCAGTTCACTTGGGACAGCGTAGACCATGACTCCCAATGAAATGCCGACGCCTCACTGCGTGCCAATACCAGGAAGCCACCCAGACCCAGCATCGTGAAAAGGTGAGAAGATGGCGGTGTACATGGGGCTTACCCGGCCTGGCGCATCGCTTGCGCCATGCCACTTTGCCCACGTGCCTCCAGCGTGTCAGCAGCATTGAGACGATCGCCCTCATCCTTGTTTTGGCTGAGCTTGATCTTGCCCACCAGCGAGGTGATAGCGATCTCAATTCCCACAATGCTGCGCAGCATCTGGTGGATGTAGTCGGGCTCCGAGTCGCCCATCTTCCAGGGCTTGGGTTCAAGCGCCTCGTGCCGTCGGGTCAGACGCGCCACCAGGCTGCGCACAAAGCGCTCGTCGTCATGCACCGTGAGTGTGCCGTGGGCATGCACCACTTCGTAGTTCCAGGTAGGCACCTGGCGATGTGTCACATGTTTGCTCGGGTACCAGTTGGGTGAGATGTAGGCGTCAGCGCCCCGAAACACGACCATCACCGGTGTGCCGGTTGGGCAGCGTTGCCACAGCGTGTTGCCGCGGGCCACGTGGGCGGTCAGCATCCCGTGCGGGCCCGCCGTCGCATCGAACTCAAACGGAATGTGGTCGGCATCCAGCCCGACCTCACCATGTGTGACCAGCATCCCCAGCGGGTGCTCGCGCATGATGCGTTGCAGTTGTTCAGGTCGGTTCTCAGAAAAGTGGGCAGGAATGTACATCGTGGGCCGTTGAATGGAAGTCGAAATCGCTCCAACTGTCGCTTTAAGCCGGCACAATGAGAAGAACCAGTTTTACACATTTTCCATGGTCCAGTTCAAGCCACCAGCCGATCACCCGCGCGGTGCAACAGGTGCCGGGCGCAGTATCTATGAGCTGCTGCGGTCTCAGATGGCAGACGGTACGCGGCCTGCGGACGCACCGGTGCCGTCCACGCGCAGCCTGGCAGCCGAGTTGGGCGTGTCACGAACCACGGTCACCGCGGCTTATGAGCAGCTCGTCGCCGAGGGTTACCTCGTCACCTCTGCCGGGCGGGTAGCCAGAGTGGCCAAGCCACTGGCAGCAGCCGTGCCCCTGCATTTACCAACCCAACGCAACGCCCCATCCGAATCCACCTTGTCTGACTTTGGCTACCGTTTGCAAGCTATGGGCATGCCGGCGCTGCCGCAAACCGAGGCGGTCCGGTTTGACTTTCTGTATGGTGCGGTGGCCTATCGGGACTTTCCCACCCTGGCCTGGCGGCGGGCATACAAGACTGAGCTGTTGAGCGTGCAACAACGTCTGTACTACACCGCGCCCGAAGGTGATGCATCGCTGCGGGTCGCACTCCAGGCTTATTTGCGCCGTGCCCGGGGTTTGATCTGCGATGCAGAGCAAATTCTGGTGGTACATGGTTCGCAGCAGGCTATCGACCTGTGCGCGCGACTGCTGCTGAATGCCGATGATGCCTTTGTTTTTGAAGACCCGGGTTACTTGATGGCACGACGCTGCTTCGAGGCCACGGGTGCCACGTGTCTGGCCGCGCCTGTCGATGCGCAGGGCCTGGACACCAGCAGACTGCCCCAGGACAAAAACACGCGCCTGGTCTACGTGACACCCTCCCATCAGTTCCCCTTGGGGGGCGTGCTGCCGATTACCCGACGCCAGGCCCTGCTGCAATGGGCGCGACGACAAAACGCCTGGGTCGTCGAGGACGACTATGACGGTGAATTTCGTTATGGACAGCGCCCGATCGATGCGCTGCAATCGATTGATGGCGAGGGTCGCGTGATCTATATCGGTACTTTCTCCAAGGCCATGTCGCCGCAACTGCGCCTGGGGTATCTGGTGTTACCACCCGAACTGGTGCCAGTTTTCCGCCAGGCCAAGCGGCTGACTGACCGGCATGCGCCCGTGATGGAGCAGCGCGTGCTGGCGTCCTTGATCGAAAGCGGCAGCTATGAACGCCATGTAAGGCGCATGCGCCGCGAAAACGAGCGCCGCCGAGCGGCCCTGCTGGATGCCGTTGGACGCTATCTTCCAAAAGACGCACAGGTCGGCGGCACAGCCGCTGGCCTGCATGTGGTGTTGTGGTTGCCGTTCCTGAGTTTCAAGGATGAAACGACTTTGGTGGCTGCTGCACGTCAAGCGGGGGTGGGCATCTACCCGGTTTCGACCCTATTTGCCAAAGACGCACCAGCAGTTCAGCCCCGACCGGCAGGCTTCATCTTGGGATATGCCAGCCTCACGGTTGCACAAATTCAGCAAGGACTCCAGATCGTAGGGGACCTGGTTGCTCACTGGCAAGGGCGATTCATGCCAGCCATAGCGCCCGGAAGTCGTTGACATTGGTCAGTGTCGGGCCGGTGATGACCGAGTCGCCCAGCTGTTGAAAAAACGTATGCGCGTCGTTGTTGTCCAGATAGCTGCGCGGGTTCATACCTTGTGCCCAGGCCCGGGCAAGCGTATCCGGGGTGAGGATGGCACCGGCAATTTCTTCAGCGCCGTCCACGCCATCGGTGTCACCCGCCAGCGCGTAAACACCGGGCGTTCCCGCCAGCGCCACGCCCAGCGCCAGCAAGAATTCCACATTGCGGCCACCTCGGCCCTTGCCGCGAATCGTCACGGTGGTTTCGCCGCCGCTGAGCAGCACACACGGCCGCTGAAACGGCTGGCCGTGCAGCAGCACCTGACGCGCCATGCCACCAAGCACCTTGGCCACGTCGCGAGACTCGCCCTCCAGGCTGTCGCCCAGAATGTAGGGCGTGAGCCCAGCCGCCTGGGCGACTTTGGCGGCCGCTTCCAATGCCATTTGCGGTGCGGTGACGATGCGCACCGTGCTGGTTTGCAGCCGTGCATCGTCGGGTTTGACGGTTTCACCTGAGCCGTTGTGCAGCAGGCTGAGGGCAGCGGGTGGCAGGGCAATCTGATATCGCAGGCAAATAGCCAGCGCATCGGTACAACGGGTTGAATCGCCCACCGTGGGGCCAGAGGCGATGTCCATAGGCGAGTCGCCTGGTACGTCCGAGATCAGCAGCGTGTGCAGCCGGGCCGGATAGCACGCTGCGGCCAAGCGACCGCCCTTGATACCCGACAAATGTCGGCGCACGCAGTTCATCTCGGAAATCGTAGCACCTGACGCAAGCAAAGCGGCGTTAACCGCCTGTTTGTCTTGCAAAGTCAGACCCGCACCAGGCTCCACCAGCAAGGATGAGCCACCGCCCGAGATCAGCGCCACCACCAGGTCGTCAGCGCTCAGTCCGGCAACCAGTTCGCGGATGCGCCGCGCTGCCTGCAACCCGGCAGCATCGGGCACCGGGTGTGCGGCCTGGATGATCTCAATATGCTGGCACGGCACCTCATAACCATAGCGCGTGACCACCAGGCCCTCCAGTGGACTGTTGTCGCGTGCCGTCCATAAATCTTCAAAAGCGCGCGCCATCGCGGCCGATGCCTTGCCCGCGCCGATGACGAGGGTGCGACCTTTGGGCGGCGCGGGCAGGTGAGCGCCCAGGCACAGCGCGGGCTGTGCCGCCGCCACGGCGGCATCAAACATCTGGCGCAGCAGGACGGGCGGGGTGGCAGAGGCGATATCGGGTAGAGCCATGCGACGCTCCTGGAAAAAGTCAAGATTATCCGCAGCGTCGCGAAGCAACAGGACAAATCGACTTTAACCTTTTTGCTTATTACGCTGAGAGCTATCGAATCGATTCCAAACCGGGTCAAACGCTGGCCACTTCATGGTGACCCATCAGCTCCAGTGCCTTCACCAGCGCCGAATGGTCCAGATCGGCCATGCCGTTGGAGGCGCACACCTGCATCAACTGGGCGGCACCGGCGTTCTGCGGCAGCGCCAGGTCCAGGTCTTTCTGGTGCAGCCTGATGCGAAGACCGGGGTCAAAGTCGCGTTTGATCATGCGTTCACCGTGCACTGTTGAACATGATCGGCCGCCAACGGATATGCAACGGGTGGGCCAGCCAGCCGGCCAGCGCCACGGCGCTCTCGCCCATGAAGCCGAGCAAGGCTTGGGTCTGCGCAAATGCCGCGTTCGTACGGGTGCCAACACTCGCCAACATGGTGGTTCTACTGTTGGTAGCCACTGGCTCGCCCTTTCAAGGTCATGAGGTCAGAAAACATCGAAGCGCTATTGCGTTGCGCTCGACAGCGTTCTGACTCTGACCTTGATCAGATGCCTTGTCGGTGTGTCAGCCAACATATCGTGGCCGTCAACAAGCGCCGGCCAGAGAACTGCTTCCAGCCAAGTGCCAGGCCGGCGCGACGTTGGTTTTGATCAAAAGCGCAACGTCAGGCGCCTGTCACCCAGTCAACGTGACGCAAATGCCAGTTACATGCGTCGACTTCAGCCGCCGGCGCCCATCAGGGCCAGCAGCACGCCGCCCGCCACCACACTGGCCACCTGACCTGCGGCATTGGCACCCATCGCATGCATCAGCAGGAAATTCTCGAAGTCTTCTTCATGGGCCACCCGCTGGACCACACGTGCCGCCATCGGAAAGGCGCTGATACCAGCGGCACCGATCATCGGGTTCACCTTGCCACCACTGAGCCAGTTGAGCACCTTGGCAAACATCACGCCGGCCGCTGCATCAACGGCAAAAGCAATGATGCCCAGAATCAGAATGGCCAGGGTGCTGGTCTTGAGAAACTCGGAGCCGACCATGGTTGACCCGATTGCCAGGCCCAGAAACAGTGTCACTGCATTGGCAATTTCACCCGCCGACGCCTTGGTCAGCCGCTCCACGGCACCGGATTCCTTCATCAGGTTACCCAGCATCAGCATGCCAATCAGCGGCGTGGCAAACGGAACCAGGGTGCCCACCAGCACCGTCACCACCACCGGGAACATGATGCGGGTACGCCGGCTGATCTTGCGCTGGCTGTAAGGCATGCGGATCTGGCGCTCTTTCTGCGAGGTGAGCAGGCGGATGATGGGCGGCAGAATAATCGGTACCAACGACATGTAACTGTAGGCGGCCACCGTGATTGGCCCCAGCATGTGCGGCGCCAAAATGCCACTCACATAAATGGAGGTTGGTCCATCAATGGCGCCAATGATGCCGATGGATGCAGCCTCAGGCGGTGTAAAGCCAAGCAGCAAGGCAAAAATCAGGGTCATGAAAATACCGAACTGGCCTGCTGCCCCGAGTAGCACCAGACGCGGGTTCTCCAGCAAAGGACCAAAGTCGGTCAGTGCACCAATGCCGACAAAAATCAGCAACGGGAACATCTCGTTGGTAATGCCCATGTTGTAGAGCACCTTCAGCATGCCGTCTTCTGCGATCAACGGTGACAGCGGCAGATTGGCCAGCATGCAACCCGCCGCAATGGGCAGCAGCAATAGCGGCTCGTAATCCTTGGCGATGGCCAGATACATCAGCACGAAAGATACGCAGATCATCACCACCGACTGCCAGGTGACATTGTTCACGCCTTTTAGCAACAGCCCGAGCGTTTCTTGGTCGATCATCACTTAGCTCTCCTGAAACCGGACGATCGCGTCACCATGGTCAATATTCTGACCCGCCGCGACGCAGACCTCGGCGACTGTTCCGGCACGCGGCGAGCCGATCACGTTGTGCATTTTCATCGCGTCCAGAATGGCGACCTGCTGCCCACGCTCAATCTGATCACCGACTTTGACGCTGATCTCCAGAATGACACCGGGCATCGGCGCCGTCACGGCACCCTTGCCGCCCGAGCCGCCACCGGGCTTTCGCGCAACTGGTGACGCTGCCGCCGTGGATGCGGGCTCCTTGCGGACCTTTGCCACATTGCTGGATGCTATGGTGCGCTGTTCCGCTGCGGGCTGCAAACCTGGGGTGATGACCGCCTCGGACAGATTCTCATCACTTGACAGATTCACCTCATAAGAGTCGTCACCCACCACCACTTCAAAACGATCGATGGAGAGTTCCTGCACATCGATGACAAAGTTTCGGCCACTGATATCCAATGTATAGCGTCGCATTATTTTCCTCTCGGTTGCCAGGAGTGGTTTTGCCGCGCGCGGCCGGTGGCGATCCATCGGCTGGCAAACAGCTGACTGCCGGGCCAATACGCCCGCATGACCGGAGCTGCCTGGCGCCGCAAGGTCAATTTGTGTTTCATGGTGGCCACCAGAATCGCAGCCACCAAGTCAGCAGGCATGCCGTTGACAGTGGGGCGCTCCGGCACCTGTGCGCCGACCGCATCGTCAGCAACCGCTGCAATGCGTTCGGCCTGTGCATTGGCAACCGCTGCTGGCACGGCGGTGGCGGGCTCTTTGTCAAGCACCAGAACCAGTGTCAACAAACCCCACAACAGTCCCAGCAATGCAAAGACCAGGCCCATACCCAGCACAGTCATCTGCAGGCCCCAGGCTAAATTTTCCATGTCATCCTCCTGACTGTCAGACCGGGCAAAGACCGTGCTTCTTGGGCGGGTTCTGCTGAACCTTGGTGCGCAAAATTTCCAGCGCACGCGCCAGCCTCGGGCGGGTTTCACGTGGCTCAATCACTTCGTCGATCTGTCCTACGTCGGCCGCCCGATACGGGTTAAAGAACTTATCGCGATATTCCGTCATCAATTCCTTCTCGCGGGCGACCGGATCAGTGGCTCTCTTGATCTCTTCCCGGAAAAGGACATTCACCGCCGCGCCGGCGCCCATCACGGCGATTTGTGCCGATGGCCAGGCAAATGTGATGTCATTGCGCATCTGTTTGGAGCCCATGGCCACATAGGCACCGCCCATGGCTTTGCGCGTGACGATTGAAATTTTTGGCACCGTGGCTTCACAATAGGCGTAGATGATCTTGGCACCGTGGCGGATGATGCCGCTGTATTCCTGGCCGGTGCCAGGCAGAAAGCCCGGGCAATCGACAAAGGTCACGATCGGCACATTGAAAGCGTCGCAAACCCGGATAAAGCGGGCGATCTTGTCGCTGGCATCAATGTTGAGCGCCCCCGACATGAAGGCTGGCTGGTTCGCCACGACGCCAATCGAGTAACCATCCAGGCGGGCAAAGCCGATCACGGCATTGGCCGCATAGTCTGCCTGGATCTCAAAGAAACTGTCCTGGTCAAAAATCGCCTCAATGGCATCACGAATATCGTAGGGATTGTTTTCGCCATCCGGAATCAGGTCGTTGAGCGACTCATCCATGCGGTTGACCGGATCCTCTGGTGTGATCTGGGGTGGCTCTTCGTTGTTGTTCTGCGGCAGATAACTGAGCAAAAGCTTGGTCATGGCCAAGCCCTCAATTTCTGTTTCGGCCGCCAGATGGGCCACACCACTGCGGCCGGTGTGGACCTCGGCTCCGCCCAGATCGTGCGCACTGACCTGCTCGCCCGTCACCGCCTTGATGACTTCCGGTCCAGTCAAGAACATATAGCTTTCGCCGGCCATGATGACAAAGTCGGTCAGCGCTGGTGAATACACCGCGCCACCAGCGCATGGCCCCAGAATGACAGAAATCTGCGGAATCACGCCCGAGGCCATCACATTGCGCACGAACACCTCGCCGTAGGCCGCCAGACTGCGCACGCCTTCCTGGATACGGGCACCGCCAGAATCGTTCAGGCCGATCACCGGAATGCCCGACTCCAGCGCCATGTCCTGGATGCGGCTGATCTTCTGCGACTGCACTTCCGAGAAGGAACCACCCATCACGGTAAAGTCTTGCGCAAACACCGCCACCCGACGTCCGTTGACCTTGCCAAAACCGGTCACGATGCCGTCACCAGGAAAGCGCTGCTGATCCAGCCCGAAGGCGCTGAAATCGTGGGTTGCCAGCGCACCGAACTCCTGGAACGAACCCTCGTCAAGCAATACGGCCAAGCGTTCCCTGGCGGTCAGTTTGCCACGTTCGTGTTGCTGGTCAATGCGCTTTTGACCACCGCCCAACACCGCCCGACTGCGCATCTCGCGCAGTACCTCGAGGTGTCCTTTTGTCTTTCCACCGATCGTCATGACTTGATTCCTCTGGTCAACCGGCTCTTGAAAAAGCACAGGAACCGGAAAAAAATTTGATTTTTCTCGGGCCGAAGTGTCGCACTTAGGTTCGAGGATCTTTAGATTGAGGTGTTCAGATTCCGGGGAGTTGGCCTGCTAATCGACAAAACACTGCGCTATGTCAAATAAATACGAAATGGTACGTACATAGGTCTGCATGACATGACGGGGGTAGCCGACCCTCAAATTCAAGGCTGCATTGTTGGCGTTCATGTGCCCGCAACGGACTGAAGCCGTCACACGCAGACAGCCGTCATACAGGCGCCATGCCTGTATGACTGAGCGGGTGCAATACCTGCGCGTGCCGGTCTCACGCATGCAAAGCCTGATCCAGAGATCAGGCAAGTCGTCGCTCAGCCCAGCGCCGCGTCAATTACCGCATTGAAGGTTGCACTCGGGCGCATCACCGCAGTGACTTTCTGCAGGTCGGCGAGGTAGTAGCCGCCAATGTCGGCCGGCTTGCCTTGCACCGCCTTGAGCTCGTCAGCGATCTTCTGCTCGTTGTCGGTCAGCGCTTTGGCGATGGGTGCAAAGTGGGCCTGCAACGCCGCGTCATCGGTCTGCGCGGCAAGCTGCTGCGCCCAGTACATCGCCAGGTAGAACTGGCTGCCACGATTGTCCAACTGGCCGGTCTTGGGCGACGGGTTTTTGTTGTTGTCCAGCAGCTTGCCGGTGGCAGCGTCCAGCGTGGTGGCCAGTATCTTGGCCTTTTGATTGCCGGTCTTCAAACCCAGATCTTCCAGGCTCACCGCCAACGCCAGGAACTCACCCAGAGAATCCCAGCGCAGATGGTTCTCTTCCACCAGCTGTTTCACATGTTTGGGGGCCGAGCCGCCAGCGCCGGTTTCGTACATACCGCCGCCGGCCATCAGCGGCACGATGGACAGCATCTTGGCGCTGGTGCCCAGCTCCATGATGGGGAACAAGTCAGTCAGATAGTCGCGCAAGATGTTGCCGGTGACCGAGATGGTGTCAAGCCCGCGAATCACCCGCTCCAGCGTGTAGCGCATGGCGCGCACCTGCGACATGATCTGGATGTCGAGCCCCGTGGTGTCGTGGTCTTTGAGGTACTTTTCAACCTTTTTGATCAGCTCGTTCTCATGTGGGCGGTAGGGGTCGAGCCAGAACAGCGCAGGCGTGTTGGAGTTGCGCGCACGCGTCACGGCCAGCTTGACCCAGTCGCGGATCGGCGCGTCCTTGACCTGGCACATGCGCCAGATGTCACCCGCCTCGACGTTTTGCGACAGCAGCACTTCACCCGTGGCGATGTCGACAATGTTGGCCTGGCCGTCTTCGGCAATCTCAAAGGTCTTGTCGTGCGAGCCGTATTCTTCGGCCTGCTGCGCCATCAGGCCCACATTGGGTACCGTGCCCATCGTCACCGGGTCAAAGTTGCCATTGGTCTTGCAGAAGTTGATCATCTCCTGGTAGATGCGGGCAAAGGTGCTCTCGGGCATCACCGCCTTAGTGTCTTTGGGGCGACCATCGGCACCCCACATCTTGCCGCCAATGCGGATCATGGCCGGCATCGAGGCATCCACAATCACGTCGCTGGGGGAGTGGAAGTTGGAGATGCCTTTGGCCGAATCGACCATCGCCAGTTCGGGGCGGTGCTCGTGGCAGGCATGCAGGTCACGTTCGATTTCTTCGCGCAGCGACGCTGGCAAGTCGGCAATCTTGTCATACAGGTTGGCCATGCCGTTGTTGACGTTGACGCCAATCTCTTCAAACAACTGGGCGTGTTTCTCGAACGCGTCCTTGTAGAAGATCCGTACGCAATGGCCAAACACGATCGGGTGCGAGACCTTCATCATGGTCGCCTTGACATGCAGCGAGAACATCACACCAGTCTGGCGTGCGTCTTCGAGTTGCTCTTCGTAAAACTCGCACAGCGCCTTTTTGCTCATGAACATGCTGTCGATGATCTCGCCGGCCAGCAGCTTGGTTAGCGACTTGAGCACCGTGGTCTTGCCGCTCTTGCCGACGAGTTCCATGCGCACGTCACGCGCCTTGTCCAAAGTCAACGACTTTTCGCCGTGATAGAAGTCGCCTTTGGTCATGTGCGCCACATGGGTGCGCGAAGCCATGCTCCACTTGCCCATGCTGTGTGGGTTTTTGCGGGCAAAACGCTTGACCGCCATTGGCGCGCGCCGGTCGGAGTTGCCTTCACGCAGCACCGGGTTGACTGCACTGCCCAGACACTTGGAGTAGCGCGCCTTGATCGCCTTGTCTTCGTCGCTGGTCGGGCTTTCTGGGTAATCCGGAATTTTGTAGCCACGCGCCTGCAGCTCCTTGATGGCAGCTGTCAGTTGCGGCAGTGACGCACTGATATTGGGCAACTTGATGATGTTGGTGTCTGGCAATAGGGTCAGACGGCCAAGTTCGGCCAGATGGTTGGGCACTTTCTGTTCATCGGTCAGATATTCCGGAAACTCACCCAGCACGCGTGCCGCCACCGAGATATCACTCTCAGCCACGTCGATCCCGGCAGGCGCCGCAAACGCCCGAATGACCGGCAAAAACGCGTGCGTCGCCAGCAGCGGCGCCTCGTCGGTAAGGGTGTAGATGATTTTGGATTTTTGCGATGTCATGGGTGTCCTCTTTCTAGTTGAGGGGTGAAGTTTAGCGACGAAGGCATTACGGAATGTTGACAAACAAGTCGCTTGATGAGTGTACTAACTGGTTAGTTGTTGTTCAAATGCTTTTTCTTCTTTTCCCCCGTTGGTGCACCAGCCATAAAATTCGCGCCATGAAACGCATCGTGATGTTTGGGGGGGGCAGCGGCAGCCGCGACGTCACCATGGCGTTGTGTCAACAGGGCTACGACATCACGCGCGTGGTGCCAGCCTGGGACAGTGGTGGCAGCTCCAAGGCACTGCGCGAGCGCCTGGGCATTCTGGCCATGGGCGACATCCGGCAGGCCCTGATGACACTGGCCCACGGCGAAGACCGGGTCAGCGGCGTGGTTCGGTTTTTCAATGCACGCCTGTCCGAGGCGGCCGATGCACCCGAATTGCAAGCCGAGTTTGACTTTTACGCCGGTGGCGCACACCCCCTTCTGGCGACGATGGCACCAGACATCCGCAGGGCGGTGCTGGATTGCCTGCAGGTTTTCAAAGCCAGCGTGGGCCACGATTTCGATTGGCGTCGCGGCAGTATTGGCAACTTTGTGCTGACCGGAGCTTATCTGTCGCACGGCCGGGACATCAACGCGGCGATTGCCATTTTTCGCCAGTTGTGCGGTATTGAGGGTCAGGTCTGGCCGTCCACCACAGCAGACAACGTGGCGCTGCACGCGCGGCTGGGCGATGGCACCGTGGTACACGGGCAAGACCAGGTCACCACCCTCAACCCGAGACAAGCCCGGCTTGGCATCCGGCTGGTGCATCTCAGCGTGGCCGATAACGGTGCGGATACCGGTCGGCAGCCCGCTGCCAATGCCGCCGTGCTGGGCGCCATTGCGCAGGCCGATCTGCTGGTGTTTGGCCCGGGCAGTTTTTTTACCAGCACGCTGGCGCATTTTGCGGTGCAGGGCATTGCCCAGGCGATTGCGCAGACTTCCCCCGAAGTGCCCAAAGTGCTGATTGGCAACATCCTGGAGTGTCCCGAGACCACCGGGCGCAGCCTGGCAGAACTGGTGCAGGCATTTGAGCTGGCGGCCGGCGCCGGTACGTTGACGCATGTGCTGGTCAATCGCGGCTGGGTGCCTTTTGCGCGCGTGGTCAAGGGCTTTCGCTACCTGACCGAAGGACCGATGGCATTTGCTGTGCCCACCGAAGTGGTGTTGGATGACTTCGAAGACCCCTGGCGTCGCGGTCGGCACGACGCCCAGAAGGTGGCGACCCAACTGGGGGAAATGGTGGCGTCGGCTTGACCATTTTGGGCGCGGTTACCCCGTTTTGATCATCGGATATTCGGTGATAGGATGTTATTTCACTCGTCAATATGAAACGGGAGTCATGAACACTTGGTCGCGTCTGGGTTCGTTGCTGCTGCTGGCTTTGGCAGCTGCGTGCAGCGACCAGACGGCCGAGAAACCGCTTCAATACAGCACAGCGCCAGTCGGCCAGCACAGCCCGGTGTACCGCTTGGTACCCCACCCCTTGTACAACCCGCAAACCCTCAGTGAAGTGATGCAGCCGCTGGTGGACCACCTCAATCTGCATTTGAAAGGCGTTCGGCTGGAGCTTGAGGCTTCACGTGACTATCAAGCCTTTGAGGCCAAGTTTCGCGCCCGTGAAGCCGAGATCCTGATGCCCAACCCGTGGCAAACCATCGAAGCACAAAAAGTCGGCTATCAGGTGTTGGCGATGTGGGGAGAGGCGCAGGATTTCAAAGGCATTTTCATTGTCCGCAAGGATGGTCCCGTCAAGGTGCCCGCCGACCTGCGCGGCAAAGCCGTGAGTTACCCCTCACCAACGGCGCTGGCCGCGGCCATCATGCCGCAATACTATTTGCATCAGCAAGGCATCAAGGTCAACAGTGAGATCCGCAATCAGTATGTCGGCACACAAGAGTCGTCCATCATGAACGTGTACATGGGCACCGTGGCGGCAGGTGCGACCTGGCCGCCGCCGTGGCGTAAATTCCAGAAGGACCATCCGGCCGAGGCAGCCCAGCTCAAGGTCCTGTGGGAGACACCGCCGCTGGTCAACAACTCGGTCATGATGCGCAGTGACCTCGACCCGGGCATTCGCCAGGAGATGACCCGGATCCTGCTGGAGCTGCCCGGCTCGCCCGAGGGGCGCAAGATTCTTGCGGGCATGGAAACCTCGCGCTTTCACCCGGCCAACGATGCCAGCTACGAGGTGGTACGTGAGTACATCGCGCGCTTTGAGAGGGATGTGCGTCCGATTGAGCGGCCCTGACACCATGCACATGCGACTCCAGTATCTGCTGATGGGTACGCTGCGCCGCCAGCTGATTGTGGGTATGGCGCTGGTGGTGGCGATCACCATGTCGGTGTTTGTCTGGGATCAGACGCGCCGCGAGCAACAAGCACTTTTTGAGCAGCAGTCCGAACTGGCCATGGTATTGGCCAACAGCGTGGCCACGTCCAGTGCCGTGTGGGCCGCTTCAAAAGACTACGGCGGCATGCAGGCCATTGTGGCCGGCCTGCAGCACTACCCCGAACTCAAGCACGCCATGGTGCTGGACACCAGCGGTCGCGTACTGGCGCACAGCGAGACAGGTCGCCGCGGCATGTACCTCAGTGATCTGCCAGCCACGCCGCAGTCCCGGGTGATGCAACGCAGCACCAAGCTGGTGGACGTGGTGAGTCCGATCTGGTTTTCAGAGAAACACATCGGCTGGGTGCGCCTGGGCCTGGGCAGTGATGCGCTCCATGCCCAGCTGAACGACAGTTTGCGCCGCGGTATGTGGGTCACGCTGGCCGGGGTGTTGCTGAGCATCGTGCTGGCAGCGCTGACCGGGCGGGCACTGACACGCAGACTCAATGTCATCCAGCAAGTCGCCGGTGAGGTGCAGGCGGGCGCATCCCACCTGCGCGCCAGTCTGGGCGGTGACGACGAGGCGGCCTGGCTGGCGCGCCAGTTCAACAGCATGCTCGACAGCCTGGACCAGCGTGAGGCCGCGCTCAAACTCGCTGCCAGCGTGTTCACCCACGCACGCGAGGGCATCATGATCACCGATGTGAACGAGGTCATTGTCGAAGTCAATGACGCGTTCACCCGCATCACCGGCTACAGCCGCGAAGATGCCATTGGACAAACCCCGCGATTGCTGAGCTCCGGGCGGCAAAGCAAGGAGTTCTATGGCAACCTGTGGCAGCAGCTGCACGACAAGGGCCATTGGTACGGCGAGATCTGGAACCAGCGCAAGAGCGGCGAAGTGTTTGCCGAAATGCTGACCATCACCGCCGTGCGCAACGCGCAGCAGCTCGCCACGCACTATGTGGGCCTGTTTTTTGACATCACGGCAGTCAAGGAGCACGAACACGAGCTGGACCATATTGCGCATTACGACGCACTGACCAACCTGCCCAACCGCGTGCTGCTGGCCGACCGCCTGCACCAGGGCATGGCCCACGAGTTGCGACGCGGCAGAAAACTGGCGGTGGTGTTTCTGGATCTGGACGGCTTCAAAAGCGTCAACGATCACCATGGCCATGAAATAGGTGACCAATTGCTGATCGCCGTGGCAGCGCGCATGAAGCAGACACTGCGCGAAGGCGACACCCTGGCGCGTATTGGCGGCGACGAGTTTGTCGCGGTGCTGGGTGACCTGGATGACGGCACCGCATGTGTTCCCATGCTCAACCGCCTGCTCAACGCCGCCTCGCTGCCGGTCAAGTTTGGCGTAACCCAGTTGCAGGTATCGGCCAGCATTGGTGTGACGAGTTTTCCACAGGCGCAGGACATCGAGGCGGAACAGTTGCTGCGCCAGGCCGACCAGGCCATGTACCAGGCCAAGCTGGCCGGCAAGAACCGGTACACCTTTTTTGACGCCGAACAGGACAGCGGTCTGCGCAGCCGCTTTGAGAGCGTGGAGCGCATCCGCCAGGGCCTGCTGGACCACGAGTTTGTGTTGTTTTATCAGCCCAAAGTGAATATGCGCAGCGGAAAAGTCATTGGCGCCGAGGCGTTGATCCGCTGGCAACACCCAACGCTTGGCCTGTTGTCGCCCGCTCACTTTTTGCCGGCCATTGAAAATCACCCGCTATCCGTGACGCTGGGGGAATGGGTAATCGACACCGCGCTGACCCAAATGGCGCACTGGTGCCAGCAAGGGTTTGATTTGCCCGTCAGCGTCAACGTCGGTGCTCGCCAGCTACAGCAGTCCAGCTTTGTCAACCGCCTGCGCGAACTGCTGGACGCACATCCGCTGGTCAAAGCAAGCTGTCTTGAAATTGAAATTCTGGAAACCAGCGCGCTGGAAGACCTGGCCCGGGTGTCGCGGGTGATCGAACAATGCAGCGAATTCGGCGTGCGATTTGCCATGGATGATTTTGGCACCGGCTACTCTTCGCTGACCTACCTGCGCCGCCTGCGTGTGCACGTGCTCAAGATCGACCAGAGTTTTGTGCGTGACATGCTCGACGACGTCGATGATCTGGCCATCCTGCAAGGGGTGATTGGCCTGGCCAACTCTTTCCGCCGCGCGGTCATTGCCGAAGGTGTGGAGACCATCGACCACGGCAGCCTGCTGCTGCAACTGGGTTGCGAAGCGGCACAGGGTTACGGCATTGCCAAACCCATGCCCGCTGAACACCTGCCTGACTGGGTTGCCGAATGGCAACCCGACGCCGCCTGGCGCACACAAAGGCCGATTCATCTGGAACAGGTCCCGTTGCTGTATGCCCGCATCGAACACCGGTCCTGGATTGCCGGTATCAGGAGTTTTGTTCTGGGTGAACGTCCATCTCCGCCAGCGCTCGACCCCACGCAGTGCGATTTTGGACAGTGGCTGCAAGGCCACACGCCACAGCATGGCACCCACGCGGCCACACGTGCCTTGTACCAGCGACACGATGAGGTGCACAGGCTGGGCAACGAGTTGGTGGCTTTGCAAAGTCAAGGGAAAAATGCTCAGGCGCTGGCCAAGCTGCCAGAACTGGACCGGTTGCGCGATCTGCTGCTGGGCGAGTTTGATCAGCAGTTCAATCGAAGACAGACTGGGTCGGACTGAGATCGCAACGGGGCCGAACTGGCAGGCAGCGAGCAGTGGTCAGTGATTACACAAGTAGATAGCAACAAACGCTTACTAGGTCTGGTCTAAATGGCATTCAGTACCATACCAGCGCGTCAAACCCAGTTGACCCAGCAGATTCAGGAAGCCGGCGTCGTCCGCCAGCGCCTGGAAGGCGCAGGTGACGCCGGCCAGGACGCACGGACTCTCCATGGCAGCAATGGCCAGCTGCAGCGTCCGCAACGCGGCGGCGTGATCGCCCAGCCAGGCATGGAGCTCGGCTTCTCGGAAATGGCTGGCCACGGGCCAACGCTGGCGGGCATCACGGGCCAACGCCAGGGCAAGAGCGCCATCACCACGCAGGGCCGCCACGTGCGCCTGTCCGTAACAAGAAATAGCATTCGCCTGGAATGATTCTCCGATGCGTCGGTAAAGCGCTTGCGCCTGGTTCAGATTGCCAGCCCACAACTCGTTGCCGGCGCAGGCCGAAAGGGAAAACAAAGACTCGCCGCCCACACGCAAGCCAGTGTCAAAAACCGTTCGCGCCTGACCCTTAACCCCGTAGTTGTCCACTTGACAAGGACTATGGACTATCTTGGGTGGTTCTTGATGAACTGGTGCCGCGCAGCGATAGCAGACCCTGGGAAATAGCTCAGGACGGTGCCGATGAGTCGGATTGCATCTGCTTGCGGACCTCGCGACGCATTTTTCGCAGATAAACCGGTACAAACACCAAAAGCAAAAGCGGTAAAGTGATCAGCAGGTTGGCAACCAGAGCATCTGCGACGGGATTCTCGCCGGGTGTACTGGCAAGAATGCGCTTGTTTAGCAGGTACGCAAAAATCAGCCAAATAACCATGATGATGGCTTCATGGGTACGAAAGCTTGTTTTGCTGGCCTGGTCAATGGCCTTGACCTGCTCGGCAGCGCTCAAACGTCCCAACTCAGGAATCAGCTTCACCCAGATCTTCATCATGCACATTCAATCTCTCGCAGCGGCAAAGGGCATCCAGTAAGGGCTCGGATCAAAAGTAATACAGCAGCAGGTTGGCGAGCAGCATCAACATCACCCACAAGGACATGCTCCCGGTGGGCCAGGACCGCAGCAGGAACCCACCTGGCAACTGCTGACGCAATAAGCTGTCGCTGATCCGGGATTTAGCCTTAGCGATGTAGCGGCCAAGCAGAGTCATCACGCCATTGATGCTGGCACCGAGTGACCGGATCAGCCGCGGCCCGGCGCTACGCCACAACCAGTCGACATCCAAGGTGATGGTCGGGGTGCGCTTAAGGTAGCTGAGCATGACAAAAAAGGCCAGGCCGGAGAACAGCAACAACTGCAACTGTGTGAGGACATGTGCGGCGGTGTATGGCACGTAATCGACCACGTACGGCAACATGGCATACAGCGGCTCGGGCCAGACACCAAGCCCGATACACAAGGCAGCAAAAATAACCATGGCCCAGCGCATGGACGCCGGCGGATCCGGCGGCCGCAAACCACTGTCTTTCTGGAAAAACACAAACCACGGAAACTTGATGCCGGCATGGAGAAACACACCGGCTGATGCCGCGCTGAGGAACAACCAAACCAGTTGCATATGCCCATCCACCGCCGCCTGGGTCACCATGGACTTGGAGATGAATCCTGAGGTCAACGGAAAAGACGAAATCGCCAGCGCCCCAATGGTGCCGCAGATCGTCGTCAGCGGCATGCTGTGAAACAGGCCACCGAGCTCAGAGCATTTGCGTTTACCAGTCGCCGACAACACGGCACCGGCCGACATCAACAACAGCGCCTTGTAGATGATGTGGCTGAAGGCGTGGGCCGCAGCGCCGTTGAGCGCCATCTCGGTACCAATGCCGATCCCGGTCACCATAAAACCGACCTGGTTGACGATCGAATACGCCAGGATGCGGCGCATATCGTTCTCCAGCAGCGCATAGACGATGCCGTAAAAGATCATGAAGATGCCAACCGGAATCAGGATATCAGCGCCGGCAAATCCGCGCATCAGCACATACACCGCCGTTTTGGTGGTGAAGGCCGACAAAAACACCGTACCGCTCCAGGATGCCTCGGGGTAGGCGTCAGGCAGCCACGCCGAGAATGGCGCTGCGCCCGCGTTGATCAAGAAGCCCGCCAGCACCAGCCAATGTGCCCAGGAATCGAGCGCCATGGCAACAAAGTCCACCGAGCCGGTCTGGGTGATGTGTCCTGTGATTCCGGCAAACAACACCACCCCACCGGCCAGATGGATCGCCACATAGCGCCGACTCGCCGCCCAGGCACCCGGGGTGCCCGCGCTCCAGATCACCAGCGTCGAGCCCACGGCCATCAGCTCCCAATACACAAAAACACTGACCAGATCCCCCGCCAGTGCCACCCCGACCGCCGAACCCGCGTAGATGAACGCTGCCGGCACCTCCAGTCGGCTGGTCTGGCCTAAAGCAAACAGGCCACCGACCGCTGCCATCAGAATAAAAATGGTGGCAAACAGGCGGGACAGTTTGTCAACGACCAGCGGTGCCAGCGTGTAATCCAGCCAGGGCAGCTGCCACAAACGGCCTTCTGGCAGCATCCACAAAACGAGCAGCGCGATGCTCGGCAAAACCACCGTTGCTACCTGCCGGAGGGTTCCACGCAACATTGGCAGCAACAACCCGGTGGCCAGCAGGATCAGGCCAGGATGCAGGTAGAAGCCTTCAGTCATGGTGCGCATCACCCTCGTAATGGGTGTCCGGGCGCTTGAGCAACAAGCCCAACAGTTTGGCACCCATAATCATCAACAGACAGGTGATAAACCCATAGGCTGCGTTGAACCCCATCCAGTGCTCGATTTCGAAGTGCGGATGCAGCTCGATAAACAGCTCAGCCACCACGGTCAATGCCAGTACCAGCAGGAAGCCGCGCCAAAGTTTCTGGATGTTTTGGGGCTTGTCCAGCCAGTGTTCGTGGTTCATGGTGTTGCAAGCAGTTGGTGCGCCAGGGCAAGCGGCACGTCCGGAAAGAAAAACAGTGCCAGGGTGGCTGCAGCGGTAAAACTCAGCGCGATCACGATGGGCCAGGGTGCCTCTCCGTGAGGATGCGTCAGGTCGTGCGCTGACAAGGGCCTTAAAAAAGCCCGGTAAATGACCGGCAGGAAATACGCCGAGTTCAGCAGCGTGCTCAGCAGGATCACCCCCAACGCCACCCACTGGCCTTGCGCCATGGCGCCAGACACCAGGTACCACTTGCTGACAAAACCGGCGGCAGGCGGCAGGCCAATCATCGACATCGCACCAATGGCAAAGGCGGTCATGGTCCACGGCATACGACGCCCGATGCCGTCGAGCTGGCTCACCTCGGTCTTGTGGGCTGCGGTATAGATGGAACCAGCCGCAAAAAACAAGGTGATCTTGCCCAGTGCGTGGGCAGCGATGTGCAACACCGCGGCCACAATGGACAGTGGTGCCAAGATGGCCACGGCCAGCACAATGTAAGAGAGTTGACTGACCGTTGAATACGCCAGACGCCGCTTGAGGTTGTCAGCACGCAGCGCCACCACCGATGCCGCCACAATGGTGAAACCAGCCACTGCAATCAGCCAGTCTGTGTTACCAGCCAGTTGCTCCAGACCAAAAACATAGATCGCCACTTTCACCACTGTGAACACACCGGCCTTGACCACTGCGACCGCGTGCAACAAGGCTGACACCGGCGTAGGCGCCACCATGGCCGCTGGCAGCCAGCGGTGAAAGGGCATCAGCGCAGCCTTGCCAATGCCGAACATGAACAAGGCCAGCAACACCGTGATTTCACTGCTGCTCAGGTTGTCGGGCAGGATGCCACCCACCCTGAAATCGGTAGTCCCAGCCACATGCCAGGTGTAAATGACCGCTGGCAGCAGAAACACGATGGACGTCCCCATCAAAATGCCCAGATAGGTTCGCCCCCCTTGGCGAGCCTTATCGTTGCCAGCGTGCGTGACCAACGGGTATGTCACCAGCGTCAGGACTTCATAGAACAGAAACAGCGTGAACAGGTTGGCGGCAAACGCAATCGCCAGCGCTGAGGCAATCGCCAACGCAAAACAGACATAGAACCGGGTTTGATGTTGCTCCCGGTTGCCGCGCATGTAGCCGATCGAGTAGACCGAGTTCACAATCCACAAGCCTGAGGCAATCAGCGCAAACATTAGGCCCAAGGGTTCCACCCGAAACGCCACCGGCAAGCCCGGCAGCGGCTCCAATAGCCGCCAGTAGGGACGCTCACCCGCCAGAACCGGTGTCAGCAACTGCACCACACACAACGCGAGCAGCACCGCCGTCACCAGGGTCACCGTTTCGCGCAGATTGGGCCGCGAACCGGACACCGAGATACCCAGCGCACCCACAAGCGGTAAAACCAGCGACAAAAGAATCAGCGTTTGCAGGTTCATGCTGACCTCAAACCCCCGCCTTGAACAGGAACTGGGCTGCTTGCTGGGCCGAACCCAGGGTCAGTGAGGTATCCAGCCCCATCCATACGGTCAGAAAAACCAGCAGCCAGGCGGGAATCAGCATCGAAAGGGGTGCTTCACTGCGCACAGACGCACCCGCGGGAGGTGCCTGCAGATAGGCGGTTTCGACAAACCGCCAGACGTAAGCCACCGCCAGCAGCGAACTCAGCACAATGGCCCCCACCAGCCAGAACTGTCCCGCTTCAAGGGCCGCTTTGATCAGCATCCATTTGCTGACAAATCCGGCCGTTCCGGGCACCCCTATCAGGCTTAAACCCGCCAACACAATGCCGAAACAGGTCAGAGGCATACGTCGGGCCAGCCCATTCAGTCGCTCAAACGTTGGGCTCAAGGGGCTTTGCTGCGACCCCGCCAGCCCCAGAACCACGCCGCCAATCAAAAGGAAAATCGCGCCCTTGGTGACACCGTGGTTGACCAGATGCACGATCGATGCGGACAGGCCGGTGATGGAGTCAAACGACAAACCAAGCGTGATGTAGCCAATTTGCCCCACACTGGAATAGGCAAACAGGCGTTTCAGATTGCTCTGGAAAATGGCGATGAAGTTGGCAGCAAACATCGCCAGCAGTGACAAACCCAGCATGATCTGCGCCAACGGCAGCTTGTGGAACACCATGCTTTCACCAAACACGCTGAAATAGAACCGGATCAGCACGTAGATCGACACCTTGGTGGCGGTGGCCGCTAAAAACGCCGTCACACCAGAAGGTGCGTAGGTGTAGGCGTTGGGCAACCACTGGTGCAAGGGAAACAAGGCGAGCTTGAGTGACACGCCGACTGTCAAAAATGCCAGCGCCGCCAGCACGGGCCGGGTGTTTTGTACCCCGGCCAGACGTGTCGCCATGTCAGCCAGGTTCAGGGTTCCGGTCATCAGGTACAAGAACCCGATGCCGATCACGATAAACGTCGCACCGATGCTGCCCATGATCAGGTAACGGTAAGACGCCGCCAGAGCGCGCCGGTCCTTGCCCAACGCTATCAACACATAGGTTGATAGTGAAGAGATTTCAAGAAACACGAAGATATTGAAAGCATCCCCGGTGATGGTGATGCCCAGCAGACCCGCCACACACAAACCAAACATGGCGTAATACAGATAGTGCAGGTCAGGTGCGATTTCACGCGCCACGCTGGCCCGACTCCACGGCAACACCACCGCAGCCATGCCCGAGACCAGCACCAGAACCAGACTGGACAACTTGTCCACCCGGTACTCAATTCCCCAGGGCGGTGGCCAGCTCCCAATGTGGTAAGCGATGTCACCCCCTGCCTGAACCTGCAGCCAGAGCATGATGGATGCGGCAAACGCAAACCAGGCCGCAGAAGTGACCACGCCAAACGCCAGTCCACCATGGCGCAGCAGCACTGCCAGTGGTGCCGAGATCAGCGGCACCACCACCTGTAGTGCCGGCAAATGCATGGCCCAAGTCATCGCAGCTGATCCCCCGACGGCTCAACAACCTGGTCTGCCTGGTTATCCAGCGCGGTGATATCGTCCTCCTCGATGCTGCCGTAAGCCTCGCGAATACGCACCGCCAATGCCAGCCCCAACGCCATCGTGGCCACACCCACCACAATCGCCGTCAAAATCAGCACATGGGGCAAGGGGTTGGAATACACCTTGAAAGCGGGTGAGATGATGGGTGCCGTTCCCCCCAGCAATTTGGCCGGGGCGATATAGAGCAGATAGACCGAGGTCTGAAAGATCGATAGGCCCACCAGCTTTTTGATCAGGTTGCCACGTGCCATCACAATGAACAGCCCAGCCATCATCAAAAAGATGGTGATGGCGTAACCGAAGTGGCTGAATTGACTTGGATCGAGCATGGTCACTGTTGCGGCGGTCCATCGGCATGGCCACGCGAGGCAAACATATAGAAAATCTTCAGCATGACACCGCAGACCGTCATGGCCACGCCAACCTCGACCCAGAAAATGCCACGATGCTGCCCGTGAATGGGATCGGCAGACAGCACAAAGTAGTCAAGGTAATTGCCACCGAGGAATATCCCAGCCAGACCCACGCCGGCGTAGACCAGCACGCCACACGCCAGCAGTGTTTCAACCAACCAGTCCGGCATGACCCGCCGGGTGTTGACCAGGCCAAATATCAACGCATAGAACACCATACCCGCGGCAAAAATAACCCCTGCCTGAAACCCGCCTCCAGGGCCGAAGTCGCCATGAAACTGCACGTACAAAGCGAACAACAGAATGAAGGGAATCAGCAGTTTGCCGACAATGCGCAGGATCAGGTCACTTTGCATCGCGGCTCCCGCCACGTCTGCGCAACAGCGCGATGATGCCGGCCCCGGCAGTGAACACCACGGTGGTCTCACCGAGCGTGTCGTACCCCCGGAAACTGGCCAGCACTGCCGTGACTACATTGGGTACGTCGACCTCGTTTTGCATGTAACGTGGCACCACATGGTGATGAATGGGTGCATTCGGGTCGGCAAAGTCCGGCAGGCCCAGGCCGCCGTAAATCAACAGGCCACCCGTACAAATCGAGGCGGCCAGCGGCAACCAGGGCCGATGGACCGGTCGCACTTCTTCGCTGCGGCACAAGTACAGCGCACCCAACAACAGGACGGTGGAGACACCAGCCCCCACCGAAGCCTCAGTCATGGCCACATCCACGGCGTCCATGGCCACCAGCACGGTGGCCATCAGAAAGCTGTAGATTCCCGACAGCACCACCACCGCAAACAGGCTGCGCAGCCACACCAGTACCAGCACTGTGAGTGCCATCAGGGACAGCAAGATATCGATGATCAGAGTTTCGATACCGCCTCCTGGGAGCCGCCCAATCGCGGCATAAGTTTGCGCACATAGGCGGCCCGTGCCAGGGCGTGCCCTGCGGTCGGGCTGACGAAAAAGACCAATACTCCGATCAGGATCAGCTTGACACCAATCAAGCTGAATCCGGCCTCCAGCATCAGGCCCAGCAGAATCAGCCCGACACCCAGGGTTTCAGTGACGCTGGCGGCATGCATACGGGTGTAGAAGTCCGGCATACGCAATAGACCAATACCACCCACCACACAAAACAACGCACCGGCGACCAGACAGATCGCAGCCAGCCCTTCCCGCAACCACTGCAGCGTCTCAATCATGTTGGGCCGGTTTCAATGTCGAGGGTGTGTCCAGATCAGTCATACCGAGGTCACCCTGGCGCAGGAACTTGAGCACTGCAAAGGTGCCAATGGCGTTGAGCAACCCGTAGGTCAGGGCCAGGTCGAGAAATTCGGGCCGACCGGCCAGAAATCCCAATACCGCCAGCAGCAGCATTGCGCAGGTGCCAATGGTGTTGGCAGCCTGCAAGCGGTCGAACAGGGTTGGCCCCAACGATGCCCGGATGAGCGCCAGCACCACCGTGACCAGCAGACCCAATGCTGCTGCGGCCAGCACCATCAACGCTGCTCCAGCGCATGACAGCGCCGGTCCATCTCGGTATCCGCCAACGTATCGCCCGGCTGAGCATTGAGCGCGTGCACCAGGAACCGGCCCCGCTGTGCCACCACGGTGATGGTGCCTGGTGTCAGGGTGATCGAGTTGGCGTGAATGACCAGGCCCATATCGGTCGACTGCGCGGGTGAAAACTCCAGCATTGCCGGTGCAATGGGTAACGCTGGATGCAATACACGCCAACTGACATCCAGGCCCGATCTGACGATCTCCTTGATCAGCCAGGGCATGTAAGTAAACAGCGATAGCCAGGACAGTTGCAAGGCGCTGTTGTCGCGATCGAACTCGTCCATCCGTCGGGAAAACAGCATCACGGCGATGGCACTACCCACCCCTGCCGTTACCAGAAAAGGGGTGAACATGCCCGATAACAGTAACCAGAACGAGATCAGACAGAGCAAAAATCCAAAACGGCGAAGCATGAGACGATGCTACCGATTGGTCGTGACTTTGAAAATTCGTGAACTCTCTTAAGGGAGTTGGTCTGTTCTCGGTGCTTCGTTTTGGCATCTTGACCCAGTTTTGAAGCCATCTGACCGGGCACACTACGCGAATTACTTAGGTATCTGCACGAATTACTTTTCGCCCAATGTCACAGCAAAATCAACCTCTACACAACCTGAACAAACCGATCTCTGCCATGTTGCCGAAACTGCGGCCAAGTTGGCGCGACCTTGCCATCTTGTTCTTCGGCTATGTCGCGCTGGATTGGGCCAGCTATATTCACCCGCTGCACCAGCTCAACATTACGCCATGGAATCCGGCACCGGCTCTGGGCCTGGTGTATTTGCTGCGCTTTGGTGTCCACATGGTGTTACCAATTTCCGCAGCCATTTTTTCTGCTGAGCTGTGGGTACGGGGTTTGCCCGTTGGCCTGGTACTCACCCTGGCCATTGCGATGCTCCTGACATTCAACCTCTGGGTGCTGGCCCAAGTGCTGCACCGGGCACTTGCTGGTGGCCGCATTTTTTTTGAACGGCAAGGTCTGCTACTGTGGACCATTGGCACCACGATCGGGATGCTGATCAATAGCATGCTGCTAATGGGCTTGCTGAATTTAACCGGCCACGTTCCTGACTCTGGTATGGTGGATTCGGTATTTCAGTACTGGGTGGGTGATGCCACCGGTGCCCTTGTGGCCATGCCCTTGATCTGGTCGCTGATGGATGCTGAGCGCCGCCGGGAAATGGGACGCATTGTTTTCAAGACTGATTTCCTGATCTCTCTATGCCTTGCAGGAACGGCATTGTGGGTGGCGTTTGTGCCAGGTTCAGCCGCATCGTTCAAGTACTTTTACGTCCTGTTCCTGCCGATCGCCTGGGCCGCGTCGCGTGACGGCCTTCCCGGCGCGGTGATCAGCGCCACCCTGATTCAGCTAGGACTGATTGCCGGGTTTCAATGGCTGGACATCGCCACCGTGACCGTGGTTGAAACACAGGCCCTGGCGGTTGTGATTGCCGTATTCGGCTTTTTCATTGGAGTCGTGGTCGACGAAAAGCAGCGCGTCAGCGACGAACTGCGCGAAACCCTGCGGCTGGCGGCAGCCGCCGAGATGGCAGGAGCATTGGCGCACGAGCTCAATCAGCCACTGTCAGCACTTTCGACCTACGGCGCCGCCTGCGAGACGCTGCTGGAAATGGGTGAAACCGGCGATCGCCTGCGCGAGGCAGTGCGCTGCATGAGCCGCGAATCCACACGAGCCGCGGACGTCCTGCGCCGACTGCGGGACTTCTTCCGCACCGGCTCGACGCAACTTGAACCGCTCGAACTGGCGCCACTGCTACAGCGAGCGATGGCACCCTTTCAGTTGTCCGGGTCAGTAACGTTTCATGTGGACAATTTTCCGTCCTGCTGGCTGATGGGCGACCGCTTGCAACTGGAGGTGGTATTGCGCAATGTGTTCTCCAATGCCGTGGATGCAGCCGATGGCAGCGCACCGGAAGGCAAAGCCATCCACGTCAGCGCCCTCATCGACCCGCAGTCCCACGGTGTCACGGTGGTGATCGAGGATAACGGCGCCGGTTTTGACCATGCCGGACTGTCACGCTTGTTTGCGAGTTTCCAATCCACCAAGTCCAGTGGCTTGGGGCTTGGACTGGTCATCAGCCGTGCGATCGCCGTGGCGCACGGGGGTCAGTTATGGGCCGAGGCAGCTGATCACGGCATCTTCAATTTGTATCTGCCGTTAAAAGGGGAGTCCGCGCATGCGCCATGATGGCTTGACCGTGTTTGTTGTCGAAGACGACCCTTCGGTGCGTGATGCATTGGGTTTGCTGCTGGGACTTCGGGGTTTTCCAGTGGCCTTATTCAGAGATGCAGAGAGCTTTCTGGAGGTTTACCAGCCTGATTGGGCGGGTTGCCTGTTGCTCGACATCCGGATGCCTGGCATGGACGGTTTGAGTTTGCAAGCCCAGTTACAAAGTATGGGCTGCCAGATGCCGATCATCATCATGACCGGGCACGGCGACATGGCGTCGGCGCGGCGCGCTTTTCGAGCGCACGCCCTGGATTTTCTGGAAAAACCACTGGACCATGGCTTGCTGATGGAGAGAATCGATGAAGCCATGCAGAGCCAGGCTGACCCGCGCAAAGTACCAGCCTCACCAGGCTCGCTTGGCAACAGGATCGCCGCACTGACGCCGCGTGAACGCCAGGTGATGGACCTGGTGGTGGCGGGCAACCATAACCGGGAGATCGCCGTCGAGCTGGGTATCAGTGTTCGCACGGTTGAAGTCCACAAGGCACGCATGATGGACAAGCTCCGCGTTGACGGTTTGTCGCAACTCATCAGAATGGTGATCAGCGCGGAATCCGACGGCTGACTGGCGCACACATCATAAGGCTGGGTGGTCGCGCCAGCCGTCAGTCACGCCATGCGATACAGCCAGACCGGTCTGCCATCCGGGGCCAGCAAGCGGCCATGCAAGGGCAACTCTGTGGCCTCAAACTCCAGACTCACCAGCCAGGCACCGGGTTTAAGCTCGCCACGGGCTTTGACGGCAGCGCGTAGCATGCTCTCGGGTCGCTGAAACAGGTAGACCAAATCGTAGGCTGACCAGTCGGCCTGCCAGATATCGCCCTGGCGCACCCGTGCCCACGGGCATCGCAGGGCACACAGGGCGCGCAACGGCCAGCTCCATTCCAGCCCATGCAAGCGTGCCTGCGGGTAGGCACGACGCAGTGCGATCAGGCCATCCCCCAGTCCACAGCCCGCATCTAAAATAAGAGCATTAAAGTCAATATTACATTGCGCTGTAAGCCCATCCAATGCATTTCTTGGGGTTGGAAACAGGGGTGCATCACGCCAGGCATTGAGCGGGTAGATCAGCAGCAGCAACAGCAGTGGCAACAACCAAGCCCAGGGCGGCAGCGCCAGGCTGCCCGACAGTGCCAGCGATAGCGGAAAGCCCAGCGCAATCATTATGCGACGCCACCAACTGTCGCCCAGCAGGCTCGCCAACACCCCCAGTGAACACGCCAGCGTGAGCGCCAACCAGTGACTGCCACCCTGCTGCAGGCTCAGGCGAAACAGGCCCCAGGCCGCCGCCCAGACCAGCACCGCAGGCAGTGGCCAGCGCAGACGGCTCAGCATCGTGCCAGGTCACCAACGACGCAGATTGTTTACCACTTGACGCGCACGCTGTAGGTCAGCACGGTCTTGCCACCGGCTGGCAGCTCGACATTCCAGACGTTGACACGGGCGGATTCCTTGCTGCTCTTGATGGACTCCTGCACCACCTCCCAGTCACCGGGCAGTGGCTCCACCACCCGCACCGTCACCGCTTCGTCCTTAGCATTGCGCAACTCGACCTGGTAGGCGGTCTCAATCAGGTTGTCAGCCAGTTTCTTATAGCTGGTCTGCTTGCGATCGGCCGTGATGTCAAACGCCTCGCCCAGTTTGAGCCGCACGTTCTCGTTCTTGGCGGTGTGGCTGATGCGGTCCTCGCCCACAAACTGCGCCGCCCCTTTGCTATCTTTGGCGTAGACCCGCACCACCCCGGCCGGCAGCGGTTTGCCCAGCTGCGCACCCTTGTTGTCAAAGCTGATGAACACCTGGGGTTTGAGCTTCTGGCCCAGCTCGCCAAAGCGGTCGCGGTAGTAGTACTCGCCGCCCGGCAAGACATATTCGCGCTTGACCGCAATGTCACTGGCCGACAGCAGCGCCAACTGTTTGGTCTGGTTTTCGGCCACCGAAGTGGGGCGCTCAAAGCTGTACAGGTGGTAGTCCATCAGCGACTCTTGCGCCACTGACTCGGCCACCTTGGCGCGTGGTGCCGGGGCCGGCATCGCAGCCATCATGGCCTGTGGCGGGCGCACCCGGTTGACGTTGCCCGCGACCAGCTGCAGGGTGGCATCGGTGTAGGCGCTGCCACTGTTGTTGGTCAGCGTGACCCAGCCCGACAGGTTCATCTGCTTGCCATCTGCCGAGAGGTTGCTCACATAGTCGGCGCGCCAGGACAGTCCACCCGTCAGGTAAGACAGTTCGACCGACTGCTCGCCACCGGCAGCCTCCAGCAGCACCGACAAGGTGGGCCGGTCACGCAGATTGGCTGGCACACTGTCAAACACGATGCGACCCGGCACCCCCGCTTCAATACGGTTGGCAAAACGCAGCACCGTGCCCCCGTTGGTGGCCAGGACAGTGGCTTTTTCGCTCGTCTCTGCGCCGGTGGTGGGGTGGGTTCGCAGCACGGTGACTTCGCGCCCGACATACTTTTCAAGCAACTTGGCGGGCGTGAGCAGGTCAAAGTCAAAGTTCTGTTCCACCAGCGTGATGGGTGAGCCACTGACGGCGCGCAGCAGGGCGGTCTCGGGGCGCATTTTGGCCGACACCTCGCGCAGGCTGAGCCAGGATGGCCCGGCCGGCAGATTGATTTTGCGCTGTTCCTTGACCAGCGCCAGGTCGTCGTTGTAAACCGTGATCGCCATGCCCTGGCGCTGCGCCGCCCCGGACACCAAAGTGGGGGGCACCTGCGCCACCGCGGCACCGCTGAGTGCCATGGCACCGACCAGACCGAAAATGTGTTTCATGCTTGCCTTTGCGTAGAGAGTTGGGAAAACCCGGTTGTGGCGATTCAGTTGCGGGTGCTGCGCAACTTGTCGATCAGGCCGTTGAGCTCGTCGAGTGAGGCAAAACCAATGCTGAGCTCACCCACGTCTTCCAGCCGTCCGGCGCGTTTGATGCGTTTTTTGACCCGCACCTCCACCGTGGCAGTGAGCAGGTCAGACAGCTCTTCTTCGACACGCTTGAGGTCGCGGGACTTCTCTTTCTTGGGCTTGGTTGCCACCAGCGAGAACTCGGCACCCAGTTTTTTGACCAGGCTCTCGGCTTCGCGCACCGACATTTTTTTGGCGACGATCTGGTTGGCAGCGGTGATCTGAGTGGCCCGATCGAGTGCCAGCAGCGCCCGGGCATGGCCCATGTCGACATCACCGGCCATCAGCATGGTCTGCACCGGCTCGGCCAGATTGAGCAGGCGCAGCAGGTTGCTGGCGGCACTGCGGCTGCGACCCACCGCTTGCGCAGCTGTTTCGTGCGTCAACCCAAAGTCCTTGATCAGGCGCTGCAGCCCCTGCGCTTCTTCGAGCGGATTGAGGTCTTCGCGCTGGATGTTCTCGATCAGCGCCATGGCGGCCGCTGACTCATTGGGCACATCCCGCACGAGGACCGGCACACTGTCGAGCCCGGCAAGTTTTGCTGCGCGAAAACGCCGTTCACCCGCGATGATTTCATACAGTGCGCGCACCGCGCCACCACTGGGTGCCTCGGGGTTGAGCTGGGCACGTTTCAACTCGGCATCGGCGTCACTCAGGCGGCGCACCAGAATGGGTTGCATGATGCCCTGTACCTTGATGGATTCGGCCAGTTCGTACAACGCACCCTCGTCCATGCGGGTGCGTGGCTGATACTGGCCGGGCACCAGGTCGGACAGCAGCAGTGTGGACGGTGCCGCCTGCTCACCCAGGCCACCACCACTGCCACCCGCGCCCGGCGATTCATCCACGCTGGGGCCAAGCAGGGCTTCCAGCCCGCGGCCCAGTCCCTTTGGTTTTTTGGTCGCCATGTGTTTCCTTCCTTAGTGTGTGATCAGGTCGCGCAGCAAGCGCTGCCCTTGTGGCCAGTCGCCCAGCCCTGAGTCCGCGTTGATATGCCCCTGCGCGCCCAGGTTGACCCGCTCGGCGCCCCAGGCACTGGCAAAAATGTCGGCACGCTCCAGGCTGCAATACGGGTCATCGCTGCTGGCCACCAGGCAACTGCGAAACGGCAGACGCTGCAACACCGGGGGCGACCAGCTCGGGAGCAGCGGTTGCAACTCCTCGCGCTGGGCATCGCCCGGCGCCACCAACAGGGCCGCCTTGACACGCCCGCATTGGCGCGAATGCGCGGCCCAGGCTGCCACCAACTGACAGCCCAGACTGTGCGCTACCAGAACCACCGGGGTCTCAATGGACAGCAAAACTTCTTCGAGCCGCGCGATCCAGTCGCCACGCAGCGGGCGCATCCAGTCGTGCTGCTCGACCCAGGTGTAACCGAATTGCTGTTGCCACAGGCTCTGCCAATGCCCGGCTCCGGAGTTCTGCCAGCCCGGCAGCAGGAGGATTTGTGATGGGTTCATGACTACAAACTCAATAGCTTTTAAGACTCGCGAAATATGGGCTAGCGGTCAATTTACCTACATTTTTTGGACACGTTCCACCATCTCGCGCGCAAAGGCCACAAACGCCTGCGCACCTTTGCTGGCGGGGTCAAACACCACCCCTGGCAAACCATAACTCGGCGCCTCGGCCAGGCGCACGTTGCGTGGAATCACCGTGTCAAACAATTGACCTTTGGCGCGGTAGCGGGCATCGAGCTCCTGGCTGACTTGTTGCTGCAAGGTGATGCGCGGATCGAACATCACCCGCAACAGACCGATGATCTTGAGCTCACGGTTGAGGTTGGCATGCACCTGTTTGATGGTGTTGACCAGATCGGCCAGACCTTCAAGCGCGAAGTACTCACACTGCATGGGCACAATCACCCCGTGTGCACAACACAGGCCGTTGAGGGTGAGCAGTGACAGGCTCGGCGGGCAGTCAATCAGCACAAAGTCATAGTCGTCGGACACCGTGGCCAAGGCGCTCTTGAGGCGTTTCTCGCGTCGCTCCAGACTCACCATTTCAACCTCGGCACCAGCGAGTTCACGGTTCGCACCCAGAATGCTGTAGCCGCACTGCGCATCCAGCAGCTTGCTGCTTTGCACACTGGCCTCTTTGATCGTGGCCGACTCCAGCAGCACATCGTAAACGCTGAGTTCAAGCTGGCGCTTGTCGATGCCCGAGCCCATGGTGGCGTTGCCCTGCGGGTCCAGGTCGACCATCAGCACCCGCTGCCCAACCTTGGCCAGTCCGGCAGCCAAATTGACGGTGGTGGTGGTTTTGCCAACGCCACCCTTTTGGTTGGCAATGCAGAAAATTTTGGCCATGGAGTCAGTCAGAAGAAGTGGTGAGCAGCAAGCGTTGTCAGGCGATGGTGTATTGTTTCACGTGAAACAGCACAAGTGTCAGTGCGACACCGCCAGCTTGATGCCGAACCCGACCAGAAACAGACCGGCGATCTTCTCAAGCCCGCGGGAAATCATCGGATTGGCGCGAACCCGCTCAGCCAAGAAATGGGTCAGCAGCACCGCGCCAAGCCCATACAGAAAGGTCAGCACGGCGATGGTTGCCGCCATGAAGCCGTAAGTGATCAGGCCCAGTTGCTGGGACGGGTCAACAAACAGCGGGAAAAACGCCATGTAAAACAGGATCGCCTTGGGATTGAGCAAGGTGATCATCAGCGCCTGCCGCAGGAAGTGGTGTGGTTTGATGTTGAGCACCGGTGCCGCACCAGGTTTGGCCAGCAGCATGTGCGCGCCAAGCCAGGCCAGGTAGGCGGCACCCAGCCATTGGACGGCGTTGAACGCATCGGGATAGGCAGTCAATAAAGCCGCCACACCCGCCACGGCCGACCACATCAGCACCTGATCACCAAAAATCACGCCAAAAGTAGCCGCCAGACCACCCCGGATACCCCCCTTGCCGGTGGAGGTGATCAATGCCAGATTGCCTGGCCCGGGTATTGCCAGAAAAACAATGACGGTAATGACAAAAGTGCCGTAGTCGGTGACGCCAAGCATGGTGTTTCCTGATTGAAGCTGGATAGTGGTTTGAGGCGCGGGAAGGCGCTGAGTTTACGTGAGGCAACGCCGGGCCAGCGTGATTGGCCCACGCGCTTGGCTACCAGGGAGAAATCAGCCGCGCAAGAACAGTCCTCGCAGGCCACGCCAGGACAGCAGGCTGTCGGGTTGCCGACGCTCCGCCAGAATATCCGACAGTGCCCGCAGGATGCGAGGGCTGCGTTGGGCACGCCAGATCACCAGATTGAGCAGCCAGGGGTGTTGGTTGAAACTTGCTGCTTTGCGGTACATCCGAAACTGCGGCAACAAGGCGGCCAGGCGTTCTGCATGGCCGGTCTGCACCGCGTCGTCTTCACCAGCATTCCCATCATCCTGCCACGCGACTTGCTGCACCAGAACCTCGGCACAGGCGATGCCGGTTTCCAGGGACTTGCCAATGCCTTCACCGCTGAACGCATAGGTCGCACCGGCAGCATCACCCGCCAGCAGCACTCCGGGGCGACTCCACTGCGCCCCGTCCAGGTTGCAACGCAGGGGCGCACCAGCCGGTTTGCCCACCAGCTCTCCCTCGGCCAGCAACCGCGCTGCGACCGGGTCGACGCGCTGAAAATCGGCCAGCATGGTGCGCAGGTTCTTGCGCGCGGGCGGCTGCTGATGTGTGGCCGGATCAGCAGGCTTGCCGGCGGGGAAGGTGCCGACCCCGATGTTATAGGTGTGATGCGGACCCGGGAATATCCAGCCGTAGCCGCCCTTGAGCTCCGAATGCCAGACAAAACGCATACCGGGCAGATCATCGGCCAAGCTCGGGTGGCGCACGTAGCTGCGCATCGCCATGCTGGAGGCAGCACGCCGCTGGCAAAGGCCCAGCAGTTCCAGACTGTCGGTGGCCGCACCGGTGGCCAGCACCAGCCAGCGCGCACGGATATCACGTGTACAACCCTCTGACCGCAAAGATGCACCGACGACGCGACCGTCGATCGACAAAAGTGGTGCCACAAAACGGGCGGGTGCAAACATCCGGGCACCGGCAAGCACGGCCGAGCGGCACAGGATGGCATCGAGTTCCCGCCGGGGAATCACGGCCAGTTCACCCGGCACATCGATGCTGCGGCCACTGGGCGCCACACAACGGGCAGCACCGACAACCTGAGCATGAGCCAACACCTCATCAAGTACACCCAGGCGGCGCAACGCCGCATGGGTGTCGGGCACCAACCCGTCACCACAGGTCTTGTCACGCGGGAAAGCCCTGGCATCCACCTGCACCACCTGCACGCCAGACTGCGCCAGCAGCTTGGCACAGGCACTGCCTGCCGGACCGCAGCCAATCACCAGCACATCGCAGCGAGGCGGCAACTGCTGCAGTGGCTGGTTCCAGTCACCAGGCGCGTCGGGCACGGTGTGCACTCCTTGACCCGTCAGGCTTGCGCACGTCGCATCCACACCAGACAACGCTCGGCATCAAGTTGTGGTACCTTGAGTTGTTCCACGTGAAACACGTCTACCGTTTGAGGCAAGGCGGCAAGCTCATCAGCGGGGTTCTTGCCTTTCATGGCCATCCAGATGCCGCGCGGCGCAAGCGCTGCCACCGACCAGGACGTGAAGTCCGCCAGTGACGCAAACGCCCTGGCACTGATGATGTCGTAGGGCTCGACAATTTGCTCCACCCGCCTGTGCAGACCACGCAAATTGGGCAAACGCAGCGCTGCCGCGACTTGCTGGATGAAGGCCGCTTTCTTGGCAACCGTATCCACGCAATGCACCTGGATGTGCGGACAACAAATGGCGATCACCACACCCGGCAGCCCCGCACCGGAACCCACATCCAACAAACGCAAGCTCCGGGTCGCGGCATCTGCTGATCGATCCGCGCCCGTCGCTGACTGCAACCGTGACGTCAGTGGCCCAATGACCGCCAGGCTATCGAGCAGGTGATGGCTCAGCATCTCCGACGCGTCACGCACTGCCGTGAGGTTGTAGACCTTGGTCCACTTTTGAATCAAGGCCAGGTAGTCAAGCAGGCACGCAATCTGAGCATCACTCAGTGCCAGGCCAAGGTCACCCAGACCCTGGCGCAAGGCGCGGTCCAGACCGGTGTTCACGTCTGCCCTTCTTTGCCCTCGGCCACAAATCCCTTGAGCCTGGACTTCTTGAGGTGGATCAGCAACAACGAGATGGTGGCTGGTGTGATGCCCGAAAGACGCGATGCATGACCCAGTGTCTCCGGCTTGTGCCGATTGAGCTTTTGCCGCGCCTCAAAACTCAGTGCACTCACCTGCATGTAATCCAGATCCTGCGGCAACCGGAGGTTTTCATAGTGGGCCGCCCGACCCACATCGGACTTTTGCCGGTCGATGTAACCCGAGTACTTGGCAGCAATTTCCACCTGCTCGATCACCGACAAAGCCAGCAAATCGGTGTCAGTCAAACCTGCTGTTTCACGTGAAACATGGGCAGGCAACTCCACCGCGGCGTGTTTGCCACCATCGAGCGACATCAAGCTGGCGTAACTCACATCCGGGCGTCGCAGCAAATCGGCCAGGTTGTACTCATGCTCAATGGCCTTGCCCAGTACACGCTCCGACTCTGATGCATCCAGATTTTTCGGGCTGACCCAGATCGAACGCAAGCGCTCTGTTTCACGTGAAACCGCATCGCGCTTGCGGTTGAACGCGTCCCAACGCACATCGTCGATCAGACCCAACTGACGCCCTGCATCGGTCAGCCGTGCGTCGGCATTGTCTTCGCGCAACTGCAAGCGAAACTCGGCCCGGCTGGTGAACATGCGGTACGGCTCAGTCACCCCTTTGGTGATCAGGTCATCCACCATCACACCCAGGTAAGCCACATCACGCGCCGGCAACCAAGCCTCGCCGTCATAGCTGACGCTTCCTGCCGCACTGTCCCCCGCCACACCGCCACCCCCCATCGCGCGCACCTGCAAGGCGGCGTTGATACCGGCAAACAAACCCTGCGCTGCCGCCTCTTCGTAACCGGTGGTACCGTTGATCTGGCCAGCAAAAAACAGCCCGCCCAGTGCGCGCGTCTCAAAGTTGCTGCGCAACTGTTGCGGGTCAAAATAATCGTATTCAATGGCGTAACCCGGGCGCAGCAGGTGCGCATTCTCCAGCCCGGCCATGCTGCGCACCAGCTCGTACTGGATGTCAAACGGCAAGCTGGTGCTGATGCCGTTGGGGTAGTACTCGTGCGTGTTCAGGCCCTCGGGTTCGAGAAAAATCTGGTGGCTCTCCTTATCGGCAAAACGGTTGATCTTGTCCTCGACGCTGGGGCAATAGCGCGGCCCCACGCCTTCGATCTTGCCGGTGAACATCGGGCTGCGATCGAACCCGCTGCGGATGATGTCGTGCGTGCGTGCATTGGTGTGGGTGATCCAGCACGACATCTGCAGCGGGTGCTGCTGCGCCCGCCCGAGAAAACTGAACACCGGCATGCCCGGGCCACCCGCCAGTCCGCCAGGCAAACCGCCATCCGCGGGCAGTGCGGTCCCCGTCACACCATCGCCCAGTTGCTCCTGGCATTTGCTGAAGTCAATGCTGCGCCCATCGATGCGCGGCGGCGTGCCGGTTTTCAGGCGCGCCTGAGGTAGCTTGAGCTCCTTGAGCCGTGCACTCAGGCTCACCGCCGGTGGATCTCCAGCGCGCCCCGCCGGGTAATTGGCCAAACCCACGTGCACCTTGCCGTCCAGAAAGGTGCCCGCCGTCAGCACCACGGTGCTGGCCGCAAAGCGGATACCCAGTTGCGTCACCGCACCCACCACGCGGTCACCCTGCACCATCAGGTCGTCCACCGCCTGCTGAAACAGCCACAGGTTGGGCTGGTTTTCCAACCGGCGGCGGATCGCCGCCTTGTACAAGATACGGTCAGCCTGCGCCCGTGTGGCACGCACCGCCGGCCCCTTGCTAGCGTTGAGAATGCGAAACTGCACACCGCCCTCGTCGGTCGCGGCGGCCATGGCGCCACCCAGCGCGTCGACCTCCTTGACCAGATGCCCCTTGCCAATGCCGCCGATCGACGGGTTGCAGCTCATCTGCCCCAGCGTCTCGATGTTGTGGGTGAGCAGCAGTGTTTTGCAGCCCATGCGGGCAGCGGCCAGCGCGGCCTCGGTGCCAGCATGGCCACCGCCGACGACGATCACGTCAAAGTGTTGGGGATAAAGCATGCGGCCAATTTTACCGACCGTCCCAAAAACCATAGCTGGAACCACCGCTTGTCCCGGTGATCGACCCGGATCAAAGGCACAATGACAGCCTGCAGTTTTGATTCAACCTCATCAACAGGACAAGACCATGGCATCCGGAAAAATACTCGTCGCACAAGGTGGTGGCCCCACCGCCGTCATCAACCAGTCACTCGTCGGCGTGGCACTCGAAGCGCGCCGCTTTGCCCAGATTGGTCACATCTATGGTGCACTCAATGGGGTGCGCGGCATTGTGGATGAGCGTTTTGTTGACCTGACGCAGGAGACCAGTCACAACCTCGAACTGGTGGCCAACACGCCCTCGAGTGCTTTGGGCTCGACCCGCGACAAGCCTGACGCGGCCTACTGCCATGAGATTTTCAAGGTCCTGCAGGCACACCAGATCGGTCACTTCTTCTACATCGGTGGCAACGATTCGAGCGACACCGTGCGCATCGTCAGCGAGGAGGCGCAGGCAGCCAACTACCCCTTGCGCAGCATCCACATTCCCAAGACCATTGACAACGATCTGGTCGGCAGCGACCACACGCCGGGTTTTCCGTCGGCCGCACGGTTTGTGGCGCAGGCTTTTGCCGGAGCCAATCTGGACAATGCTGCCCTGCCCGGTGTTTATGTGTGTGTGGTCATGGGTCGTCACGCCGGTTTTCTGACCGCCGCCTCGGCCCTGGGCAAGAAGTTCCCCGACGACGGCCCACACCTGATCTATTTGCCCGAACGCACCTTTGTGCTTGACAAGTTTCTGGCCGACGTCAAAGCCATGTACGAGCGCCATGGCCGCTGCGTGATTGCCGTGTCGGAGGGCATTCACGACGAGTCCGGCGCGCCGATTGCCGCCCTGCTGGCCAAAGACCTGGAGCACGATGCGCACGGCAACGTGCAGCTCTCAGGCAGTGGCGCGCTGGCGGATTTGCTGTGCGAGGAAATCAAGGCCAAACTCAAGATCAAGCGCGTGCGGGGTGACACGCTGGGCTACATGCAGCGCTCGTTCATCGGATGTGTCTCTGACGTGGACCAGCGTGAAGCCCGCGAGGTGGGAGAAAAGGCGGTGCAGTTTGCCATGTGGGGCGGACAAGACGGCTCGGTGGCCATCAAGCGCACCGGGTTTTATTCGGTCGACTACGAACTGTTACCGCTGACCGCCGTGGCGGGTAAAACCCGCACCATGGAAGATCAGTTCATCTCGGCCAGCGGCACGGACGTCACCGACGCCTTCCGGCTGTACCTGCGCCCGCTGCTGGGCTCGGGCATGCCCGACGCTTTCCGCTTGCGGCACAACCCGGTGGCCAAGGTTTTACATAAGTAAATCGACCTCTAGCCCATACAATACAAGCATCTATAGCTATTGTTTTTGCGAGAGAATACGCACCATGAAACTTCTGGTCTTTGCGGGCAGCACGCGCCAACAGTCCTATAACCGGCAGTTGGCTCGCGCTGCAGCCGACATGGCGCGCTCGCAGGGTGCCGACGTCACGCTGCTGGAGCTGGGTAGCCTGGACATCCCGCTGTACAACGCCGATCTGGAAGCTCAGGGCACGCCGCCCGATGTGATCCGGCTCAAGCAGCTATTGTGGGAACATCCGGCGTGGATCATCTGCTCGCCCGAGTACAACGCTGGCATGACGGCGCTGCTCAAGAACAGTATCGACTGGGCATCCAGTCCGGTCAAAGGCAACACCGACTGGGCCGACGGACTCAAGCCCTTTGCAGGCAAGGTGGTCGGCCTGTTATCTGCATCACCCGGTGCTCTGGGGGGATTGCGCTCACTGATGACCCTGGGACCGCTGCTGTTGAACCTGCAATGCTGGGTTGCACCGAGACAATTTGCTGTGGCTGGTGCCGCACAAGCCTTTGATGCCAGCGGCCAACTGGTGTCGGCACCACAGCGCAGTGGCGTGCAGGCCGTTGTTGACCAGGTGGTCTGGGCCGGCCAGCGGTTGGCCTGAACGGTCACGTTGTCAGGTAGCGCCAATTCCGCAAGATCACCATGCCTTAACCCAAGCCGATTAAACTCAACCGATCGGCATGAACCCTGCATGTCTGTCTGTACCTTTGGCTTGATTGACTTTTCCTCAAGGAATCCCACCCATGAAGCTTTATTACTCGTCCGGTGCCTGTTCATTGGCACCCCATATCGTCCTGAAAGAATCGGGTCTGGCCTTTGAGGCCATTTCAGCGCCCACCAAAACCCACAAGCTGGCCGACGGCACGGACTACTACACCATCAACCCGCTGGGATATGTGCCGCTGCTGGTGCTCGATGATGGTCGTCAGTTGCACGAATGTGCGGTGATCATGCAGTATGTGGCCGATCAGGCGCCACAAACGCAGTTGGCGCCCGCGAACGGGAGTTTTGAGCGTTACAAACAGCAGGAGTGGCTGAACTTCATTGCCACCGAACTGCACAAAGGCTTCTCACCGCTGTTCACACCGGGTATGCCCGAGGAGGCCAAGACACTGTTCAAGACCCGCCTCATGGGACGACTGCAATGGGTGGATGGCGAGCTCAAAGGCAAGTCGTTTCTGACCGGAGACAGTTTCACCATCGCCGATGCTTACCTGTTTGTGGTGAGCGGCTGGGGTAAATTTGTCGGGCTGGATACCTCTGCCCTGGGCGAGTTGACCGCGTTTTCTGCGCGTGTGGCAACGCGCCCGGCCGTGCAGGACACTTTGCGCGCTGAAGGCTTGCTCAAGTAACTGCGTTTGTGCCCAGTGGCACCCCCATCAAGGTCTGTTCATGATTTTTGAGAAAACCAGCATCGCTGCGCGTGACACCCACCATGTCGTCGGCGCAACGGCCCATTGCTCGCCGGTGGCCGTGCCGGAATACCTGGAAAAAACCTACTGGTGGGCCTACACCCACCCCAATGCGGTGCGGGTGTTTGAACGCCAGTGGCTGGTCAACTTGATCCTGTGGGGCAATTTTTCACGTTTGCGTGACCTGGCACTGGATGAAATGGGCAAGGCCGTGCAAGGCCAGGTGCTGCAAGTGGCCTGTGTCTACGGCAACCTGACGGAACATCTGGTGCGCCGTCTTGGCCCCAAGGGTCACCTGAATGTGGTGGACGTGGCACCGGTGCAAATCAAAAACCTGCACCAGAAGCTCAACGACAAACGTCAGGTGAGCATCCTGCAACAGGACGCGTCGCAGCTGTCTTTCGACAATGCCAGCCATGACGCGGTGCTGGTGTTTTTTCTGCTGCACGAAATGCCGCTGGAAGTGCGGCGAAAAACCATTGCCGAAGCTCTGCGGGTGACCAAGCCAGGCGGCAAACTGATTTTTGTGGACTACCACAAACCGGTGGCGAGCAGCCCGTTTCGGTACCTCATGGTGCCCATTCTCAGCACGCTTGAACCCTTTGCGATGGACTTGTGGAACCACAACATCACCGACTGGCTACCCGCCGGTGGCAGCTACAGCCACATGGATCATCAAACGTACTTTGGCGGTTTGTACCAGAAGCTCGTCATCACGCGGTAGTCCAAAGCCCCGACGCGTCAGGTGCACCATGACAGGGCGCACTTCATAAGATAATCCGCCACTGTCCGCCCCTCATACACCGCTGTTTTGAACACCTCCCCGTCATTGACGCTTTCCCGGCTTGGCTGCAGCAAGGGCGGGCGTCAGCTTTTCAAAGACGTCGATTGCACCCTGCAGGCCGGGCACTGGCTGTATGTGGCTGGTGCCAATGGTGTGGGCAAGACCAGTCTGCTGCGTATGCTGTGTGGTCTGGCACCCATCGAGACCGGCGACATTCTGTGGAATCAGCAGTCGATCCACCGCCAGCGTGAGACCTATCGGCAAGACCTGTGCTACCTGGGGCATCTCAACGCGCTGCAGGAATCGATGAGTGTCGAGGAAAACCTGCGGTTCACCTGTGCGTTGGGGGGCGTCGCCGCCGATGCTCCGCAAATGCGTGAGGTGCTGGCGCGCTTTGGCCTGCGTGGTCGGTCACAACAGTTGGTGCGGCATTTGTCGCAGGGACAAAAGCGCCGTGTCGCGCTGTCGCGCCTGGTGCTCAGCAGCGCGCGCCTGTGGGTGCTTGACGAACCCTATGTCGCCATGGACGAAGGTGGCGTTCGCATGCTGGCCGACCTGATTGCCAGCCATCTGGACGATGGCGGCCTGGCAGTTTTGACCAGTCATCAGAAGGTACCGGTGGGCCAGCATCCGGCACAAATGCTTGAATTGACGCCGGCATGAACCAGGCGCTCAAGATTCTGGGTCTGGCCGATGTCATGCTGGCCGTGCTCAGGCGCGAAGTGGCGCTGGGTATGCGGCAAAAGGGCGAGGTGCTGACACCCCTGGTGTTCTTTATGGTGGTGACCAGCCTGTTCCCGCTCGGGGTAGGGGCCGAATCCAAACTGTTGCTGCGCATGGCACCCGGTGTGTTATGGGTCAGCGCCCTGCTGGCGGCGATGCTGAGTCTGCAGCGCATGTTTGCCACCGACTATGCCGATGGTTCGCTGGAGCAGATGGTGCTGTCACCCACACCGCTGGGCTTGCTGGTGCTGGCCAAGGCGCTGGCGCATTTTGTCGTGTCGGGCCTGCCGCTGGTGGCCATAGCCCCGGTGCTGGGCCTGCAGTTTGGCCTGGACGCTCGTGCTTTGGGCATCCTGATGCTGACCCTGCTGCTGGGCGCCCCCACCCTCAGCCTGATTGGCAGCATTGGTGCGGCACTGACATTGGGCGTACGAGGTGCGGGGGTATTGCTTTCTTTATTGATCCTGCCCCTCTATATTCCGGTGCTGATTTTTGGTGCCGGTGCGGTGGAAGCCGATGCTGCCGGTCTGGGTTTTGGTGGCCACCTGTCCTTGCTCAGTGCTCTGTTGGTACTCTCGCTGTTCTTTTCACCCTTTGCCACCGCTGCCGCTTTGAGGATTTCCCTGGAATGAAGAAACGTGTAATTCACTGGTTCAAGTTTGCCTCACCGCAAAACTTCTACGAACTGGCGGGCAAGTTGTGGCCCTGGTTTGCCCTGCTGGCCACGGCATTGATGCTGGTGGGCCTGTGGATCGGCCTGTTTGTGGCTCCGGTGGATGCGCAGCAGGGACAGGGTTACCGCATCATTTTTGTGCATGTGCCGGCATCTCAAATGGCCATGTTCATCTACCTGGTGATGGCCGCCTGGGCCGGCGTGGGGCTGATGTTCAATACACGGCTCTCGGGCATGATGGCCTCTGCACTGGCACCTACCGGTGCGCTATTTGCATTTTTGTCGCTGCTCACCGGTGCCTTGTGGGGAAAACCCATGTGGGGTGCCTGGTGGGTGTGGGATGCGCGACTGACCTCAACGCTGATCCTGTTGTTTCTTTATCTGGGCTTCATGGCCCTGCAGGCCAGCATCGACGATCCCAGGCGCGCCGACAAGGCTGGTGCCGTGCTGGCGCTGGTGGGTGCCGTGAATGTTCCCATCATCTATTTTTCGGTCAAATGGTGGAACACCTTGCACCAGGGTGCTTCGGTTTCACTCAAGGGCAGTTCCATGGCCAGCACCATGCTCACGGGAATGCTGGTGATGGTGGTGGCGTTCTGGATGTACGCCATTGCCATGGCGTTGCTGCGGGTTCGCAACATCATTCTTGAGCGTGAACGACATACCGAATGGGTGAAACATGCAGTGGCATAGTGCGGCAGAGTTTTTCGCAATGGGTGGTTACGCCCTTTACGTATGGGGCAGCTTTGGTGCCACAGCCGTGGTCTTGGTCGCCGAGATCTGGCAGGTGCGCGCCCGCCGCCGCGAAATTGTGCGAAACCTTTTGGACGAAACCGGGTCAGATTCCGACTCAACTCAACACACATCATGAAACCTCGTTATCAACGTGCCGCCATCATCACCGGTGGCCTGGCGGCGGTCGGTCTGGCGGCTTACTTTGTACTGAATGCCTTCGAAAGCAATCTGGTGTTTTTCTTCACGCCCACCCAGATCGAGGCCGGTGAAGCACCCAAAGGCCGTGCCTTCAGGGTTGGGGGCATGGTCAAGGAAGGTTCCATCAAGCGCGACAACATGACGGTGAATTTCATCGTCACCGACACCGCACGCGATGTCAAGGTGTCTTACACCGGTATCCTGCCTGACCTGTTCAAGGAAGGTAAAGGTGTGGTGGCGCAAGGCCAGCTCGACAACTCGGGCCACTTCACGGCCACCGAAGTGCTGGCCAAACACGACGAAAACTACATGCCCCCGGAAGCGCAACACGCCATGGACCAGGCCCAAATCAACAAAGCCGCCAAATCCCTCAAGTAAGGACTTAAAACCATGATCCCTGAACTTGGCCATTTCGCACTGATTCTTTCCCTGCTGGTGGCCTTGAGCCTGGGGGTTTTTGGCGTTGCCGGCGGGCATCGCAACCGCGCCGACTGGATGGCATTCGCGCGTCCGGGGGCGCAGGTGCTGTGGCTGTTGACCGCCATTTCCTTTGCCTGCCTGACCTACGCCTTTTATACCAACGATTTTTCTGTGCAATACGTGGCACAACAGTCCAACACCCAGTTGCCGATGCTGTACAAAATCTCGGCCGTCTGGGGTGGCCACGAGGGCTCACTGCTGTTGTGGATGCTGATGCTGGCGAGCTGGATGCTGGCGGTCAGCCTGTTTTCGCGCCAGTTGCCCGATGCCATGGTGGCACGGGTGCTGGGTGTGCTGGGGCTGGTGTCTGTGGGCTTTTTGCTGTTCATGCTGCTCACCTCCAATCCTTTTTTGCGTCTTGCCGACATTCCTGAAAACGGCCGCAGCCTCAACCCCCTGCTGCAGGACCCGGGTCTGGTGTTTCACCCACCTCTGCTGTACATGGGCTACGTGGGCATGGCGATTCCATTTGCCTTCGCCATTGCGGCCCTGCTGAATGGCCGTCTGGACGCCGCCTGGGCGCGGTGGTCGCGCCCCTGGGCCACCGCCGCCTGGATTTTTTTGACGCTGGGCATCGCGCTGGGCTCCTGGTGGGCTTATTACGAACTGGGCTGGGGTGGCTGGTGGTTCTGGGACCCGGTAGAAAACGCCTCGTTCCTGCCCTGGCTGATCTGCACCGCACTGATTCACTCACTCGCCGTGACAGAAAAGAGGGGTTTGTTTCGCAACTGGACCATCATTCTGGCCATCACCTCCTTTTCACTCAGCCTGCTAGGCACCTTCCTGGTGCGCTCGGGCGTGTTGACCTCGGTGCACGCTTTTGCCACTGACCCGCGCCGAGGCGTCTTTATCCTGATCTTCCTGGCCGCGGTGGTAGGGGGGTCACTCGCCCTGTTTGCCGCGCGCGCCAGCAAAGTCCGCGCCGGCGGCAGCTTTGCGCTGGTGTCTCGCGAGACCTTTCTGCTGGTCAACAATGTGCTGCTGACCACTGCCACTGCCAGCGTGCTGCTGGGCACCCTGTATCCGCTGATCATCGACGCTCTCAACATGGGCAAGCTGTCGGTTGGCCCACCCTACTTCAATGCGGTCTTTGCGCCCATCATGGTGCCCGTACTGTTTTTCATGGTCATCGGTTCATATGCGCGCTGGAAAAATGACACCCTGGCCGAAATTGGCAAACGTCTGCGCCCGGTGGCAATTGTGTCGGTCCTGCTGGGCTGCAGCTTGCCGTTTCTGGCAGGGTCATGGTCACCCATCGTGGCAGTGGGTCTGACGTTGGCTGTGTGGATCATGCTGGGCTCGGCAGCTCACATTTATCGCCATATCCGCAATACCGGCCCGGGGCAAAGTACGCCACTGTCGTTCTGGGGAATGCATGTGGCGCACATCGGTATTGCCGTCTGCGTCGTGGGCATCACCATGGTCAAGGGCTACGAGACGGAGAAAGATGTGGCCATGAACCTGGGTGACACGGTGTCCGTAGGCGGCTACACCTTCCGCCTGATCGGCATCAAGCAGGTTCCTGGCCCCAACTACAAAGCCGATGTGGGCACAGTCGAGCTGATCCAGGATGGCAAAGTCATTAAAAACCTGTATCCAGAAAAACGTGCCTACTTTGCATCATCCATGCCAATGACAGAAGCCGCCATTGACGCTGGCCTGACGCGTGATGTGTATGTGTCGTTGGGCGAAAGGCTTGATGACAGCGCCACTTCGGCCTGGGCGGTACGGGTCTACCACAAACCCTTTGTCAACTGGATCTGGTTTGGCTGCCTGGTCATGGCTATGGGTGGCAGTCTGGCCGCGCTGGACAAACGTTATCGCAAAAAGTTGGCTAAACAAGTTGAGACCAAAGGTATTGCCAATGCAAAGGCAGTTGCGGCATGAAAAAAACGCTGATACCGCTGGCCATCTTCATTGTGCTGGTGGTTTTTCTGGCCATTGGCTTGACCCGCGACCCACGGGAAATTCCCTCCCCACTGATCGGCAAGCCTTCACCAGTATTTACCGCCCCGATTCTGGATGGCGCCGGCGCACAGTTTTCATCAAAAGACATGTTGGGCAAAGTATGGTTGCTCAACACCTGGGCTTCCTGGTGCGTTGCCTGCCGCCAGGAGCACCCACTGCTGGTTGAACTCGCCAAAACCAAAAGCTTTCCCATCATCGGGCTGGACTACAAAGACAAAGATGCTGACGGGCTGAAATGGCTGAGCCGTTACGGCAATCCGTATGACGTATCCATTGCGGATCGGGATGGCCGCATTGGCATCGACTTTGGTGTGTACGGTGTACCGGAAAGTTTCCTGATCGACAAGGCCGGTCTCATCCGCTACAAGCAGATTGGCCCCTTCACCGAAGAAGCCATCCGTGACAAATTGCTGCCTTTGGTGCAGGAGCTGCAGAAATGAAGAAATGGCTGGCCAGTCTGCCCTTGTGGGCAGCACTTTTATGGGTCAATCCGGTGCTGTCCAACGAGGCCGCCCCACTGGCTGAAGATCCGGTGGTAGAACAGCGACTGATCGTGATTGCCGAAGAATTGCGTTGCCTTGTCTGCCAGAACGAATCTCTGGCCGGATCACGGGCCGACCTGGCAATGGATTTGCGCCGCGAGGTGCGCACGCTGATCAAATCAGGCAAAAGTGATGCCGAGATCAAGAAGTTTCTGGTTGACCGCTACGGTGATTTCATCCTCTACAACCCACCCGTCAAACCCACCACCTGGTTGCTCTGGTTTGGTCCACTGGCATTGCTGTTGCTGGCCATCGGTGTGCTGTTGAACGTGGTTCGGCGCAATCAGCGGCAGACGGACACTCCCGTGCTGGATGCCCAGCAACGTGCCCGTGCACAAGCCCTTCTTCAAGAGACAGACTCCAAAAAATGAATGTTTTTATTGCATGTGCAGTGCTGTTGACGCTGCTGGTGGTGGCTTGGCTGGTGGTTCCCCTGTTGCGTAGCAGGACTGATCAGAGTATCTCTGCCGAAAAACTCAACGCCGCCATTCACCGTGACCAATTACAAGCGCTCGAAGCCGATCTGGCCCGTGGCGCAATCAGCCAGCAGGACTTCGAAGCCTCACGTGACGAGCTTCAATTGCGTCTGCTCGATGACACGCAGAGCTACAACGCTGTCGCAACACCGTCAACCGCGGGCTTCTGGAGTGCCAGAAAATCCGCCGTGCTGGTCGGATTGGGGTTGCCCCTGCTGTCACTGGCACTGTATCTGCAGATCGGTCAACCCCTGGCCATTGATGCCGTGGCGAAAGCCAATGTCAATGAGCAGGAAGTCCGCGAAATGATTGACAAGCTGGCGCAAAGACTCAAGGAAAAGCCCGACAACCCGCAAGGCTGGGCCATGCTGGCGAGGTCATACAAAGTGATGGGCCGATTTGACGAAGCCATCGACGCGTTTGAAAAATCCGGTGACTTGCTGCAAACCCAGCCTGACCTGCTGGTGGACTATGCAGATGTGGTGGCCGTCAAAGCAGAGGGTAATCTGGAAGGAAAACCCATGGCGCTGGTGAACAAGGCATTGAGCATCAACCCGCTGCACCCGATGGGCTTGATGATTTCTGGCGTGGCAGCCTACCGGCGTTCAGACTTCAAGCTGGCCATTAGCCAGTGGGAAAAATTGATGACGGTACTGGAACCCGGTTCGCCTGACGCACAACAGGTGGAATCTGACATTGCTGAAGCACGGGCCAAGGCCGGCCTCGGCGACGCACCCAAGACCGCCCTCATCGCGCCGCCACCCTTGCGCAACAGTTCCGCCACAGATTCTGGCAAGTTGCCACCTGTGGCCGAAGGTGCAGCCGCCGGCATGACCCCGGAGATGATCAACCAGATGGTTGAACGTCTGGCCACCCGCATGAAAGACAACCCGGGTGATCTGGCAGGCTGGGCGCGATTGGCCCGTGTGTACAAAGTCCAGGGCCGCATTGACGATGCAGAAAAAGCCTACGCCAAAACCGGCAAGCTGATGGAAACCGACGTCGACCTGATGACCCAGTACGCCGACTTGCTCGCCACCCGCGCCAAAGGTGATTTCAAGGGCAAACCGCAGGCTTTGATTGACCGGGCCCTGAAAGTGGATCCTAAACATCCGATGGCTCTGATGATGGCAGGCCAATCTGCCTACAAGTCGGCCGATTACGTCAAAGCCATTGGCCATTGGGAAACGGTCCTGAGCGTGCTGCCAGCCGGTTCACCCGATGCGATTCAGGTAAAAGCCGAGATTGCTGACGCCAAAACCAGGCAAGCTAATCGGTAGGTTCTGCCCATTCGGGCACGCCAAGATGCCTTGTATAAAGCTGTGTACAAAGAGACTGATAAAGCTGACTTATCCACAGCGCACGGGGCAGCGGCCGACTTGTTCAGCATTTGGGTACACCAGAAAAGCAAGGTCACACACAGTCATACGCGCAGGCCAAGCCCTTGATCTATAAGCAATAAGAGGGCTTGTCCACAAAAAAGTGGCAGCTTATCTACTATGACTAATTTAAAAAGTAACAGAATAAGGAATAACCAACAACCGTTTTATGGCGAAATTGGTCGCACAAGTGAACACCGAACGCTGCACCGGTTGTGGCCGGTGTATCTCTGTCTGTCCATTGGCTCTGTTTGTTTTTGAAACACACGACTGGAAAAAACGCTCGGTATTGCGAGAACCGTCCCGTTGCACCGGGTGTGATCGATGTGTTGCCAAATGTCCGGTCAATGCCTTGAGTCTGGTTCTGCCAAGATCGGAACATTGAGATGGTCAAGCCCGCTGTGCAGGAAATAGCGCTTTCAACGGTTTGGACATTGGCCAGGCCGGCGTCACTCTGGTTGACTGTGGTGGCGTGTCTGCTGGGCTGGGCAAGCGCTGCAGCCTGTGCTCACCAGCCTGATGGGCCTTCCATGCTTGCCACCCTTATTTTGGCCGCGGGTTTTCACGCCAGCGCCAATATGTTGCAGGAAACGGGTCGATCCGTTGGGGGTGCTGATGTGCGGGCACCCAGGTGGCTTTGCTCCTGGACCGGCGGTTTTGGTTTGGCAAGTCGAGGTGTCATCGATGTGCGACAGACCCGCCAGTTGGCCTGGGCGGTGTTGGCCCTGGTGGTGTTGGCAGGGGTGTTACTGGCGTTTAAAACTGCCTCCGGCGTGATCTGGCTCGGCGTTGCCGGTGTGATCCTGGTCTGGGCCTATGCTCTGCCACCCTTGCATTTGGGCAGCAGGGGTTTTGGGGCGATCATTGCCGCTGTCAGTTGGTGGCTGGTTGTGTTGGGTGCCGATTGGGTGCAAAGGCGTTATTTCTTTTTCATTCCAGCCATCAATGCCGTCAGTTTTGCCTTGCTGGTGGCCAATGTGCATCTCATGGCGTCGAACGTCATCCGCCGCGCGAGTTCGCCGGTGGCACGGCGGCCTGCCCCCGGCGGTGGTGAATTGAGGGGTTCAGCGACTGTTTACGGCATTATTTTGATGATCGCACACCTTTGGTTGGTGGGCGGAGTGATGGCGCTCTATCAGCCTCAACGGGCTTTGTGGGGGGTGTTGTCCTTGCCCTTGTCAACACTGGCGCTGGTATTTTTGTGGTTTCACGACAACCGGGTCGATCGCCTGCATGGGGCGCTGGGCTTGTCGATCGCTGCCGCGGTCGTGCACGGTCTGGCTATGGCTGCCGGTCTGGCAAGCATGTACAGCTGAAGTCAAATTTTTTCTGACCCGATCAAGTAAGATTTGGGGGTCACACTGCAAACTGGTCAATGCTGATCAGTGCACTCATTAACCGCTCCATCATCAGGTCTCGTGCTCAATTCCTTTGAAATCAAAAGTGCTCAGTTGCCTTTGGTGTCACTTTTGCTGAAATCGGCCGAGTGGGAGCAGGTCAACCACGAGGTGTTGCAACAGTATGGGCCTGGCGGTGAAAATGCCGACTTTTTTGATCAAGACGCACTGGTGCTTGATTTTTCAAAGCTGGATGGCCCGATTTCGCGGCACGCGGTCGAGACGCTGTTATCGACTTTGGCGGCCTGCCGCCTGAAGCCGGTGGCTTTCAGGGGCTGCCATCCTTCGGACCGGG
>NZ_JAGPBB010000018.1 GCF_018063565.1 Rhodoferax sp.
GTTGAGGCGCTGATCAAGGACCTGAGTGAGCTTAAAGTGGGTGACCCGGTGGTGCACAGCGCCCATGGCATTGGCCGTTATCGCGGGCTGATCAACCTCGACCTGGGTAACAAGCTGCCCAATGGCGAGCCGGAAATCCAGGAGTTTTTGCACCTGGAATACGCCGACAAAGCCACGCTGTATGTGCCGGTGAGCCAGCTTCAACTGATCAGTCGTTACACCGGCGTCAGCCCGGATGAAGCACCGCTGCACAAACTCGGCAGCGGCCAGTGGGAAAAAGCCAAACGCAAGGCCGCTGAACAGGTGCGCGACAGCGCCGCCGAGTTGCTCAACATTTATGCCCGCCGCGCCGCGCGCCAGGGCCATGCCTTCAGGTACAGCCCTAACGACTACGAAACCTTTGCCAACGACTTTGGCTTTGAGGAAACCGCCGACCAGAAAGCCGCCATCCACGCGGTGATCCAGGACATGATCAGCCCGCGCCCGATGGACCGGCTGGTTTGTGGCGATGTGGGTTTTGGCAAGACCGAAGTGGCCCTGCGTGCCGCGTTTATTGCCATCACAGGCGGCAAACAGGTGGCGTTTCTGGCGCCGACCACGCTGCTGGCCGAGCAGCACTACCAGACGCTGGTGGACCGGTTTGCCAAATGGCCGGTGAAAGTGGCCGAGATGAGCCGCTTTCGCTCGGGCAAGGAAATCACCGCTGCACTCAAGGGCGTGAGCGACGGCACGATCGACATTGTGGTGGGCACGCACAAGCTGCTCAGTGAATCGACCAAGTTCAAGGACCTGGGGCTCCTCATCATCGACGAGGAACACCGCTTTGGCGTGCGCCACAAAGAGCAGATGAAGGCGCTGCGCGCCGAGGTTGACGTGCTGACACTCACCGCCACGCCGATTCCGCGTACGCTGGGCATGGCGCTGGAAGGATTGCGAGATTTGAGTGTCATTGCGACTGCGCCACAGCGCCGGTTAGCGATCAAGACCTTTGTGCGCACCGAGGGCAACGGCGTGATCCGCGAAGCGGTGTTGCGCGAACTCAAGCGCGGCGGGCAGGTCTACTTTTTGCACAACGAGGTTGAGACCATTGAGAACCGCCGCGCAAAACTCGAAGAGCTGTTGCCCGAAGCACGCATCGCCGTCGCCCACGGCCAAATGCCTGAACGGCAGCTCGAATCTGTGATGCGCGACTTTGTGGCCCAGCGCAGCAATGTGCTGTTGTGCTCGACCATCATCGAGACCGGCATTGACGTACCAACAGCCAACACCATTGTGATGAGCCGCGCCGACAAGTTTGGCCTGGCGCAGTTGCACCAGTTGCGCGGCCGCGTGGGTCGCAGCCACCACCAGGCTTATGCCTACCTGATGGTGCCGGATCTGGAAGGGCTGACCAAGCAGGCCACGCTGCGGCTGGACGCGATCCAGGCCATGGAGGAACTCGGCAGCGGTTTTTATCTGGCCATGCACGACCTGGAGATTCGTGGTGCCGGCGAGGTGCTGGGCGAGAGCCAAAGCGGCAACATGCTCGAAGTGGGCTTTCAGCTCTACAACGAGATGTTGGCCGAGGCCGTGCGCTGCCTCAAAGCGGGCAAAGAGCCGGATTTGCTGAGCCCGCTCAACGTCACCACCGACATCAACCTGCACGCCCCAGCGCTGTTGCCCGATGATTTTTGTGGCGATGTGCACCTGCGCCTGAGCTTTTACAAAAAACTCGCCACCGCAAAAACCGCCAACCAGATTGATGCCTTGATGGAAGAGATCATCGACCGCTTTGGCAAACTGCCGTCGCAGGCGCAAACGCTGATCGACGTGCATCGCCTGCGGGTGCTGAGCCAGCCCTACGGAGTGACCAAGGTGGATGCCGCACCCGGCGTGATCACCATCACTTTCAAGCCCAATCCGCCGATTGATGCGATGAAGATCATCGCACTGATCCAGAAAAACAAGCACATCAAGCTGGCGGGCAACGAAAAGCTGCGCATTGAACGCGCCCTGCCCTTGGCACAAGACCGGGCGCAGATGGTGCGCGACGTGCTGAAAAATCTGGGGCAACCACAAGTCGTTTAGTCCGGCGCATCGGCAACGACGCGTCTCACCCTGACTTGCCGCATCACGGCCCGGATGGGCTCAGTACCGGCAAACCGTGACGCAGCCGGGCCCGTTGGCAGGCATCGCCAGCCTCGGCAAATTCATGGCACGGCGATGGACGCCAAGGGTAAATCCCGCAAGCCACGGTGTCGCCGATCTTTCCGGTCAGCGCAGCACAGCGCGCCGGCCGATGGTCGGTGCCACGCATCCGGCACATACTGGCCGTGACATCCACGCTCAGCCCGACCGGGACCTGGCCACCCATCTCGTCGAGCTCATCGCGTGAGAAATCGACCCGAAAGCTGGCGCAACAGGCGCCGCAACTGGTGCATTGCGTCATGACGGCGAGCTGCTATGCAGTGCTGCGTGTCGCGGTAAAGCGCTGCTCCATCTCCCGGCACATGTCCTTGCGCACGATGGCGGCCGCGTGGCGGCGAAGCGCGCCAGGCATAACAGGTGCCAGCGGGGCGCGACTAACGCGGGCCTTCGCTCGTCATCCACAGCCACCAGGGTGAAGAAGCAGCTGTTGACATGGCGCACGACAGGGTTCTGGATGTTCTCTGCAATCACCTTGATGCCGATCTCCATCGATGAAGTGCCGGTATGGTTGACCGAGGCCAGAACAGTGACCAGTTCCCCGGCAAGAATGGGTAAATCCATGAATCGAACTCCTGAATGGACAAGCTCAAGGCCTGCGCCGCTGGTACAAAGAACCCATGTACCGAATGGTTAATTATCATACCGGTCAGCGCAAGCGCTTTGGCCAGAAAAAAGCGCTCCAGCACACGGGGGTAAACTGATCGGATGAAAAAAGACCCGATTCGCGTGACCGTCACCGGCGCTGCCGGTCGGGTCGCTTATGCCTTGCTGTTTCGCATGTGCCGTGGTGACATGTTCGGTCTGGATCAACCCATTGATCTGGTGTTGTTTGACCTGCCGCGCGCCAAACAGGCGATGCAGGGGGTCCTGATGGAACTGCAGGACTGCGCCTTTCCCTTGCTGAGGCGCATGGTGGCCACCGACGACCCGGTGGTGGCGTTCACCAACGCCCGGATTGCCCTGCTGGTGAGCGCGCGCTCGCGCAGTTCGGGTATGGAACGCCTGGACGTGCTGGCCGACAACGCCAGGATTTTCTGGGTGCAGGGTGCGGTGATTGGCCAGCATGCCCACCCTGACTGCAAGGTCCTGGTCGTGGGCAACCCCTGCAATACCAATGCCTATGTGGCCATGCACGCGGCCACCAGATTTGGCCGGATGGCGCCACAGAACTTTACCGCCCTGCTGCGCCTGGACCACAACCGCGCCCTGGCGCAGTTGGCACAAAAAACCGGCCGTCCGGTCGCCAGTCTTCGGCACCTTGCACTTTGGGGCAACCACTCTCCTGAGGTTTACCCCGATGACCGTTTTGTCAGCGCCCACGGCGACAGCGTCACCGCGCTGATTGGCGACATTTCCTGGGACCAGGACACCTTTTTAAACAGTGTGGACCAGCGTGGTCAGGCGGTGCGTTTGGCCCGCGGCGTGTTTGCCGAAGCATCAGCCGCCAACGCCACCATCGACCAGATGCGCGACTGGTGGCTGGGCACCCAGGGTGAATGGACGACCATGGGTGTGGTATCGGACGGTGCGTACGGTGTGCCGTCGGGTTTGGTGTTTGGCTTTCCGGTGGTATGCGAAGCCGGTCGTTATCACATCGTCAGCGACTTGAGCGTGGATGACTTTGCCCGCAGCCGCATCGACGCCAATGTGCGCGAGATCGAGTCGGAAATTGCCGTCGTTCAACCGCTGTTACCCGATCTTTTTGCCCAGGTTCATTTGCCTTGAGCGCCTGCTGATACGGCGCAAGTTGCTACCCTTTATCTATCACAAGGCGACCGTTCAGACCCTAACCCGTCAGCGCGTCGGCCACCAGTTTTAATGACACCGCAAACAGGCTGATCTGTACCACGCGGTAGAACCAGACGTCGGAGATCCGGCGTGTCAGCCAGGCGCCCAGCACAGCACCGCCCAGCGCAAACGGTACCAGTGCCGCAGCACGCCACAGCGTTGGCGCCGCATAGGGTTGCAAGAGCTGGTACGGCAGAATCTTGGCGGCATTGATGACCGCAAACAGCAGCGTGGCGGTGCCGGCAAACTGGACCTTGGGCAATTTCTGTGGCAACAGGTAAATCTGGAACGGTGGCCCCCCGGCATGCGAGATAAAGCTGGTGAACCCGGCCAGCGTCCCCCAGAACCACCCTTTGAGCGCCTGTACCGGTTGGGCCGGCGCGTTGGAGGCTTTGCGCAGCCAGATGTTGAGACAAAACCCGATGCCCATGCCGCCGATCATCAAGGTGATGGCGCGCTCAGACACCAGCGAGGCCGTCAGCCAGCCCACCACCACGCCGACAATGCCCGCTGGAATCAGGATACGCAAATTGGCGGCACTGTAGTCGCGCCGGTACAGCCAGATGCCAGCCAGGTCCGAGATCACGTAGATCGGCAAGAGCAGCACAGCCGCCTTGACGGGCGACATGACCATTGACAAGATCGGCACCGCCAGCATCCCCACCGCCGGTAACCCGCCCTTGGACAGACCGACCAGCAAGGCCGCCAGCGCCGCGAGCCAGAAAAAACTGTCATGCACCATGGTCCATCCCAGGATCACCGGCATCCATCCGCGCGACCAGTCGGCACAGCAGCTCCAGTCCGTAATGCCAGGAGCCAAAGCCCGAATCAACGTTGATGTGACCGGCCTCACCCAGATCAATCAGCTCACAGCGCCACAGCGCGGCCCAGTGCTCAGCGCGGGCAAAGCTCATGAAAGGGTCGGTGTGGCTGGCCACCAGCAAGCCCGGCACGCCCAAACTGGCGCAGTGCACGTCGTCTTCGGCATGAAATCTGGCCGGCTCGGCCGGGGCGACCAGCATCACGCCGGCCACTTTCTGTGGCAGCTCTGCCGCCAGACACACCGATGACAAGGCCCCCAGGCTGTGTCCCACCAGCAGAGCCGGGCGCTTGCAGCCGGCCAGCAAGCGGCGCAATGAACCATTGAGACGGTGCGTGTCGGGGTCGTTCCAGTGGCGCTGCTCAACGCGCTGCCAGATCGGCAGGGTTTGCTGCCAGATGGATTGCCAGTGTTCTGGCCCGCTGTTGAAGCGCCCCGGCACCAGCACCAGGTCATAGCGCTGCGCAGCCCCGCGCAGCGCGTTCTGGCACTGGAGTTGGGTGCGGTCGTGCATGACTTAAAACGCGTCCTGGGACAAGTCGAGGCCCTGGTCCAGATGGGCCAGAAACCAGCTCACCGCCAGCAGATCGGCACTGCCGCCGGGGCTGAAATGGTGCTGGATCAGCAGCTGGTCAAACGCCTGCAGCTGACGCTTGCGGACGGCGGTGGTCGGCAAGGGACCCAGCAGCAGGTGGCGGGCGTGGTTTTGTACCAAAGCCAGCCCGGCCAAGCCGCCGCGGGCGACCAGATTGGTGTCCGGGTTGCGCGCCATCAGGTGCAGCAGCGCCTCCAGCAAGGCACGCTCCTCACCCAGTCCGAGCGCCAACGCCAGCTGGTAGGGTGGCACGCCGACACTGCGGGCTGTGGCGAAACCGCTCTGCGCTTCGCCGCGCGCGCCGGTCAGGCCATGTTGTGCATACAGCCGCTCACCGGCAGTTTGGCTGTTGTTGGCCCGACACAGCTCGCGGCTGACCAGCCCGCTGCACAAAGCAGCCACCTCGGCGCAGATGGATTCCCGGTCCGGAACATCGCCGCGTCCGGCCAATCGCCCGCCTGCCGCACACAGCAGGCCAAAGGCAAAGATGCTGCCTTTGTGGGTGTTGACACCCTGGGTGGCACGCAACATGGCGCGCTCGCAGGCCAGTCCGTCAGCGCGCAGGGTGGCCAGAAAAGCGCTGGGTGCGAGCTGGTTGTGCGCCACGCCACGCTGAAAAAAAACCGCCAGCCAGGGTGCGATGGCCGCCGCGCTGGCGCGGAACATGGGCAGATCCATGTCGTGATGCGCACCTGAGTTGGCGCGGTCCACCAACCCTGGCTTCGGAGTCAGACGCAACTCGCGCAGCAACGCAGCGTGGGCCAGACGCACCAGGGACACGCCCAAATCGCCCACCTGAGGCGCGGGTGCGCTAGCACGCCAGGCTACTGCGGTAGGCATGGATTTTGTCCTCCACGGCGCGCTGCAAATCATGCAGCGCGTGCGCACCACTGCGGGCACAGGCGTGTGCCGCCTGGTCACACAGCAGGCACAGGCGCGCCGGCAGCTCCAGCCGCTGCCGCGACACACTGACCCCGGTTGGGTCAATCACATCCACATCCCACAACCGGCCGAGCGGATGATGCTCTTCCAATTGAAGCAAAGTGCGCTTGACTGACAAGGGCTCCGCATCAACGACCATCAATATTTCAGGGCCGGTTGCAAAGTAGCTGCCTTCATAGGCCAACACGGCCAAGCCGGCATGGTTCAAGGCATCTTGCAAGGCCCCCAGGCCCTGGTCAAACACAAAACGCGCCTGCGGCGTATCTTTGACCGGGCCAGGATTCACCAAAGTAAGTTGTGCCAGTGTGCGGCCAAAACGGTTGAGCAGCGTTTGTTGGGTGGCAAAACGCCCCTCGCGCCGGTCCAGCATTTGCGCCAGGCTGATCGGGTCGCCGCTGGCTTCAAACGAACGCGTCATCATCAATCTGAACTCCTCGGGTGGGTGTGGTCGGGTCGGCAACCGGGGTGAGATTATGGTCAATCCAGCGGCTTGATCTGGCGCACCAGATCAATCACCGTACCGTCGCGGTAGCGCACCACTCCGACCACCTTGTCGAGGAAGTCAATCGGCGCGGGCGCGCCGCTGATCTCCAGCGCGCGCGCATACAGTTGCTCGATCGGCATCACCGGCAGACCAGCCTCGCGCAGGCGCTGCGCCACTTCAGGACGGTTCGGGTTGACGGCAATACCGTGGTCGGTCACCAGCACACCAATACATTCACCCGGTGTGACCACGGTGGTGACGTGCTTCACCACCGTGGGGATGCGGCTGCGAATCAGCGGGCCGACCACAATCGCCAGATTGGCAGCCGCCGCCACGTCGCTGTGCCCGCCCGAGGCACCGCGCATCACGCCGTCCGAGCCGGTCAGCACGTTGACGTTGAAATCCACATCAATTTCCAGCGCGCTCAAGATCACCACATCAACGCGGTCGCAAAACGTGCCTTTGGAACTTGGGTTGGCGTATTCATTGGTGGACACCTCAAAGTGCGTGGGCGAGGTGCGCAGCGACTCGGTGGCATCGGCATCAAAACTCTGGGTGTCGATCAGCTTGCCAATCAAGCCTTTTTTGTGCAGATCGACAATGCCACCGCTGATGCCACCCAGCGCAAACGCGGCGGTGATGCCCTTCTTGCGCATGCGGTGCTCCATGAAGCGGGTGGCGGCGGTGGATGACGCCCCCGAGCCGGTCTGCACCGAAAACCCATCGACAAAATAGCCCGAATGCTCGATCACGTCAGCTGCATGGCGCGCAATCAGCAGCTCGCGCGGGTCGCTGGTGGCGCGCGCCGCGCCAACACTGATCTTGCTCGGGTCACCCACCTCTTTCACCTTGACGATGTAATCGACCTGATCCTGTGAAATGCTCACCGGCGTGTTGGGAAACGGCACCAATTCTTCGGTCAGCATGATCACGTTGCGGGCAAAGTGTGCATCGACCATGGCGTAACCGAGCGAGCCGCAGCGCGAGCGGCCATTGACGCCGTTGGCGTTACCCAGTTCGTCACACGCCGACACGCCCAAAAACGCCACGTCGATGGCAATTTCTCCGGTCTGGATCAGGTGCGCACGCCCGCCGTGCGAATGAATGTGCACGGGCTCGGCCATCAGGCCGTTGGAGATCGCCTCGGCCAGCTTGCCGCGCATGCCCGAGGTGTAAATGCGCCGGATCACGCCCGACTGGATGTGTGCAATCAGTGGCGTGTTGCACGCCATCAGCGACGACGGAGCCAGCGTGAGGTTCTTGAAGCCCATGTCGGCGAGTATTTGCACCACCGAGTTGATGCAGCGGTCGCCCTCACGGTAGCCGTGGTGGAACGAGATGGTCATGCCGTCTTTCAGGCCCACGCGTTGCACCGCCTCTTGCACGGTGTCCACGATCTTGCGCGTGTATTTTTGCTGCAGGTTGCCCAGGTACGGCGTGTGGGCGTGCGCCCCGGCAAACGGCTGCAAGCCTTGCAGGGCGTGGTTGGATTGCAGCTCCTGCAGCTGCTGCGGGCTCAGTTCTGTGTTCATGGTGTGCGCCTGTTGCGTATTCATTGCCGCACGCCCGAAGCCAATGCGCTGGCGATCACCCGCCGGGCGTGGTTGACTATTGGGGCGTCGATCATCTTGCCGTTAAGCGCAATCACGCCCAGCCCTTCGCGGTCGGCTTTGTCGGCAGCCGCCACCACGCGCTGCGCGTGGTCCACCTCTTCCTCGGTGGGCGCGTAGGCGTTGTGCAGCAACTCGATCTGGCGCGGGTTGATCAGTGACTTGCCGTTAAAGCCCAGCCGGCGGATCAGGTCCACCTCCTTCAAAAAGCCGGCTTCGTCATTGACATCGGGAAACACCACGTCAAATGCGTCGATCCTGGCCACACGGGCGGCGTGCAGCACGGCGCAGCGCGCGTAAAACAGTTCGGTGCCGTCACCGCGCTCGGTCTGCATGTCCATCACATAGTCAAAGCCGGCCAAGGCAATGCCCATCATGCGCGGGCTGGCCGTGGCAATGGCCACCGCGTTGACCACGCCAGAGGCCGACTCGACCGCCGCCATCACCTGGGTCGAACCCACGGCGCGGCCACAAGAGTGCTCGATGCGCTCGATCTCAGCCACCAGCTGCTGCACGTCGGCAGCGGTATTGGTTTTGGGCAGCCGCACAATCTGCACGCCGCCACGCACTGCCGCCTCCAGGTCATCCAGGCCAAACGGGGTGTCGAGCGGGTTGATGCGCACCACGGTTTCGATCTCGCGGTACAACGGATGCTGCAGCGCATGAAACACCAACAGCCGCGCCGCGTCTTTCTCGCGCAGGGTGACCGCGTCTTCAAGGTCAAACATGATCGAGTCAGGTTTGAAAACAAACGCCGTGCTGAGCATGCCCGCGTGGGCACCTGGCATGAACAACATGCTTCTTCGCAGCTTCATGCCAGTTTCTCCCAGTCAATCGTGGGGCTGCCTGCAGCACGCAGTAGCGCAGTCTGCAGGCGGGCGCGAATGGCGCAGTCCAGTGCACCCTTGTCTTCAACGGTGATGTCGCCCTCGGTCACGTCGAGTTTGGCCAGCGTGTCGTCAATCACGCTGCGAATGTGCCCGCCAAACTGGCGAATCACCTCGCTGCGGATGTGTATGTCCAGCCGGTTGGGCGTGCCGGGTGCCACCTTGACCAGCAGATCGCTCGATTCAAGCGTGCCCGCCACCGCTTCTTTCATAATCTTCATAGCAAACTATCCTTTATTGATAAGCGCTAAAGCCAGATTTGTTGATCAACCCTTGCTGGATGCCATGCATCAATACGACGCAGCAAAATTTGGGACGGATCCGCGTAGCGAAGCAAAGACGGCTCTGACCCCAAATTTTGCGGACGAATGGGCAAGGCGCTTGCATCTCAGCCGGTCCCTGTCGCCACCCGCGCACCGGGGTCATAGTACTTGGCGCGCAGAAGGTCGATGGTGGCTTGCGGCACCAGCTGCGCCATGTGTTCAAAGTCGTCGGCGCGCAGGCAACGCCGCACCTCCGAAGCGGAAATGGCGCGCGCAGACTGCTGTTTGCGCTCGAGCTCGACAACCGTCACTGCCGGTGCTTTGGACGGCTCATGCACCAGCCAGCGCTGCATGTCTTCGTTGTACTTGCGCGTCACCGGGCAAAACGGCTCGGTGCCGACAAAGCGGTGGGTAATGCCCAAGGCAGGCGCCACATGCTCGCGAAAGATGATCAGATCGAGCGCGGTATGGCATTGGTCCACAATGCCCCGGTCTTTCAGGAAGTAGCTGGGGAAGGTGGCCTTGGAGATCATGTAGATCGAGCCCGGGTGCACCGTGGTTCGCGGCAGGTGTTTGAGGCCGTCGCGAACCAGCGCGTAGCGGTCTTCGTAGGTGATCAGTGACGAGTTCTCGCCCACCACAAACACATGCAGCCAGTCACACTGCTCGACCGCCGTCTGCGCCAGATACAAGTGGCCAAAGGTGAAGGGGTTGGCGTTCATCACGATGCAGCCGATCTTGCCGCCGCTTTGGTGCGCCTCGGCCAGACCTTTGCAATAGCGCGACAGGCCCACCGGCGAGTTTTCCATCAGCGCAATCACCCCCGGCATCTCCACCAGCGGGTAAAAACCGCAACTGGCAAAGGTGTCGACGTTGTCCGGCTTGGTGTACAAAAACAACTGGTAGCGCCCCATGTCGGCCGCCAGGTTGGTGACATCCGAGATCAGTCGCAAGGTGATGTTTTGCCCGCGCAACTCGGACGACACCGCCACGCATTTGATGACGTTTTCACCCATACCGGCGCAGGCCACCAACCGTTTGCCGGCGCGTACCGTCACAAAGTCGGCAATATTGGCATCGAGCTCCAGGTCGCAGCTTTGCAGAAAAGCCGCCAGTTCGGGCTGTAGCTTGGGGCTGTCCGACAAGTTTTCGATCGCCCACTCCAACCCACCGCTGGTGAACGTGGCGTATTCGGAGTAGCAGTCCTGGATCAAGATCGGAGGATTCCAGGGCTCACCACAAACGCAGCAAACACCTGTCGACCAGGCGCGACAACACCCTGTCAGCCGTTAAACGGGAGACGGGAAACCCCGATCGACAGGTACTTGTCAGGTTCGATGCTCGGCAGAGATACATGAACTCCAAAATGTACCGAATGGTTCATTTTGTGTCAAGACAAGGCTGGCCATCTGACTCCAGGCAGCAACGACCGCTCGGTTCGCAAGCGCACAGACCCGGGCAGCCCGGCGGGCCACAGTGGCGTCCTGCGATCCGGTCTGGCCAGTGGGCACAGCGGCGTCGAACTGGAGCAATTGCATGATGTCAACCATCCGAAACCTCTTGGCACTGGCAGGCGTAGCGCTGGCGGTGCCTGCCTTGGCAGAAGTCACTTTTTTTGAGCAGGAAGATTTTCGAGGTGCGTCTTTTGTGTCCCAAAAGAGCGTCAACGACCTGCAGCGCTTTGGCTTCAACGGCCGCGCGTCTTCCGCCGTCGTGTTGGGTGAACGCTGGGAAGTCTGTGAAATCCGCCGTTTTGGCGGACGCTGTGTGGTGTTGCGCGCCGGGCGCTATCCGTCGTTGTCAGCCATGGCCTTGAACGATCCGGTGTCATCAGCGCGTGCCATCAGTCGCACGGCACGCATCAGCGATTTCCGCTATGCCCCGGTGCCCGATGTTGCCCGCATCACCCTGTACGAGCGAGCCAACTATGGCGGCAAGGCTTATGTGGCCGAAGCCGCCATAGTGAACTTCCAGCGCGACAGCTTCAATGACCGCGCCTCGTCCGTCGACGTGCAGGCCGGGCAATGGCAAGTCTGCGAGGACGCCAGGTTTCGCGGGCAATGTGTGCTGTTGCGGGCCGGCCGTTATCCAACGCTTGCCGCCATGGGGCTGAACAACCGGATTTCGTCGATTCGCATCGTGGCTGCTGCCACGCAAACCGATCCGCCGCCACCCCAGTGGGTTGCCGGTGACGCCGCATTTGATCGCCGCGCCGATGAGCGCCTGTTTGAGGCGGATGTGATCGCCGCGCATGCCGTGCTTGGCCCACCGGAGCAGCGTTGCTGGATTGAACGTGAGCAGGTGGCCACCGACGCGCGCCAATCCAACGTGCCGGGTGCCATCGCCGGTGCGCTGCTGGGTGGTATTCTGGGCCACCAGGTGGGCGGTGGTGCCGGCAAAGACCTGGCCACTGTGGGTGGCGCTGTGGCGGGCGCGGCCATTGGCGCCAATGTCGGGCGCAACAACAGTACACCGTCAACCACGACGCAGCAGGTTCAACGCTGCCGGGAGGTACCCAGCAACGCCAAACCCCTGTTCTGGGACGTCACCTACCGTTTCCGTGGGCAAGAGCACCAGGTGCAAATGACCGCCGCGCCAGGTGCGACGATCACCGTCAACGCGCAAGGTGAGCCGCGTACCTGAACGCTGGTGCCTTGCCAGGCCTGGGCGCTGCGCCGCAGCCATGCAGCCGCGGGCGGCATCGCCGGGGTGTGGTGCATGCGCTTTTTCGTTGCCTGTCAGGCTTGCGCCCACCCCTTGGGCAGACCCGCCAGCGGTGTCATGCCGTAGATGGGCTCGCCCGGCAGCCCGGCTTGCATGGGTTCGCGTGCAGTGATGAGTTTTTCAATGTCCACGCCGGTTGAGATGCCCATGGCCTCAAACATGAAGACCAGATCTTCGGTGACCACATTGCCCGACGCCCCCGGCGCGTAAGGGCAGCCACCCAGGCCACCCAGCGACGAGTCAAACGTGCGCACGCCCACGTCATAAGCGGCCAGGCAGTTGGCCAGTCCCAGGCCGCGCGTGTTGTGCAAGTGCGCGGCGCCGGTTTTGCTGCCAATGGCGGCGCGCACCAGGTTGAACAGACGGCGCACCTGCGCCGGGTTGGCCATGCCGGTCGTGTCTGACAAACCGGCTTCATCGGCCCCGGCTTCAATGACCTGCTCCGCCATCCAGACCACGTCCGCATCGGTCACGATGCCCTGAATGGTGCAGCCAAAGGCTGTGGACAAGCCCGCCTCGATCTTCACGCCTGGGGCAATCTCGTCGCGCAGTCTGACGATGGCGCGCACTTCTTCCACCATGTCTTTGCGACTTTTGCGCACATTGGCCAGCGAATGCGCCTCGCTAGCGCTGCAGGGAATGGTGAGCTTGTGCACGCCAGACTTGAGCGCACCTTCAGCCCCCTTGAGGTTGGGCACCAGCGCCATCACGGTCAAACCCGGGTACTGCAAGGCATGTTTGACCACCTCGGCGCAGTCGGCCATTTGCGGCAACAGTTTGGCGGGCACAAATGAGCCCACCTCGATCTCGCGCAAGCCCGCGGCCACCAGCGCGTCAATCCACTTGAACTTGTCAGCCGTGGGCATGGTGGCCTTGACCGATTGCAGGCCGTCGCGCGGGCCGACTTCAGAAATCAGGATATCGGGCACTGGGGTTGTCATGGTGTTGTAAGTGGTTAGAAAATAGGAGCTATCAGCGCCTAAGCTGCTTGGGCTAGAGGCTGATTTTCTGGATGAAACAGTGATTCAGGATGCTTCGGCTGCAGCACGCAGTTCATCGGGGGTGGGCACCGGGTAACCAAAATACTCCAGATACGCCGGAATCTGCTCGTACAACATGTCAGCCCCCATCTGGATGCGACAACCCTTGGCTTGCGCGGCTTTCAAATATGCCGTCATGTCGGTTTTCATCACCACTTCACCCACAAAGGTACTGGCGTCGACCCGGTCCATGTTCACCGGTAGCGGGTCACCATCTTTCATCCCCAGCGGGGTCGCGTTCACCAGCAATTCGTACCCGGCCGGGTCATTGGAGCCGGTGTGGAGCGTCATGTTCGGATAATGCTGCATCAGACGTGAGGCCAAGGCTTTGGCCGAGGCGTCGTTCATGTCAAACAGGTCCATTTCCAGCACCCCGGCGGCGGCCAGTGACGCGGCAATGGCGCAGCCCACGCCACCGGCACCCACCACCAAAGCGCGTCGGCCTTTGGGGTCAAAGCCCTTGCGTTTGAGGCCGCGCACAAAACCTTCGCCGTCAAACATGTCACCCTGCAGACGACCATCGGGCAGGCGACGCACGGCATTGCAACTGCCGGCGATCTGCGCGGTGGGCAGAATATCGTCGAGCATGCCCACGGTGGTGACCTTGTGTGGCATGGTGATCAGCGCACCACGGATATTGCCCAAATGGAACACCGAGCGCAGAAAGCGCGGGTAGGGTTCAGACTGGCACGACATCGGCACCACGATGGCGTTGATGCCCACTCTGGCAAACCAGGGGTTGTAGATCAGCGGCGCCCGAAAAGCATAGGTGGGGTAGCCAATGTGGGCGATGATTTCGGTGTTGCCGTCGATGCGCATGATTTATAACTGGAATCAGGCTCCAGCCCTTATGGATAAAGCGGTATACGCTATAATTTTTAGGTAAGACCGGCACGCCCGTGCCGGTCTCACTGACTGCGGTTTACTTGCGCAGCTTGGCCAGCTCGGCCTGAACTTCATTCACGGTTGCTTCACCCACGCTGGCGCTGAACTGGGCAATCACCGGTTTCATCTTGTCACGCAGCTTGGCCACTTCGGCTGGCGAGAACTCGCTGACCGTCATGCCGCCTTTTTTCAGCACGTCCATGTTGACGGCCACGGCGGCGCGAGCCTGCTGGCGCTGGAATTTGGTGGCCTCGTCGGCGGAGTCGTCAATGATCTTCTTCTCGGCAGGTGTCAGGCTGTCCCAGACCTTTTTGCTGAAGATCACCGATTGCGGGTTGTACTGGTGATTGGTCAGCGTCATGAACTTCTGCACTTCATAAAACTTGCTGGTGGCAATCACCGACACCGGGTTTTCCTGGCCGTCAATGGCTTTTTGCTCCAGCGCGGCGTACACCTCGGGGAAAGGCAGCGGTGTCGGGTTGGCACCCAGAGCTTTCACCCAGGCCACATTGATCGGGTTCGGAATCACGCGCAGCTTCAGGCCTTCAGCGTCTTCCACTTTGGTGATGGCGCGCTTGCTGTTGGTAATGTGCCGGTAGCCCAGTTCCCAATACGACAGGCCGATCAGGCCTTTTTCGTTGAGTTTTTCATGCAGGCGTTTGCCCACCGGGCCATCTACCAGGGCGTCAGATTCCTTTTCATTGGCAAACAGGAACGGGAAGTCAAAAATAGCCATTTCCTTGGCCACGCTGGCCAGAATACCGGTGTTCATGACCGCCATGTCGAGCGTGCCACCCTGAATGGCCGACACATTGGCCTGGTCGCTGCCCAAAATGCCGCCGGTAAACAATTTGACTTGCATCTTGCCGCCGGACTTGGCCGCCAGGAGTTCGGCAAATTTCGTCATGCCCGCCACAGACGGATGGGCACCCGCACCATTGGTGGCGAACTTGAAGCTGTGTTCTTTGATGTCTTGCGCGACAGCCATGCCAACGGCAGCCAAAGCGACAGCGGCGACGAGGGATTTGAGGATCAAGCGTTTCATATAAGTCTCCATCTACGTTGCAATCGGGACGCCGATAAAAGGGTTGAAGCGGCGGCGTGCCCAGCACCACCTCAACCCGAGAAAAATCAGCTGTAGAAGAACTTCAGTGGCACCAACACAATCGAGGGGAACGCCACCAGCAGTGCCAGCACAATCACGTCGGCAATCAGGAACGGGATGACCCCGCGCGCCACCTGGTCCATCTTCATGTGGCCAACACCTGCCACCACGTTGAGCACGGTGCCCACGGGCGGTGTGACCAGACCAATCACGCCGTTGAGCACAAACAGCACGCCAAAGTACACCGGGTCAATGCCAGCCGCCTTGACCACCGGTACCATCACCGGGGCCAGAATCAGAATGGTGGGCGTCAGGTCCATCACCATGCCGACCATCAGCAAGACCGCCATCAGGATCAGCAGCAGAGTGGTTGGGCTTTGCATGAAGGGTTCCAGAATGGCAATCAGCTGCCCCGGCAGGTCAGCCACCGCAATCAGCCAGGCGCTCACCGACGCAGCAGCCACCATGAACATGATGATGGCGGTGGTTTTGGACGATGCCGCAAACACCTCGTACAAGCGCTTGAAGTTCAATTCACGATAAACCACGGTTGCGACAAAGAACGCGTACACGGCAGCCACCACGGCGGCTTCAGTGGGTGTGAACACGCCAAATTTCAACCCAACCAGCACGATAAATGGCAGCACAAGTGCCCACGACGACTCACGCAGCGCCTTGAACACATCGGCTCGGCTGGCGCGGGGCGGTGTCACCACGGCCTCAGAACGGGCGGTGATCCACCAGGCGATGGCACAGGCGGTACCCATCATGATCCCCGGCACGATACCGGCCATGAACAGCTTGCCAATCGACACGTTGGCGGTCACACCAAACACCACGAACGGAATCGACGGCGGAATAATCGGGGCGATGATGCCGGCCGAGGCGATCAGGCCACCCGAGCGTGCCTTCTGGTGGCCGGCACGCACCATCATCGGCAGCAGCAAGGCGGTCAGCGCTGCGGTGTCGGCCACCGCAGAACCTGAGAGTGATGCCATCAGACAGGCGGCGACGATGGTCACGTAACCCAAGCCACCGCGCACATGGCCGACCAGGGCAATGGCCAGGTCCACAATGCGGCGCGACAAACCACCGGCGTTCATGATTTCACCGGCCAGCATAAAGAACGGCACGGCCAGCAGCGGGAAGCTGTTGGCACCTTCGAGCACGTTTTGCGCCAGTATTTGTGCGTCAAAGTTGCCCAGGTGCACCATCAGGGCCACGCCCGAGAGCAACAGCGAGTAGGCGATTGGAATGCCCAGCGCCACCGCGCCGATAAGCGCCGAGAGAAATATCAGGATCGTCATGTTGGGTGTTCCGGGTTATTTGGTGGCAGCCGCGTTGCGGATGTCGGCCTGGGCCGCCTCGGTCGAGAGGCGCTCGCGCTCGGCCTGCTCGGCGGCCTGGTGTGCCTTGCGGATTTGGGTGGGCGTCATCTCGCCACGCAACGTGAACCAAAGGTCGCTGAGCAGCATGATTCCGGTGCCCACGGAAAACACCACCCCGGTGCTGTACACCCAGGCCATCGAATACTCGGTGACCGGTGCCTGCACCTCCCAATTGATCGCGGTCTGTGCCCAGCTGCCTTTGAGAATCAACACGGTAGCCCACAACATCAACAATTGGCCGATGACGGCACCAATGCGTTGCAGCTTGGGTGGCAATTTTTCCATCACCATGTCGCTGCCCATGTGGGCTTGTTCGTGCACCGCAACGCTGGCACCTAGAAAGATCAGCCACAAAAACAACCAGCGGGAAAGTTCCTCAGACACGGTGATGCCTGAATTGAAGGCGTAACGCATCACCACATTGCCAAACACCATGATGACCATGAGAAACAGGCAGACCACAGTGATCAGGGTCAGCAGCTGGCAGTAGCGAGCGATGAGTTTATGAATCATTTTTGTCTCCAGATGTCTTGTATTGCTAATGTACTAACTGGTTAGTTTTAGAAAAATTAGTGTTTACCCTAGGTTTGCAAAATCTATCTGCGAAGGCTGGGAAACCGGGAGGAAATCAGGCGAGCACGAAGCGCACCACCATCTCGGTGATGTTGGCCCGTCGGGTCGCAACCGCTGCACCGCGGTTGGGTGCGTCTTTGAAGATCAGGCCAAAGGTGTGCTGATTGGACACCGTAAAAAAAGTCAACGCGGAAATCGACGCATGGATGTCGGTGGCGTCCAATCCGGGGCGAAACACGCCCTGCGCCACACCCCGGTCATACAGCTCCTGAATGGCCGCAATGGCAGGGACGTTGAGCTCCTGAATACCTTTGCTTTGTGCCAGATAGGCCCCGCGTTCTATGTTCTCATTCATCACCAGCCGAATAAAGTCTTCGTTGCCGCTATGGTGATCGAACGTGAACTCGACCAGACGGCGCAACGCCGCCTCGGGCGCCAGGTTTTCCAGATGCAGCTCGGCCTCAATCGCCCGCATACGACGGTAAGAGTCCTCAAGCACCGCCACGTACAGACCCTCTTTGCTACCGTAATAGTAGTAAATCATGCGCTTGCTGGTGCGCGTGGCATCGGCAATGGCATCAATGCGGGCACCGCTCAAGCCTTTTTCCGCAAACTCCTTGGTGGCTACTTCCAAAATACCGGCCATGGTGCGTGCCGGGTCATTGGTGCGTGTAGGCGTCTTGCCAGCGCTCGCCCCACTCAAATGTACTGGTTCGTTCATTCTTGGAGTATAGGAGTGGACCTGTGCGCGTGACAAGACCCTGTGGCGCTCAAACCAATGGCACGCGGAGCATGTGAATAACATCGCGGGTGTCGGGCGGCGCGACATTTGTGCTGATTTATCAATAAGACACACTTCCAGCCCAATATCCTATTGCGTTTCCAGCTATTTTTAATCATTGAAGTTGTGACCCCTACAGGTTTCCGACTCAAGATATCAGTCCGAACTGATCTTTACAATACCGACACTTTGCACCATGCACGCTTTACCTGACAAAGTCACACTCAACCCAACAACCCAAGGAACAAGCATCATGACCCACCCTTTCCCCAAAATGATCAAACTCACCTGTCTGGCCATTGCGCTGGCCGGCACCAGCCTGGCCCAGGCCGCCGATCCGGTGACCGACGCCATGCAAGCGGCCAATGGCCCCTATCGCATGGCCTTGTACAAGACCAATGGCACGTCGCAGGCTGAGGCGCAGCAGGCACTCACCCAGGCGCAGCAGGCGTGGGAAAAGCTCAACGCGCAAGTGGGTGGCAAGCCGTCTGCACCTTACGACCGCGACGCTGCGTTCGGCAAGTCGGTGTCTGCGGTGTCGCAGGTTTACGCCAAGGCGATGACAGAGATCGCCGCCAATGACCTTAAAGGCGCGCACAACACGCTGGAAGACGCCCGCGAAATCATGGCCGATATGCGCCAGCGCAACAATGTGGTGGTGTTCAGCGACCACATGAATGCCTACCACGCCGTGATGGAACACATCATTGTGGATGGCAACAACACCTTGGCCCAACCCAAAGGGATGCTGCTGCTCACCGGCCAGGCCGGTGCCCTGAGCTACCTGGCCAAGCGCCTGACAACCCAGGCACCGGCCAGTCACTCGCAGAACCCGGAGTTCACCAGTCTGGTCGACGCGGTCAACAAATCGGTCGCGGCGCTGGACGCTGCCTTGCTGAACCAGGACCTGGCGGCCGTCAAAGACGCCGTGAGCAAACTGAAAGGTCCCTACAGCAAACTGTTTGCCAAGTTTGGCTGATCTGTCTTGGTTGGAACAAGGAGTTTTCATGAGTTCGTATGACGCCGTGGGTTTGATGAAAAGCATCAACGAGAACCTGGCACCGTTTCGCAAATCGCAATCCGAAGTGATGACAGGCTTTGGTCAGATGTCCAAAGCCGCCATGGCTGAGGGCGCTGTCAGTGCCAAACACAAGGAAATGATCGCTTTGGCCATCGGCATTACCCAGCATTGCTCTGGCTGTATCGCGTTTCACGTCAAGGCGCTGCGCCGACTGGGTGGTACCCGTGCCGAGCTCGATGAGGTGCTTGCCCTGTGTGTTTACATGGCTGGTGGCCCCGGGCTGATGGAAGCGGCAGAGGCCATTGCGGCCTGGGAGGCGATGGAGCCTGCCCCGTCGCCTGGCGCCTGACCCGGCCCCAACCCACGTCAGCGCTCGCCAAGGCTCCGACACCAAGCGCGGTTTGCGAGGTCCGGGCGCCTGTCAACCCGTCTAGAGCCGGCACAGGCTGCACAGCGGAGGGTTTTTGAGTTAGTCTTGCAACCTGTCTGTGATGGGGGGCATGATGAAGTTGGTCTGGCCGGTTTTACTCGGTCTGGTGCGCAGTGCGTACCTGACCTATTCACTGTGGTGCTGGTTGTTCCCGCTGGCGCTTCTTGGTGCGCTGGGGGCGCTATGGCTGGGTGATCCGGCGCGTGAGCCGTGGCTGTTTCGCGGTGCCTTTGTGGCAATGGCACTTTACCTGCTGGCAGCCGCCTACGCCGTGCTGTTTGTCTACAGAGAAAAAACTCCCAACGACCCCAACCCCGGCCAAAGCGCCTTCCTGTCTTGGTTCGGGACGCTCAAAAAATTCAACAACACCGGAGGGGCGGCGGCGGTCAAACTCTTCTGGCCGTCAAGCTATCTTGTCGAGAACCCTCGGGGTTACCGCATTTCGGGTGCCAACACCCGTGCCATTCTGAATGTGTTGCAACCGGGCGACATTTTGTTGCGCGGCTATGAGGGGTATGTGGACGGGGCCTTCATTCGCCGCTCATCGGTGACCTCGCAGCACGGTTTTCGTCCCGGCTGGTTCACCCATGCGGCACTCTATGTGGGTGAGCTGACGGAGGCAGACCGGGCACTGGTGCCAGCCGGGTTTCAACGGGATACCGGCTATTTCTCACCCGGCCCGCAAATGGTGGTCCACTCAATGGCCAAAGGCGTGCACACCGAGGACATTCTGACTTTCTTGCGCTGCGACTACCTGACCGTGCTGCGCGTCAAGGCCGAACTGACGCTGGCGCCTGGTGCGCTGGCCGACCTGCGCTCCGCGCGTGCGCACACCAAACCACCCAGCGTTTCCGACCCGCTGGTGACGGCGTTGCTGCTGCAACTGCAGGCCGGGGGCGCGGTCACACGCGCACAGGTGGTGCAGGCCGCACGCACTTCAGCCCTCGAAAAAATCGGCGAGGCCTATGATTTTGATTGCAGCGACACCACAGAATTTAACCGTTTCAGCTGCGCCGAGCTGGTGTATTACTGCCTGCGTGGGGTACTCGGTGCACTGGAGCTGAAACCGCTGGCCCACGCGCTGCACCCGCTGGTGCCTTTCAACACCCGTTTCAAGGTGCTTGAGCGCATCACCATCACGCCAGACGACTTTCACGACCTGCTGCCCAAGGGTGCCCTGGAGCGTGTCTGGGAGGATGCTGAGAGTCTGGCGCAGACGGCGCTGCCAGTGCCATGAGCCAACTCGCGCTGCGCCAGCGTTTGCTGCGTCATCTGGACGAGGTTCTGGGCTTGCATTTGCATAGCCGTATGGAAACTGACGAGCGTCAGCGGCAGGTGAGCATCACCGGCTGGATCGGTATATGCGTTGGCAGCACCTTTTCGGTTTTCAACATGCTCACGCCGGGGATGGCCGGGCTGGGGCAAGTCGAGCTGGCAGCGGTGATTTTTTTGCTGGTGCCGGCTACCCGCCTGGCGCGCCAGCCGCGTTGGGTGGACCTGGCCGAGGGCCTGATGCTGGCGGCGGCGCTGGTGATTCTGTCGGGTTTGATTGTGTTTGGCGGCATCGAAGGCACAGGCCTGTACTGGACTTACACCGCGCCATTTGTGGCTTTTTTCCTCAAGGGGCAAAAGCAGGGCTGGTGGTATGGCTCGGCCTTTGTACTTCTTGCGGCGGTGTACTTCGGTCTGGGCGGTCACCGGTTGCCGTTCGCCTACCATTACCCACCCGACACCGTCCTCCACTACCTGTTGTCGCTGGCTTTCTACACCCTGCTGGCGGCCAACTTCAATCTGCTTCGCAGCCGGTTTGAAGACAAACTAACCCAGCGCGTGGCCACACGTACCGCCGAAGCACAGAAACTATTGACGCGCCTGCAATACCTCGCAACGCACGACGACACCACGGGGCTACCCAATCGCGTCCATTTGCTTGACCTGCTACCGCCAGAGGTCGCTCAAGCACAGGCTCTGGATCAGGGGCTGGTGGTGTGCACCCTGCGGCTGGAGCGTCTGATGGAATTTGACAACGTCCTGGGATCGGCTGGCGCCGACAGCGTGATCAAGCAGGTCGCCGCGCAGCTCAGTCAGATCATGGCCGGCCACGGGGTGCTGGCGCGAGTCCGGCGCGACGAGTTCACCATGACCTACCGCACCAACACCACGCATGTGGACGCCGCGGCACTGGCGCGCTTTCTGGCACGCCAGCACATTCCCGTGCACGAGTCGGGCCTTTCGCTGTATATCGAACTCACGCTTGGCCTGGCGGTCTGCCCCGAGCACGGCCAGGATCCGCCCACTTTGCTCAAGAAGGCCGAGCAAGCACTGCTGCAGGCGCGCAAGAACGCGCAGCGCTGGTCGATTTACGACGCGCAACAGGAGCAGTTGTTCACCCGCCACCACCTGCTGTTTGGCAAGTTGCGCGACGCCATGCTGCAACACCAGCTCAGCATGCACTTCCAGCCACAGATCGACCTGCGAACCGGCCATGTCATCGGGGCCGAAGCGCTGGTGCGTTGGCGCGATCCGGTGGAAGGGCACATTTCCCCGGCCGAGTTCATTCCGGTGGCAGAAGAGTCAGGGCTGATCCGCCAGCTGACCTTGTGGGTGCTGGCCGAGTCGATGCGCGAGTGCGCCCGCTGGCACCGCGACGGGCTGGTACTCAACGTTTCCATCAACCTGTCGGCGTTGAATCTGCTCGACCCCGAACTCCCCGATGCATTGCAGGCCGCGCTGACCGAAACGGCTCTACCCCCGCGTTATGTCAATCTGGAAATCACCGAGAGCTGTTTCATGGACTCGCCTCAACGCACCATGAGCATGCTGCACAGTCTGCACGACTCGGGACTGCGACTGTCCATCGACGACTTCGGCACAGGTTATTCCTCGCTGTCGTACCTGAAGAGCATGCCCATCGACGAGCTGAAAATCGACCAGACCTTCGTGCGCAAACTGCTGTCCAACGCAGCAGACCAGGCGATCGTGTCTTCAACCATCGCGTTGGCGCACAACTTCGGGTTGAGTGTGGTGGCTGAAGGGATCGAAGACCCGGACACCGCCACCTGGCTCAAGCAGCATGGTTGTGATCTGGGCCAAGGCTATACCTATGCCAAACCGATGCCGCCCGACGAATTTGTCGCCTTCGTCCGTCGCAAGGTCCCGCTGGCGGGAGCGGCCGGTCTTGACACCTGATCCGGTTCAGCCCTGCACCACGCGCTGCGTCTGTTGACCCAGTCCCTGCACGCCCAGTCGCATGGTTTGCCCGGCTTTCAAGTAGACCGGCGGCTTCTGTCCCATGCCGACACCCGGCGGGGTGCCGGTAGAAATCACGTCACCCGGCTGCAGGCTCATGAACTGGCTCAGGTAATGAATCAGGAACGGCACCTGATAAACCATGGTTTTAGTGCTGCCGTTCTGGTAGCGCTTTCCATCCACCTCAAGCCACAGATCGAGATTCTGCGGGTCGGGCACCTCATCGGCTGTGACCAGCCATGGCCCGAGTGGACCAAAACTGTCACAACCCTTGCCCTTGTCCCAGGTACCGCTGCGATGGAGCTGAAAGTCACGTTCTGACACGTCATTCATCACGCAATAGCCCGCCACATGTGCCATGGCATCAGCCTGCGCAATGTAACGCCCACCCTGCCCGATCACCACCGCCAGTTCCACCTCCCAATCGGTTTTGGTCGAGCCTCGCGGAATCATCACGTCGTCGTCAGGGCCGCCAATGGCGCTGGTCCATTTGCCAAACACCACTGGCTCTGGCGGCACCGCCATGCCGGACTCGGCGGCGTGGTCGGCGTAGTTCAGGCCGATACAAATGCACTTGCCTACCCTGGCAACGCATGGCCCGAGGCGCAAATCACGCTGCGGTGTGCCATCGACCCGCGGCAGGCTCTCCAGGTCGAGTTGGCGCAAGCGGGCCAGACTCTGCGGCAACAGCGTGTCGCCACCGATGTCCTCGATCAGCGCACTCAAGTCGCGCACATTGCCCCAGGCATCAAGTGCCCCCGGTTTTTCCTGGCCAGGCGGGCCATAACGCAGCAGTTTCATGGTCGAATTCCTAGCAACACCACCACCTCAAAACGACAACGCCTGCTGACGCAGGTCAGCAGGCGCTTTACTAAATAGAGCAGCTTGCGCTTACCAGTAAAGGGCTAGCGGCATAAAACGCTCAAAATCAATGGCCTGCCTTCTGGTAATTGGCAATGCCCTCGATGATCTCTTGCTTGGCTGCCTCAGGGCCTTCCCAGCCCAAAATCTTGACCCACTTGTTGACTTCGAGGTCTTTGTAATGCTCAAAGAAGTGGGCAATGGTCTTCAGGCGCACCGGGCTCAGGTCTTCCGGTTTTTGCCAGCGGGTGTAGAGCGAGAGGATTTTATCAATCGGCACAGCCAGCACCTTGCCGTCCATACCGGCTTCGTCTTCCATCTTCAGGATACCAATGGCACGGCAGGTCACCACCACGCCGGGGATCAATGGCACCGGCGTGATCACCAGCACGTCCACCGGGTCGCCGTCACCACTGATGGTCTGCGGCACATACCCGTAGTTGGTCGGGTAATGCATGGCCGTGCTCATGAAACGATCCACAAAGATGGCGTGGGTTTCGTGATCGACCTCGTACTTGACCGGGTCGGCATTCATCGGAATCTCGATGATCACGTTGAACTGTTCGGGGGCGTTCTTGCCAGGGGTGACGTTGTCAAGGGACATGATTGAAGCTCACGGGTTGGATGGATCGGGGATGCACCCGATTAGCCCAGATTTTACTTACTTGCCACTTGCGCGCGTCAAAACGCCCCATTTTGGCGTTAAAGTCTGCCCCGTTGGCCAATTGCCACTGTCGGGCTCATCACAAAGCCTGTCGGCGAGGAAGCAACGCAGCGGTGATGCCACCTCCAGCGTTGCATCACAAACTCGCGAAACAACAACAGGAGTATTCACTTATGACAGGCAACTCAGCGCTGATGCTGGCGCTTATCTGCGGCTTGATCGCCGTGGGCTACGGGTTTTGGGCCCGCAGCTGGATTCTTTCGCAAGACGCAGGCAATGCGCGAATGCAGGAAATTGCAGCCGCCATTCAGACCGGTGCGGCTGCGTATCTGGCGCGGCAGTACAAAACGATTGCGATTGTTGGCGTGGTGCTGACGATTCTGATCGCGGTGTTTCTGGATAGCTTGAGCGCCGTTGGTTTTGTGATTGGCGCGGTGCTCTCGGGCGCCTGTGGTTTCATCGGCATGAACGTGTCGGTGCGCGCCAATGTGCGCACCGCTCAGGCCGCCACCAAGGGCATTGGCCCGGCGCTGGATGTGGCGTTTCGCGGTGGTGCCATCACCGGCATGCTGGTGGTGGGTCTGGGACTGCTGGGTGTGACCGGTTTTTACTGGTTTCTGACCAATAACGCGGTCATCACCCCCGAGCACAGCCTGGCGCATTTGCTCAACCCGCTGATCGGTTTTGCCTTCGGCTCCTCGCTGATTTCCATCTTTGCCCGTTTGGGCGGTGGCATTTTCACCAAGGGTGCCGACGTCGGTGCGGACCTGGTGGGCAAGGTTGAAGCCGGTATCCCCGAAGACGATCCGCGCAACCCGGCGGTGATTGCCGACAACGTCGGTGACAACGTGGGCGACTGCGCCGGTATGGCCGCTGACCTGTTTGAAACCTACGCGGTGACACTGATCGCCACCATGGTGCTGGGCGCGCTGATGGTCACCAGCGGTGGCGCCGCTGCCGTGGTGTATCCGCTGTCACTCGGTGCGGTGTCTATCGTGGCCTCGATCATTGGCTGCTTCTTTGTCAAGGCATCGCCGGGCATGACCAATGTGATGCCCGCGCTGTACAAGGGCCTGGCGGTGGCGGGTGGTCTGTCTCTGGTGGCGTTTTACTTTGTCACGCAAAGTGCCCTGCCCGCGACCATGACACTGGCTGACGGCAAGACCATCAGCAGCATGAACCTGTTCTGGGCCTGTTCGGTCGGGTTGATTTTGACGGCTGCGCTGGTGTGGATCACCGAGTACTACACCGGCACCCAGTACAAGCCGGTGCAGCACATTGCTGAAGCCTCCACCACCGGACATGGCACCAACATCATTGCCGGTCTGGGTGTTTCGATGCGCTCGACCGCCTGGCCGGTGATGTTTGTCTGCATGGCCATCTACACGGCTTACGGGCTGGCTGGCCTGTACGGCATTGCCATTGCTGCGACCTCCATGCTCAGCATGGCCGGTATTGTGGTGGCGCTGGACGCTTACGGCCCCATCACCGACAACGCCGGCGGCATTGCCGAAATGTCCGAGATGCCCAAGAGCGTGCGCGACATCACCGACCCGCTGGACGCAGTGGGCAATACCACCAAGGCCGTGACCAAAGGTTATGCCATCGGCTCGGCTGGCCTGGCCGCACTGGTGCTGTTTGCCGACTACACCCATAAGCTCGACGCTTACGGCAAGACCATCACCTTCGATCTGAGCAACCCGATGGTCATCATCGGCTTGTTTATCGGCGGGATGATCCCCTACCTGTTTGGTGCCATGGCGATGGAGGCTGTGGGCCGCGCTGCCGGCAGCGTGGTGGTCGAAGTGCGCCGCCAGTTCCGCGAGATCAAGGGCATCATGGACGGCACCGGCAAGCCCGAGTACGACACGGCAGTTGACATGCTGACCACCGCCGCCATCAAGGAAATGATGATCCCGTCGCTGTTGCCGGTGGTGGTGCCGATTCTGGTCGGCCTGATCCTCGGCCCGGCAGCGCTGGGTGGCCTGCTGATGGGTACCATCGTGACGGGTCTGTTTGTGGCGATTTCGATGTGTACCGGCGGCGGTGCCTGGGACAACGCCAAGAAGTACATTGAAGACGACCACTTTGGCGGAAAAGGTTCTGAAACGCACAAGGCCGCCGTCACCGGCGACACCGTGGGCGACCCCTACAAGGACACCGCGGGTCCGGCCGTCAACCCGCTGATCAAGATCATCAACATCGTGGCGCTGCTGATCGTGCCGGTGATGATGAAGATTCACGGCGGCTGATTCGCCACCCGCCCTGCGCAGTCAAAAAGAACCCGCCCGGTGCGGGTTCTTTTCTTTGGCGCCGTCAAAGAGCAGCCCACCATCAGGCCTATTGACTCATGACAGAATCCGGGGGTGCGCATCGATTCGACTGGTTGTGCCCGCCCTACCCTGCTTTCTGCTCCATTCCCATGTCAGACCCTCACACGCACCGCGTGATTCCGCTGCAAGACCTGCGGCCATCGACCTATCCACTGCCAGCGGCTGCGCTGGACGACCGGTTTCACCTCACGCCCTCCGGCACCTTGACCGACACGCGAGGCCGGGCGCTGCGCGATCTTCGCATCAGCGTGACCGATCGCTGCAACTTTCGCTGCAGCTACTGCATGCCCAAGGAGGTTTTCGACCACCGCTACAGTTACCTGCCACATGGTGATTTGTTGTCGTTTGAGGAAATCACCCGGGTGGTCAAGGTATTTATTGCCCATGGGGTGCAGAAAATCAGGCTCACCGGTGGCGAGCCGCTGCTGCGCAAGAACCTGCCGCGCCTGATTGAACAGTTGGCCGCACTGCGCACCCTGGAAGGCAGGCCGCTGGACCTGACACTCACGACCAATGGAGCCCTGCTGACACGCCAGGCCCAATCGCTCAAGGACGCCGGTCTGCAGCGCGTCACCGTCAGCCTGGACGCGCTCGACGACCTGATTTTCCGGCAGATGAATGACGTTGATTTCCCGGTGGCCAACGTGCTGGCCGGTATTGAGGCGGCGCGTGCTGCTGGGCTGGGGCCCATCAAAATCAACATGGTGGTCAAACGTGGCACCAATGCGCAGCAGATTTTGCCCATGGCGCGGCACTTTCGCGGCAGCGGCATGGTGCTGCGTTTCATCGAGTACATGGATGTGGGCGCCACCAATGGCTGGCGCATGGACGACGTATTGCCGTCGGCCGAGGTCATTTCCCTGCTGCAGCAGGAACTGCCGCTACTGCCGCTGGAGCCGTCACAACCCGGTGAGACGGCACAGCGCTGGGGTTTTGCCGACGCCAATGGCAGGCATGACCTGACCGCCGGCGAGTTGGGTGTCATCAGCAGCGTCACACGCGCATTCTGCAGCGACTGCAATCGCGCCCGACTGTCCACCGAGGGCCAGCTTTATTTGTGCCTGTTTGCCGAAAAAGGCTTTGACCTGCGCCGGCTGCTGCGCGGCGGAATGGCCGATGCCACCCTTGCCAGCGCCATCGGCCACATCTGGCAAGGCCGCAGTGACCGCTACTCAGAACTGCGCAGTGCGCAACCGGCGGACAGCGGCCGCTCGCAGCGGCGGGTTGAAATGAGCTACATCGGAGGTTGAGGTGATCGCTGCGCATGACATTAGCGCCGTGATCCTCGCGGGGGGTCTCGGTCGCCGCATGGGTGGCGTCGACAAAGGGCTGCAGGACTTCAAAGGGACGCCGCTGGTTTGGCGCATTCTGTGCCGCCTGCGTCAGAGCAACAGCATTGGCCAATTCATGATCAACGCCAACCGCAACCTGGACGATTACCAGTCGATGGGGGTAGCCGTGTGGCCCGACAGCCTGGCTGACTACCCTGGCCCGTTGGCCGGTTTCCTGACAGGCTTGACCCACTGCAGCACGCCCTATCTCCTGACCGTGCCGTGTGATACACCACGGTTGCCAATCGATCTGGCATCAAGATTGGCGGCAGCGATGTGCGCTGATGATGCCGATGTCGCGGTGGCAGTCGCGCCAGAACCTGATCCGGATGGCAGCCTTCATCTGAGGGAGCAGCCTGTTTTTTGTCTGCTCAGACGCTCTTTGACCGAAAGTCTGACCACTTTCATGGCCGGCGGTGGCCGCAAGGTTCGAAGCTGGACCGCTTTGCATCGCACCACGCGGGTCGCGTTTGACCGGGCTGAAGATGACGCGATGGCCTTCTGCAACGCCAACACCCTGGCCGAACTGCAACAACTCGAACACACCACCCCATGAAAACCCTGGAGCAAATTGCCGCTGCACTGCAAGGCTACGACCCGCAGGCCCTGACTGCGCAAACCGTTGCCCAGTTTCTGGCACAACTGGGCGAACCTGTCACCCAGACCGAGGAAGTGACCATCTTTCAGGCACTTGGGCGGGTGCTTGCGGTTGACGTCGTGTCGCCGATCAGCGTCCCTCCCCATGACAACTCGGCGATGGACGGCTACGCATTTGACGGAGCACAGCTGTCAGACCAGGCACCGCTGGCATTGCAGGTGGTGGGTACCGCACTGGCCGGTGCCGCCTGGCAGGGCGAGGTCCAAGCGGGTCAATGTGTGCGCATCATGACCGGTGCCATCATGCCCGCCGGGCTGGACACCGTGGTCCCGCAGGAGTTTGTCAGTCTGGCGGGCGACGCCAAACCCGGCCTCATCACCGTGCCGGCGGGCATTCTGCGGGCTGGCGACAACCGTCGCCATTGCGGGGAGGACCTGCGTCAGGGTTGTCCAGCGCTTCACCAAGGAGAGCTGATAACGCCCGCTGCTCTTGGGCTGGTGGCCAGTTTGGGCATGCAAACCCTGACGGTATGGCGGCGCCTGCGGGTGGCCTTTTTTTCGACCGGGGATGAAATTTTGAGTCTGGGTGAACCGCCACGCGAAGGGGCCGTCTACGACAGCAACCGTTACACCGTATTTGGCCTGTTGACGCGCCTGGGCTGCGAGGTGGTGGATCTGGGTGTCGTGCGGGATGAACCGGCACGGCTCGAAGCCGCGTTCCTGCAGGCGGCGGCGCAGGCCGACGTGATCATCACCAGTGGTGGCGTCAGCGTGGGCGAGGCCGATTACACCAAGGTGATGATGCAACAACTCGGTGATGTGGCGTTCTGGAAAATTGCCATGCGTCCGGGCCGCCCAATGGCGGTCGGTCAGATTGCCAAAGGCAAATCAGGCGGTTCAGCGATCCTGTTTGGACTGCCCGGCAATCCGGTGGCGGTGATGGTGACCTTTTTGGCTTTTGTGCGGCCGGCCTTGCTGCGCCTGATGGGCTGCAAGCGCGACGCTACGCCGATGCTCAAGGCGCAATGTCTGGAGCCGATCCGCAAAAAACCTGGTCGCACCGAGTACCAGCGTGGCATCGTCAGCACCGCGGCAGACGGTCGGCTGCAGGTCAAAACCACCGGCAATCAGGGCTCGGGCGTGCTGCGCTCCATGGTGCAAGCCAATGGACTGATCGTGTTGCAGCACAGTCAGGCATCGGTTGCGGCGGGCGATATGGTGGATGTGATGATGTTCGATGGCAACATTTGAAAACGCTCCGGTGCCGGAATTTCCGAACTATTTGACCGTTTGATCAGATTGATTTTTTTGTTCTGATCGGGGATGATCAGGCATTGCATCCGGTCGGCACCCACGGTGACGTTGCCTGGATGGCAGACAAAATATTGGCAGTATCAGGGCGCAGTCAAAGAGCGCCGTCATCATCGTTGGTTCAGAGTTACGCACACCCATGAAAGTCAATCTTCCTGTTTCACAGCACGAGCATGAGTTGCCCGACGATGCCATTCTGGTGTCCACGACCGACCTGAGTGGACATATCACTCACTGCAACCAGGGATTTGTCGATGCCAGTGGCTTTGACTTCGACGAGTTGCTGGGGCAGCCCCACGACGTCGTGCGCCACCCGGATATGCCATCCGAAGCCTTCAAGGATATGTGGTCCACCATTGGCCATGGGCGCCCCTGGTCCGGTATCGTCAAAAACCGTCGCAAGAACGGCGATCACTACTGGGTTCAGGCCAACGTGACACCGGTCATGGAAAACAACAAACCCAAAGCCTATATGTCCGTGCGGCTCAAGGCGCGCAGGGAGCAGGTCGATGCGGCCCAGGCGCTCTACGCCCGGATCGCCGAGCAGCGGCAAAGTGGCCGGCACACCTTCAGGCTCCACGCTGGCAACGTCCGCCCGCTGGGTTGGCGCGACACGTTTGGCAAACTGCATCGGCTCACGCTCAACCATCGCATCGGCATTGGATTGGTGCTGATATTGCTGCTGACCCTGTTGCCTGGCTGGTGGTTCGACACCCTCGACACCCCCATGCGGCTCGGGCTGCAGTTCGGTGGCGGCATCCTGGGCGCGGCCCTGTTTGTCGGCTGGTTCTCTGCGCAGGTGACCACCCCCCTGAAAAGTGCCAATGCGCTGGCCAGCCAATTGGCAGGCTGCAATCTGAATGGGCAATACAGCTACGACACCACCAGTCCGCTGGGCACGCTGATGCGTGGGCTATGGCTAACCAATCTGAACATGCGGGCCATCGTCGCCGATGTGCGCTCCGAGGTCGCTGGCGTCCGACACGCGGCCGACGACCTGCTGCAGGGCAGTCTTGAACTCGCCGGCAGAACCGACGCACAGGCGGATGAGGTCGAGCGCACCTCGGCGTCCGTCATGCAGATTGCCAGTATCGTGCGCGAAACTGCCGACACGGCACAGAGCCTGGCCAGTCTGAGCTCGGAGGCCAGTTCCGGTGCTGCCGAAGGGGCCTTGTCGATCGGTCAGGTATCGGACTCCATGCACCGCATCGAGTCGTCGTCCAAGCGTGTGACCGACATCATTGACGTGATTGAACAACTGGCGTTCCAGACCAATCTGCTCGCACTCAACGCGGCGGTTGAGGCCGCCCACGCCGGTGAGGATGGGCGTGGTTTCGCCGTGGTGGCCAGTGAGGTGCGCGCGCTGGCGCATCGCAGCAGCAAAGCGGCAACACAGATCCGCGAAATGATTCAGGCCTCGTCCCTGCAGGTGACCGAGGGAACCCAGAACGTCGATGCGGCCGCGGACACCATCCATGTTGCCGTCGAGAAGGTCCATCTGGTCACCGAACGGCTGGGCACCATCACACTGGCCACCCGCGAAGAGTCGGCCGGCGTCAAACAGATCAGTGATGCCATGTGCGTTCTGGACGAGGTAACGCGACAAAACGCCAGCCTGGTACAGCAATCCAGCGAAGCCTGCCAGGCATTGGCCGAGCGCGCCAACAACTTGCAGCGGGTGGTGACGGTGTTCTCGCTCAACAGCGACTAGAACGCCGCACGGCCACTGCGGGTGGCGGCCTAAAGCTGCCTGACCACGGTGCGGGCCATACCGAGAATGTCCTGCATCATGGTCTGCAGCACCCAGCGGATGAACTCCAGCGTCAATGACGCCCCGGCGGCGGCAGTACGTCCGACCAGCTTGAGTACGGCCAGCATGATGGCCTCGACATACCAGGCCACGTCTTTGACCAGTTTGGCCCCCGCATGCAAAACATAAGCCAACGTGTCGAGCAAACTGACACCTGCCGCCAGATAGGGCTGCAGGCCGATCAGCGCACCTTCCAGAATCTTGCGCAACACCCAATCCAGTGCAATGCCCACCATCTCCATGGCACGGGCACCGTAATTCTGGACCCAGCCGCCGTCCTTGATACGCCGCAGCCAGGCCTCGATCTGCCGGTCCGACAGGGTCTGGCTACCGTTGGCCGCCAGCGCCGCATAGGATTTGTCACCGATCAGCTGCATGTAACTGTCGACCATCTTGTGGGCACCGGGCCGGATGCGCTCACTGGCACTACAGGCCAGTGCGTAGCCGGTCTCACCCTTGGGGACATGGGTGAACGGAAACAGCGGCACCATGGCCACCGGATCGGCCGGATGGTAGACGCGAAACAGGTTGCCGGCACCGGCGCGGTTGGTCAGTCCTTGGGCAAAGTCAATCATCCCGACGCGTGGACAGCCAAAGGTATAGACCTTGACCTGGGCACCACGCAGGCTCAAGTGATCGGCGGCGAGCGTGGCCAGGGCGCCGCCCAGGCTGTGACCGACACAGTGCACGGTCACCCCCGACAAGCCCTGCACCGGCAGGCGGCGATCAATCTGCTCCTGCAAGGTCTTCCAGGTGCGGTTGAAGCCCGCATGCACAGTGGTGCCCGAAGGCCCTGGCACGCCGGGACCAATCAGGGCATCGGTCAGCGCATCGGCGGCACCGTCGGTGCCCCGGATCGACAGGATCACCTCACGGCGGGTTGCATCGCTGTTGCCGCTGGCAACGAAGCCAAAGCCGGACAAGGTGCCGGGGCCAAGGCCACTCACACCACTGACCCGGCTGCCGACGACAAATCCGGGTGGCAATTTCAGCTCGACCGGATTGATCAGGCTGATCTCCATGTTTTTCACCAGGTAGGCTGCATTGGCCAACCCGGCCGCTTCGATTGGTTTGAGCTGAGGCATCAAGAACTCCAGACAAGGACTTCAGCGAGCTGACAGGGTGACCCGGATACCGGGCGACGGGCCAATGAAACTGGGCTCGGCGCTGGGGTCAAACACGAAATTCAACGCTTGCCCGCCATACTCGCCGTTGACGTCGTAATTGCGCTTGACCGTGGCATAGATCAGGGTCTCGCTGCCGTTGATCACGACAAAAATCTTTTGCGTGATGACCGCCTCATGCGGCATGAAGCCGGCCATGATGGAACTGAAGGTCACCTGACCGAACGAAAAACTGCCTGATGCGTCGGTGGTGGTGGTTTCGGTGCCCTCCTTGTCGCTGTAACCGCCACGGTACCAGCGCTTGACCGTGGCGCCTGCCACGGGTTTGCCGGCGAGCACGACTTTGCCGCTCACCGGTGAAAACAAAACATACTTGGCCATCGAAGACTCCGAGCAGGCTGACAACAACAGAAAGATCGCAAAAAGCGTCAACAGACGCCAACCGTGCCCGGCCACGGCGTCGGGGCGTTGGAGCGGCAGGCAAACCGTTTGAGCAGTCATGTCACAAATCAGGAAATGTGCAGGAAAATTGAATTAAATCACAGCTTGCGCCTTGGGCTCAGGATCCACCGTCAAGCTCGCCGGAGCGCGGCCTGCACGCCCATATTGGCCAGTTGGTCGGCACGCTCATTGCCTGCGTCGCCGTTGTGACCGCGCACCCAGCGCCATTCGATCTGGTGTCCGCCGGTCTGCACCAGTGCATCCAGTCGCTGCCACAGGTCGACGTTTTTCACCGGCTCCTTGGCCGCGGTCTTCCAGCCGCGCGCTTTCCAGCCGGGTAGCCATTCGGTCATACCCTTGAGCACGTACTGGCTGTCAACGTGCAGCAACACCTTGCACGGGCGCTTCAGCGCAGACAGTGCCTCGATCACCGCCTGCATCTCCATGCGGTTGTTGGTGGTACCCGCTTCACCGCCATAGAGCTCCTTGCGGGATTGCGTTGACGTCAGCAAGGCACCCCAGCCGCCCGGCCCGGGGTTGCCCTTGCAGGCACCGTCGGTGTAGATCTCAACCACATTCACAAGATGATCCTCTTCATTCAGTTTGCTGCACTTCTTGCCGTCCAGCCCTTGAGCCACCGGTGCTGTTAGCGACAGATACCTGAGAATTCTGCAGCCAGCCGGAGGTTTTCCAGCCCGGCGAGAGCAGCGTCATGCCGCGGACCCGCTTGACCGCCACCACCATGTAGGTGGCACCCAGTATCGGCCACCAGCGCGCCCCGGCGGTGTCCATCCAGGCAAACCGCTGCAACCACCCGGCACTGGCAAAGGCCGGTCGCCAGCAGCCAAAGCGACCCGATTCAATTTCGAGGTCCAGCAAGCGCAGCCAGTCGCGCAAGCGCAAATAGCCAATGAACTCGCCCGCCTCAGGCAAAAACAGCCGGTCCAGGCCCAGCCGTCGATACAGGTGACCGCGCCTTTGGCGCAAGCCCCACAGACTCATCGGGTTAAAGCCGCAAATCACCACCCGCCCGTCGGGCACCAGCACCCGCGCCACCTCGCGCAGCGCCCCATGTGGGTCACGGCTGAGCTCCAGCGCGTGTGGCAGCACCAGCAGGTCCAGGCTATTGGCCGGAAACGGCAAAGCTGAAAAGTCAGTCACCAGGGCCGCCCGCGCCGCACCAGGCAGCCCGGCCACGTCATCGCCAAGCGGGGTTTCTGTGGCCAGCCAGCGATGTGGCATACGGTTGCTCTCCAGCGCGTCCAGCTCCGGCAACCCCAACTGCAGCGCGTGATAACCAAACACATTGGCCACCGTATCTGCCAGCTGCGCACGCTCCCACGCCAGCAGGTACTGGCCCGGCGGGCTGGCCAGCCATGGGGGCATCCCTATAATTTGACCGCTCATGAACTTAATTCCACTACCTGCTTTCAACGACAACTACATCTGGATGCTGCACGACGGTCAAGCCGCCGTGGTGGTGGACCCCGGCGATGCCGAGGCCGTATTTGAGGCACTGCAGCAGCACGGACTCAAGCTGCAGGCGATTCTAGTCACGCACCACCACGGCGATCACACGGCAGGGGTTAGCGCGCTGCGCGCGGCCACCGGTGCCGCCGTGTATGGCCCGCACCAGGAGCGTATGCCCGAGCCTCTGACCCGGCTTGCCGACGGTGACACTGTGCAAGTGCTGGGTCTGACGTTTGCGGTGCTGGAGGTGCCAGGCCATACAGCTGGGCACATCGCCTACGTGGTGCAGCCCCCCGGGCAGGACCCCATTCTGTTCTGCGGCGACACTTTGTTCAGCGCCGGCTGCGGACGCCTGTTTGAGGGCACGCCCGCGCAAATGCTGCAGTCCTTGAGCCGGCTGGCGGCGCTGCCCGATGTCACACGGGTCTGCTGCGCTCACGAGTACACCGCCAGCGGCCTGGTCTTTGCGCGCACCGTGGAGCCGGAAAACCAGGCCCTGATTTCTTACCAGGTCCAGGTCAGCCAGTTGCGTGAGCAGAACCTGCCCACCCTGCCTTCGTCGATCGGACTTGAAAAAGCCATCAATCCTTTCTTGCGTACCCACATCGACGCCGTGATCACCCGCATCCGGCAGTTGGATGCCAGCGCGTGCGACCCGGTCAGCACTTTTGCCGCGTTGCGAACTTGGAAAAACCAGTTTTGAAACATTTGTCCCTCCTTTGGCCACTGGTGGCAACACTGTGGCTGGCCGGTTGTGCCGCACCGCCGTCGGCACCACCGGCAAAACCTCCGGCCAGCAGCGCCAGTGCGCCGGTCAAACCCTCAGAGATCACGCTGGCACCGCCGGGCGTCAGCGCGCCGACCCTGAGGCCCCCGGTGTACCCCAGCGGCGGGCTTAGACCCCTTTCAGCGGCACCGGTGGATGCCTGGGCGGTGCATGCGCTGGTGCCGCCGGCTGACATCTGGGACCGTATCCGCCGCGGTTTTGCCATGCCCGACCTGCAAGGTGAGCTGGTTCGCGACCGCGAGCAGTGGTACAAGACACGCCCCGACTACATCCAGCGCATGACCGAGCGGGGCCGCAAGTACCTGTTCCATGTGGTGGAGGAGCTGGAGCGGCGCAACATGCCGACCGAGCTGGCGCTGCTGCCCTTTGTGGAGAGCGCTTTCAATCCGGAGGCGGTGTCCAGCGCCAAGGCCGCCGGCATGTGGCAATTCATGCCGGCCACCGGTCGCACCTTTGAGCTCAAACAGAACATGTTTCGCGATGACCGGCGTGACGTGCTGGCCTCCACGCGAGCCGCGCTGGACTACCTGCAAAAACTGCACGACATGTTTGGCGACTGGCATCTGGCGCTGGCAGCCTATAACTGGGGTGAAGGCAGTGTCATGCGCGCCATTGCCAAAAACCAGAAGCTCGGCCTGAGCACCGGTTACACCGACCTCAAAATGCCGATGGAAACGCGTTTTTACGTGCCCAAGCTGCAGGCCATCAAGAACATCGTGGCCGCACCCGAGGCGCTCAACGTGCAGTTGCCGGTGATTGGCAATCACCCATTTTTCCAGACCGTCGATATCCGGCGTGACATCGACGTGGCCGTGGCAGCCAAGCTGGCCGAGGTGTCGCTGGCCGATTTCCGGGCGCTCAACCCGTCGGCCTCCAAACCCTTGCTGCTGGCCGCTGGCACGCCACAGATCCTGCTGCCGTGGGACAACGCAACCTTGTTTCAGCGCAATCTGGAGGCCTACACTGGAGGACGGCTGGCCAGCTGGACCGCATGGGTCGCACCCACCGCACTGAAGCCAGCCGATGCAGCCCGGCGATTTGACATGAGCGAGGCCGAATTGCGCGCGGTCAATGCCATTCCACCGCGGATGCTGATCCGCGCCGGGTCTACGCTGCTGGTCAGGCGTGGCAACGGCTTGAACACGGATGTCAGCGAACACGTGGCCGATCATGCTCAACTGTCGCTGGCACCCGAGGTGGTGTTGCGCCAACAGACCGTCAAGGCAGGCAAGAAAGACACGGTGGCCAGTCTGGCCAAAAAATATGGCGTCAGTGTGGCGGCGCTGGCCGACTGGAACCATATCAGCGAGGGCGCGTCCTTCAAACCAGGCCAGAAAGTGACACTTTACCTGACCGGGCGGGCCAGCTCGTCGGCAAAAACTGCACGCACCAGCGGCAAAGGGGCAGCCGGCAAATCCGCGTCCCCCACCAAGAAAATTCCGGCAGGCAAAAAGAAAAGCGCCGCGCGCCAATAGGCGCGGACGCAGCGGCGTCAGCGCCGGTCGACCAGCGCGTGGGCAATGGTGCCCAGGTCGACATACTCCAGCTCACTGCCCACCGGCACGCCACGGGCCAGTCGGGTCAGCTGCAGGCCGCGCGACTTGAGCCCCTCGCTGATCACATGGGCCGTGGCCTCACCCTCCGCGGTGAAGTTGGTGGCCAGAATCAGCTCCTGCACCGTGCCGTCCAGCGCACGGTCAAACAGCTTTTTCAGCCCAATGTCTTTGGGACCGATGCCATCGAGCGGGCTGAGTTTGCCCATCAGGACAAAGTAAAGCCCCTTGTACGCACCGGTGCGCTCCAGCGCCGACTGATCGGCCGGCGTTTCCACCACACACAGTTTGCTGGCATCACGGCGCGGGTCCAGACAGGTGTCGCAAACGCTGTGTTCGGTGAAGGTGTGGCAACGCTCGCAGTGCTGGATGTGCTGGGCCGCCTGCGCCAGCGCCCGCGACAGCGCCATGGCACCACCCCGGTTGTGTTGCAGCAAATGAAAGGCCATGCGCTGCGCCGACTTGACCCCCACCCCTGGCAGGCAACGCAGCGACTGGATCAGCGCCTCCAGCGCATTGATGTCAGACATGCAGACCTGCGTGCACCGGGCTGCAAAAGTTCAGAACGGGAACTTCATGCCGCCGGGCAACCCCGGCATACCGGCGGTGATCTTGCCCATCTTCTCGGTCGACGTGTCTTCCGCCTTGCGCACGGCGGCATTGAACGCCGCCGCCACCAGGTCCTCAAGCATGTCTTTGTCGTCGGCCAGCAGGCTGGGGTCGATGGTGACGCGGCGCACTTCGTGCTTGCAGGTCATGGTCACCTTGACCAGTCCCGCACCCGATTCGCCCATGACCTCGATGTTGCCCAGTTCGTCCTGGGCCTTTTTCATGTTGTCCTGCATCGCCTGCGCCTGCTTCATCAGGCCAGCGAGTTGTCCTTTGTTGAACATGGAATTCCTTGGAGTTAATTGATCAGATGTGTTGCACCCAAGTCCGCGCCAGCGCAGCGCTAAAGCGGCTTGATACTGCCGGGGACGATTTTCGCCCCAAAATCACGCATCATGGTTTGCACGAACGGGTCATCAAAGACGATTTTCTCGGCCGTCAACTGGCGCTGCGCTGCCGCCGCGGCATTGCGCCGGGCGGGGCTGTCGCTGACCCGGCCCACCTCGATCACCAGACGCACCGGGTAACCCGCATGGGCCAACGCACCCGCCAATCGTTCGCGGCTGCCACTCTGGTTGAGCGACTCGCGCTCCACCCGCAGCAGCCACTGGTCGGTGTCGCGCGCCACCAGTTGCGACTGCAGCGCCAGCTCGCGCACCATGGCGGCAATCGCCTCGCTGGCAATCAGTGCCTGCACGGTGGCGTGCCAGAAATCACCCTCGGCGCTCGGGCTCAGGGTTTGCACGGCTGCGGCAGCGGCCACTCCATCACGCAACGAGTCCGCTTGCACCCTGACCTGCACCGCCTCGATGGACGTCTGGGCCGCCGGCATGGCCCCCCCCGCCAGACGCGGGACCGGCGTCCCGGGCACAGCGGCGACCCCGCCAACTGGCCCTGGCCGGTCCAGAACCGGTAAACGCTGGCCCGCTGGCAGCACCACGTTGCCATCTTTTTTTATAGCATCTTCATCAGTCTGGGTGTGCGCTGGAGCCGATTTTTGTTCAAAAACAGGTGGAGGCGCCGGCTTGGAAGCTGCCGCCACCGGCGCGCGCTCAATGGCCGAAGCCGCCGGTTTCAGAGTTTTTTTTTCCGCCGCCGCGACCGGCTGCCCGGGCTTGAACGCCAGCAAGCGCAACAGCACCATGGTCAAGGCCGCATATTCATCAGGTGCCAGACCGAGTTCACCACGCCCGTGCAGGCACAGGCTGTAGAGCAACTGGGTTTCGTCCGGCGGCATCAGCGCCGCCAGGCGCAGCAGCTCGGCGTGCTCGGGGTCATTGTCATCTTCGCCGGCCAGCGCTGGCACCGCCTGGATCACCGCCATGCGCTGCAGCACGGCGCTCATTTCTTCGAGGGTTGAGGCCGCACTCAAACCATTCAGACGCAGCGCCTCGGAGGTTTCGACCACCGTTTTGCCATCGGCCGTGGCCAACGCATCCAGCAGACGAAACACATAACTGCGGTCCACACTGCCCAGCATCTGTCGCACCGTCAGCTCCCCCAGTGTTCCCGCACCAAAGGCAATGGCCTGATCGGTCAGGCTCAAGGCGTCGCGCATGGAGCCACGCGCTGCCCGTGCCAGAAGCTTGAGCGACTGGGTATCGGCTTGCACCTGCTCGGCCAGCAGCACGCGTTGCAGATGTTCGCGGATGGTTTCAGGCGCCATCGGACGCAGATTGAACTGCAAGCAGCGGCTCAATACCGTGACCGGCACCTTTTGCGGGTCGGTGGTGGCCAGCACAAACTTGAGGTAGTCGGGCGGCTCCTCCAGCGTTTTCAACATGGCGTTGAACGCCGTGTTGGTCAGCATGTGCACTTCGTCGATCATGAAGACCTTGAAGCGCCCCTGCACCGGTTTGTAGACCGCCTGTTCCAGCAAGGTCTGAACCTCGTCAACACCGCGGTTGGAGGCCGCATCGAGTTCGGTGTAATCGACAAACCGGCCGCTGTCGATGTCGGTGCAGGCCTGGCATACGCCGCAGGGTGTTGCGGTAATGCCACCACTGCCGTCCGCGCCCTGGCAGTTGAGCGACTTGGCCAGAATACGCGACACCGTGGTCTTGCCCACCCCGCGCGTGCCGGTAAACAGGTAGGCATGGTGCAGGCGCTGGCTGGTCAGCGCGTTGCTCAGGGCTTGCACCACATGGTCCTGCCCAACCATCTCGGAGAAATTGCGGGGGCGGTACTTGCGGGCGAGCACGAGGTAAGACATGGCCGCGATTCTAAGGGCCGGGTCAGCCCGACGCTGTGGCTACAATGCACCCCGACGGGCCTTCCCGCATGGTAAAGCGGCCAACCGGGTCAGGTGGGGAACCAAGCAGCCCTAACTGTGGAGCCAGTGCCGGGGTCAAGGCTCGTCACCCCCTTTTTGATTGCGTGCAGAGCCTGCGATGCGGACTATCGACCCAGTCCCCAGGCCGTGCGCCAACGTTGCCAGCGGTCACGCAGGCGCCGCTTGAACACTCTTCCAACTCGCCAGACCCAGGACTGACGCACCTGCGCCAGCCAGTAAGTCTTCCAGCCGGTCCAGCGGTGGTAGATGCGCTCGAACCAGGCCAGCCGCATCAAGGCCGGTTGCGTCAGCCCGAACAGGTAGGCCACCAGCGCCGTGCCCGCCAGTTTGGCCGCCACGATCACCATGCCGCCGGCCAACACCATGCCCCTGGCCATCAGCCAAAGTGCCAACAGCTTCACCGGCAACAGCAGCAGGCTGGGCACCAGCAAAACCGCCAGGGCGGCATAAGGCGGCAAAGACACAATCCAGCGCTCCAGCTGCCGCAGCAGCGGCAGCCTCGACACCCACGCCAGCAGTTTCTTGAGCGGCTCCCAACCCCACTCTTCAAACAGCACCAGCAGCGCAATCAGCACACTGGCAGCATTTTTCAGCAATTGAAGTAACCAGGGGATGGGGTTCATGCTGCCAGCATAGACGATTGTGGGCAATCCTGTGGTCAACCGGCGTCTGTTATCAACCGGACGATGCAGGATTTGACCCCTGGATGCCTGTCCATTGGCGCCTCAAGCGCGGGTGGTTATAGTGGCTCCTCCATGCAAAATGCGCAGCACACACAAACGGTTGACTTCAGATGAAATTTCGCTTTCTCTTGAGTTGGATTCTTGCATTGCCCGTTCTGGTTGGATGCAGCAGTTATGCGCCACCCGACCAGGCAATCGGCATGAACCGGGACGCGCTGCTGGCCCGGATGGGTTCACCTGGCGCGGTGCTGCCAACAGCCAACGGCACTCGACTGCAGTTTCCCAGAGGACCGTACGGAAAGCACACCTGGTTTGTCGATGTGGATGCGGCAGGTCAGGTGATCCGGGTCGAGCAGGTCTTGACCGAGGCCAACTTCAATGCCATCACCCCGGACATGCCCCAAGACGAGGTTCGCCATCGGCTCGGTCCGCCCGGCGAGGTACAGGGATTGGCGCGTTCGCGCGGTCAAGTGTGGAGTTACCGCTACGACAACTATGCCTGCCAATGGTTTCAGATTGAGTTGACGCAGGACCAGAAGGTCCGCTCAACCGGCTACGGCCAGCCACCTGAGTGCATGGGTCACGACGAGGTCTACATACCCTGAAACAGGGCTGGAGATCACTGCTATTCATCGCGCCCCTCGCGCGCCCAGCTGGCAGCCTTGCGGTTGGGGTCCAGGCGGTCAGTGCCGGAGCCGTGATCGATTTCTGAGGTAGCACAATGTGTGCAGCCGATGGGTTGGCCAACGCACTTTGGCGTTTACCGATAAAGTCGCGGAACTTCGCCACCTCTTCACAGGACAACCCCATGGGCATGCTCCAATCCGAATTGTTCAAAGACATTGCCCGGCTACAAGACTGCGCCGAGCGCGATGTGGCTCATGTGATGCTGAAGTCCCCGCGCGAGCGAGGCCCCCACGTCAGAGCCATTCAGCAAGCGCTTCAGGACTTGGACCAGGCCAACATCAGCGCCACCGAACTCAACAAACAGGAGTACGGCGAAGACACGGCCAATGCAGTGGCCGCCTACAAGAACAAGCGGCGCATCTTTGGGCCCGGCCAGACCGTTGCCGACAAGATTGTCGGAACCGGCACGATCCGCAAAATGGACCTGGAGTGGCTCAACAGCAAGCAGCGCACCGGTCGGCTGATCATCGAAGACACCGACTCACTCAAGCAAGACATCTGCATGAGTTTCGAAGGGGGGACCGTCACCAGCGACAACACCGCGCTGACCGCGCTGGCGCAGCGTGTCAACACGGCGCAATACCTGCGCACGCACCACCCGCTTAAAACCTTCGACTACACAACCCACTACCTCGCACGCGACAAAGTCGTGCGTGAGGTGCTCGGCGAGACCGGACGCATGAAACGGCAAGGTATACGTATCGACCGCGTTCTGATCCGCGGCTTCAGTTCAGGTGGCAAGATTGCCCTGATGGTTGCCAACGGCCTTTACACCCAACTCGGCCTGAGCGGTCGCTACCTTTGTGTCGGCGACGCGGCACTCGACAAAGACGATCCGCTGTTTTCTGGCGGGCCTGGCATTGCCGCCTGCCAGGACAGCATCAATGTCTACCAGCTCTGGGGCAACAACATCGATCCATCCGGGGAGGTTCATGGCACGATTGCTGGCATCAAGCGCCACATTCGCTCCTTCCCCTGTGAACAAGCTGCTGCGCTGGCATGGAACGCGTTGAATGCCAAACAGCAGAGTAACGACGCTGTTCGCGCCAATGCGGCCTTGAATGTTCACCTGTGCAACGATTCGGTGGCACGCACCATCGGTGCCAAGGAGATGAACATGATCATGATGCAGCGGGTAACCGACTGAGCCGTGGCAGCGCATCCAACGCATTTTGGCAAGTCGCCTGCGCCAGATCGGCCACGCTGATGCCACGCAGTTCAGCCAGCTCGGCACCAATGCGGGGCAGTTCTACCGGGGAATTGGGCGACTGCACCAGGCCTGCCGCGCGCTGCTCGGCGTTGACATACAACCACTGCGGCGCCATGTCGGGTGCGTCGGTTTCCAGCACCAGCGCGCTCAAGGGCAGCTCGCTGGCCAGGCGACGCAGCTGCAAGGCGCGCGGATAGGTCAGCGCACCGCCAAAGCCCAACTTCAGACCCAGCCCGATCAAGCCGTTTGCCTGCTGCAGGCTGCCATTGAAGGCATGCGCAATGCCATGCCAGGGTCCGGTTCGCCCAACGGTCGTTCGCAGCGCCAGCTGCACGGCATCCACCGCTCGGCGTGAATGCAGCACCACTGGCAAATCGTGCAAACGCGCAAGCTTGAGCTGTTCGACAAAAAAATGCATTTGCCGCTCACGCAAGGGGGGCTGGCGTAACTCAGAAACAAAATAGTCCAGGCCAATCTCGCCCACCGCCACCAGGTGAGGATCGCCATGGTGCAGGGCAAGTGCGTCGGCCAGCTGCGCCAGCGCCTGCTCGCTGGCCTGCGCCACATACAGCGGGTGAATGCCCAGGCAATAGCCGTCGCCAAAGGCGTGAGCGAGCGTGCGGACCGCATCAAAATTGCCGGGTTCCACCGCCGGCAGCACGCATTTCGCTACACCTTGTGTAGCTGCAAGCTCCCGCACCGTATGGGCTAGGCCACCAAATTCATGTGCATCAAGGTGGCAATGGGTGTCGATCCAGTCCACCGCGCGCCACGGCCTGGTTCAGCCGGGCTGCTTCTGCAGGTGCGCCACGACCAGCGCGTCTTCGAGCGGAATGTGCTTGGTCGCCCAGTCCGTCATCAAACCAACGATGGCGGGCTTGTTCATGTATCCCTTGCCCACGTCCATGCTCAGCTCACTCAAACGGCACAGCAGCTTGTTGTGATGCTCCTGGTGCTGCGCCAGCCCCGGAAAGCCGACCGTGCGCATCAGTTGTTCCTCTTTTTCAAAATGCTCGCGGGTGTGCTTGTACAGCAGGATCATCAGGGCACGCATGGCACCCAGGCCGTCGGCAGCAATGAACTGATTGGTCAGATCAAACAAATGCTCATGCTGCGCATCCACGTCCGGATCACCAATCTTGTAGCTGTCTTTCCAGTCAATACTCATGTGCGTTACTCCAACAATTAAGCCGACCACTATATACCGCCCGGCGATGCCTTTGTGGGCATGCCACAACAGCCTACCGAACCATCACGCCCGAGAGCTGCTGCATGATCTCGCGCCCGATCATGTTCAGGGGCACGGACTTTTCCACTCCACCGCGTTTGACGGCTTCTTTGGGCATGCCGTAGACCACACAACTGGCCTCGTCCTGCCCCACCGTGTGCGCACCTGCCTTGCGCATCTCGAGCAGACCGGCGGCACCATCGTCGCCCATGCCGGTCATGATCACACCCAGCGCGTTGGCACCGGCACATTTGGCCACCGACCTGAACAGCACGTCCACCGACGGGCGGTGCCGGTTCACCAGCGGGCCGTCCATCACCTCGACGTAATACTGGGCACCGGTGCGGCGCAGCAGCATGTGTTTGCCACCCGGTGCGATCAGGGCCCGGCTATTGATGACGCGGTCGTTGTTCTGCGCCTCTTTCACCTCGATCTGGCACAGGCTGTTGAGGCGCTCGGCAAAGGCCGCAGTAAATTTTTCAGGCATGTGCTGCACGATCACGATGCCGGGCGTCACCCGTGGCAGTGCGGTCAGCACCACTTCCAGCGCCTGGGTCCCCCCGGTGGAAGTGCCCAGGGCCACCACCCGCTCGGTGGTCTGGATCATGGCCGAATGTTTGTCGGCGGCGCTCAGAATCACATCCGCCGTGTTTTTGGCACTGGCGCGCAACACTTTGACGTTGGCATGCGCCGCGGCTTTGACCGCCCCCACCACGTCTTCGGAGGCATCCTCAAGAAACTGCTTCAAGCCTACCTTGGGTTTGGCGATGATGGCCACGGCACCCGCAGCCAGCGCCGCCATGGAGGTTTGCGCCCCCGCTTCCACCAGCGTGGAGCAGATCACCACCGGCGTCGGCTTTTCGGCCATCACCTTCTTGAGAAAAGTAATGCCGTCCATGCGTGGCATCTCGATGTCGAGCACGATCACGTCGGGCCACTGCACCTTCATGCGGGCAATCGCCAAAATGGGGTCGGCCACGGCCGCGATCACCTCGATATCGGGGTCAGCGGCCAGCAAACCGGCCACCACCTGCCGCACAACCGCAGAATCATCCACCACCATGACCTTGATTCGACTCATATCATTTTCCTTGTGCCGAAGTTTCAGCATCGATCTCGACGGACGACGGCCGCACCTGGCGCGACCAGACGTCACCCTTGCTGACATCAAAAATAATCTGGCGGTGCCCGATGCCAAACAGGCTCTCGGTCACCAGCTTGATGCCATGGTGCTGCAGCAGTGCGCGCGCTGCCTCACCGTTGCGCCGCCCCACGGACACACCAATGTTCTGATGCCCGCGCGCATGCTGGTTGCCCGGAAACATGTTGCCGCCGCCAAACACCTTGGCCTCGCATAACAAGGGGTTCGCGCCATGCGCGTTGAGGTCGGCAAACATCAGCTCCAGCGCCTCGTCGCCGTAACGCCCGTCCAGCCCTTCTGGTCCTTTGGCTGCGCCACGGGTCGGCAACAAAAAATGCGACATGCCGCCAATGCGCAAAATCGGGTGCCAAAGCGTGATCGACACACACGAACCCAAAATGGTGCGAATCTGGAAGCCCGCGTCGCCCACAAACAGCTCGCCTGGCGACAAAAAGATGTCCATCAGTTCAGGGATGCGCACCATATCAGCCCGGTTTCTGGTAAATCGACGGTGCCACCATCTGCACCGCGGTGCTGATGTCGTTGAGACTCTCGGAGTGGCCGATGAAAAAATAGCCGCCCGGTTTGATGGTGGCAATGACCCGCGCCACCACCTGGCGTTTGGTTTCGTTATTGAAATAAATCATCACATTGCGCAAGAACACGATGTCAAACCGGCCCATCTCTGGCAGCGCGGTATTGAGGTTGGCATGGCGGAATGTTACTTTTTGCCGCAAGTCCTGATTCACCAACAGGGTACCGTCGTACTGGCCGGTCCCTTTGCGGCAATAGCGCTTGAGAAACTCGGGCGGGATATGTCGACCCCGCTCCATGGAATACAGCGCACGGCGCGCGCCTTCAAGCACACGGGTGCTGATGTCGGTGCCCACAATGTCCCACGGCGTGGTCTGCATGCAGTCGGCCAGCACCATGGCGATGCTGTAGGCCTCTTCACCACTTGAACTTGCAGCACTCCAGACCCGATACGGCTGCGACGCGTTGCGCGCCTTGATGGCCTGCACCCTCAGAAAATCAAAATGCTTGTTTTCCCGAAAGAAGTAGGTCTCGTTGGTGGTGAGCAAGTCCACCGCCATCTGCACCTCTTGTGGGTGTTTGCCGGACGACAGCAGACGAAAATAGTCGCCGAAACTCGCCAATTGGTGCGCCGCCAGGCGTTTGTTGAGCCGCCCCGTGACCAGTGCTTTCTTGGCGTCGGCCATGGATATACCGGCGGCGTCGAAAATGAAACGCTGAAACTGCGCAAACTCGGCATCAGAGATCGACGTAACCTGCACAAACAACTCCTGACTTCATTGACGAGGTGTCTTTTGGGCATCGGCCCATGTTTCATGGGTATTGACACCTACATTTTCACCATGCTCTCGCAGCTAGAAACACTCATCAAAGCTTGAAAAACATCATGGTTTGCTGCAGTTGCTCGGCCTGGCTGCTCATCTCTTCAGACGTGGCCGCCAGCTCTTCAGAGCTGCTGGCGTTCTGCTGCGTGGTGGTGTTGAGCTGGCTCACCGCCGAGTTGATCTGGCCCACGCCGCTGCTTTGCTCAGTGGATGCCGCCGTAATCTCCTGCACCAGATCACTGGTCTTGCGGATATTGGGTACGATCTCGGCCAGCAATCGACCCGCTTTTTCTGCCAGGCCCACGCTGTTGCTGGCCACCTCGCCAATCTCCTGCGCGGCGACCTGACTGCGTTCGGCCAGTTTGCGCACTTCGGCGGCCACCACGGCAAAGCCCTTGCCATGTTCGCCAGCCCGGGCCGCTTCAATGGCGGCGTTCAGGGCCAGCAGGTTGGTCTGCGCGGCGATGTCGTCAATGATGCCGATCTTCTTGGCGATCTGTTTCATGGCCTCGACCGTGGCATTCACCGCCTCGCCACCGTCCACCGCGTCTTTGGCGGCTTTGCTGGCCATGCCATCGGTGATCTTGGCGTTTTCGGTGTTCTGCGCAATGCTGGAAGTCATCTGTTCAATGCTGGCACTGGTTTCTTCCACGCCGGCAGCTTGTTCGCTGGCAGCCTGGCTCAGGCTTTGGGCGGTAGCGCTCACCTCTTCAGAGGCGCTGGCCAGGGCCTGGGCACCACTGTTGACGTCGGTCACCACCTGGCTGAGCTTGCCAATCATGGTTTTCATGGCAAACAGCAGACTGGAGTTGTCTTTGGGATGTGTAACCAGCTTCATGGTCAGGTCGCCCTGGGAGAGCCGCGTCACCATATCACGAGCGTAGTCGGGCTCGCCACCCAGCTGTTTCAACACGCTGCGAATGATCCACCATGCTGTGGCAACTGACAACACAGCGGCCACTGCGCCCAGAATCAGCATCAGCCGTTGACCACCCTCCGCCTGGGCATCAGCTTCTGCGCCAGACTTGGCCATCAAATCTGCCTGGAACGTGATCAGATCACCCACCGCTTTAAGGTAATCACCCTGAGACTTGCGCACCTTCGTCATCAGAACTTCTACCGCCTCGTCTTTTTTGCCCGCCTTGTACAACTCCAGCACCTGGTTTTGATCAACCAAGGCCAGTCGGCGCGCCTCCATGGCTTTCGCAAAAACAGCCCGGCCCGCTTCTGAGGTGATCAGCTTGTCAAGCTTGTCAAATATTTCACCGGTTTTCTGGCGGGCCTCCATGAGCCGGTCAATCTCCTTTTTTGCCTCGTCTGGCGACTTGACCAGCATGGCATTGCGAATGGCCCGCGCGGTGATGTTGATCTGATCCACCGCATCATTGGCCATGACTGTCTTGGGGAACTTGTCGGTGACCATGTTCTCGATTTCGGCGTTCAGCCCTGCCAACCGCACATAGCTGACCACGGCCATGATCACAGTCAACGCCAGCACGGCAGCAAACCCCAGCCCCAGCCTGACTCCTAATTTCATTGTGTTGCCCATTTTTATCTCCAGTGAGTTGGGTGAATGACACCGCCTGCCGCGGCCTGCCCGAGACGGATCAGGTCCCGCCCGTGGTTTGGGCCGATGCCGCCACCTGGCCCATCTGCCCGATTTCTTCCATCGACAACACCCGGTTGACGTTGAGCAGGATCACAAATTTGCCGTTGACCTTGCCGATACCCTCAATGAAGTCGGGCCTGATCTTGGCGCCAAAACTGGGCGCCTGTTCGATTTCGCTCGAGGCGATTTCCAGCACCGCCTGCACCGAGTCCACCACCAGACCCATGTTCTGGCGCTCACCCTCGTTTTGTGTTTCCACCTCGATGATGACAATGCAGGTGCTCTTGGTCACCGGGGTGGACGGCTTGCCAAAGCGGCTTGAGAGGTCCATTACCGGCACAACGGCACCGCGCAGGTTGATGACGCCGCGAATGCACTCGGGCATCATCGGCACCTCGGTCAGGTTGGCGTACCAGATGATTTCCTTGATGCACAGGATGTTGATCGAGAACATCTCACCACCCAACATGAACGTCAGGTACTGTTTTTCTTCCACCGCAGCCTGCGTGGCAGCCAGCGCCGGCAGCAGCTTCTTGTCGGTTTTCACCAGAGCAGTCATGGCAGACTCCTTTAGAACTTGGTGAACTGGGACTCGTCCAACTCGGCGGCGGGTGCGGATGCCACCACCTTGGGTACCGGTTTAACTTTGGCGGCCTTGGCTGCCGATTTCTTGCTGCTGGCGGTGCTCTTGTGCACAGCAAAGCTGCCTCCACCGCCAAGCGATGCACTGTCCAGCTTGAAGAACGACATGGTTTGTTGCAGTTGCTCAGCCTGGCTGCTCATCTCTTCACTGGTCGCGGCCAGTTCTTCCGAGCTGCTGGCGTTCTGCTGCGTGGTGGTGTTGAGCTGACTTACGGCCGAGTTGATCTGGCCTACGCCACTGCTTTGCTCGGTGGATGCCGCCGTGATCTCCTGCACCAGGTCGCTGGTCTTGCGGATATTGGGCACGATCTCGGCCAGCAGGCGGCCAGCTTTTTCGGCCAGTTCCACACTGTTGCCTGCCACTTCGCCAATCTCTTGCGCGGCCACCTGGCTGCGTTCGGCCAGTTTGCGCACTTCGGCAGCCACCACGGCAAAACCCTTGCCATGCTCACCGGCTCGGGCGGCTTCAATCGCAGCGTTTAGCGCCAGCAGGTTGGTCTGAGCGGCGATATCGTCAATGATGCCGATCTTCTTGGCAATCTGTTTCATGGCCTCGACCGTGGCGTTCACGGCCTCACCACCATCGGCGGCGTCTTTGGCAGCTTTGCTGGCCATGCCGTCGGTGATCTTGGCGTTTTCGGTGTTCTGCGCAATGCTCGATGTCATCTGTTCAATGCTGGCACTGGTTTCTTCCACACCGGCGGCTTGTTCGCTGGCCGCTTGCGACAGGCTTTGTGCGGTGGCGCTCACCTCTTCGGAGGCGCTGGCCAGGGCTTGTGCGCCGCCGTTCACATCGGTCACCACCTGGCCGAGCTTGGTGATCATGTTGCTCATGGCTTGCAACATCTGGCCGGTTTCGTCTTTGGACGGGTTGTCAATGCGCACGGTCAGGTCGCCCTCGGACAGGCGATTGGCGACCGTCAGGGCTTCATTCACCGGGCGAACGATGGAACGGGTCAACACCCAGGCAATCAATGCGCCCAAGACAATCGCCACGCCTGCCAGGGTCAGCATCAGCCGGTTGGCTGACTCATAAGCCGCCTGTGCCGCCAGATAGTCGGCCTTGGTGCCTTCTTCCTGGAACGCAATGTTCTCGTCCAGGGCAGCTTGCCATTTGGCGGCTGCCGGACGGGCCTCGCCCATCAGCAGGGCAATGGCTTCCTCAGATTTTCCAGTCGTACCTAGCTCAACAACCTTGTCGTTCAGCGGGCGAACCACCTGTGCCGCGTCTTTGATCTTGGCACGCATGGCCTTGCCTTTTTCGCTGGCGGGTGTTTTGCTGAGTTCCTCAAAGGCTTCGTTGTAAGCAGCCCGAGACTTGTCGATGGCCTGGCGCTGGGCGTTTTGTGCCGCCGGGTCTTTGACCAGCATCAGAGTGCGGATCATGCGCTGAACGTTGTTCAGCTCAGTAGCCATTTTGTTATTGAGATCGATCTTGTACATGTTGTCCTTGACGATCTCATCGAGACGTCCCTGGACACTGGACATCCCGTTGATGCCCACCACTGCCAGCGCCGCCATCAGTATCAGCACGACGGCAAAACCCAGCGTCAAACGCAGGCCAATCTTCATATTTGCAAACATGTCAAACCCCTTTAGAAACTGTTTAGATCACTATCTGAAACCGACTTTTGGCTTGAGATTTCAAGCCTTTTATCCCTGTACCGCTTTATCCACTTGGGTTAATCGCTTTAAACTTCATAGCTGCTTTCTGTCAGGCAGGGGCTGGCTAGGCCAGCGCGGCATGCTCTTGTATGCCCTGCCCGCCCTTGGCCACCGCCTGGCGGACCAGTGAGGGCACATCCAGAATCAGCGCCACATCTCCACTGCCCAGAATGGTGGAGCCACTGATGCACTGGCTCTGCGCAAACATCTGCCCCAGTGGTTTGATCACCGTCTGGAACTCGCCCAGCAGGGTGTCCACCACCAGCCCGGCCTTTTGCCCGGCGTGTTTGAGCACCACAATGTTTTCACCCTTGGCCGGCTTGCCCGGCACCGAGAACAGCTCGCGCACCCGGATAAACGGCAGCACCTGACCCCGCAGATTGGTGTAGTCGTGCCCTGGCTCGGCCGAGAAGGCAATGCATTCTTCGATCATGTCCAGTGGAATGGCGTACACCGCCTTGTCGACCCCCACCAAAAAGCCGTCGATGATGGCCAGTGTGAGCGGCAGGCGCACGGTGACACGAGTGCCGACGCCGTCTTCGCTGCTGATGCCCACCGTGCCACGCAGCGCGGTAATGTTGCGCTTGACCACGTCCAGCCCCACCCCCCGGCCCGAGAGGTTGGTCACCTTTTCGGCGGTAGAAAAGCCGGGCTCGAAGATCAACCCGAAGATCTCGCTCTCGCTCATGTGGTGGCCGGCCTCGACCAGACCACG
>NZ_JAGPBB010000087.1 GCF_018063565.1 Rhodoferax sp.
CAGTCAGCCGGAATCTGAGCAGCATTGGCATGCAGGGCAAAGTCATCGTTGGAATCGATGGGCGTGGCACCACTGTAGAGGGTGAGAAACGGATCGGACAGAGTGCCGGGGACATTGAAGGGTGCAGTAGCCAGAGAGGGGCCACGGGCGCGGATCAGCACTTTCTTGGCAGAGCTGCCCTGAATGATGAAGCCGGCGATCATGACGTTGTCGACGGTTTCGACCTTGCCTCGGGTGGCTAGGTTGAGGAGGCGGTGTGGGGATGCGACAACAGCAGGCTGAATTGTTATGTTTTGTGTCACTTGGGGAGCTGGAGCGTAGGTTGCATTGCCGGCCTGGTCTGCAACAATGGTGCAAGTGCCAACTGAGACACCGGTGACGATTGAGCCTGCGACGGTACAGTATCTCTCTGTGCTGCTACTGAAGCTTACTGCCAAACCTGAAGTTGCCGTGGCACTCACGGTACCAGTGCCGCCAACACTAACACTTGGCGCAACTCCAAAGCTGATACTCTGATCGACAGTTTTCGAAACTGAAATATCTTTTGTCGTTTGTGTTGCCCTCGCATACACTTGGTCACCCATCTGATCTGCTGCGATAGTGCATATGCCGGTAGCAAGTCCAGACACAGTATCACCAGAAACAGCACAAATGCTCGGTGTATTTGAGCTGAAAGTAACGGGTAGTCCAGAACTTGCGGATGCGACAAGTTTACCGGTACCACCTACTGCAATTGGTGGGATATCTCCAAACGCAATCACTTGAGCGATTGGATCGCCGACCCTCAGTTTATGCAGTACCTGAACAGCTGGTTCATAGACATCGTTGCCCAATTGATTTCCAGCAACAATGCACAGGCCACCGGTCAATCCGCTGACCGCGCTACCAGTGATGGAACATGTACTTGGCGTGACGCTGGTGAAGATCACTGGATTGCCGGAATCACCACCCGTTGCCATGATTTCAGCTGATCCAGCAATCGGAACAGAAGTCGGACCACTAAACGCAATCTGTTGCACCGTCAGACCTGAGGCAGTCACAGTGACAGACCTTGGCTGGCATGCGGGCGGGTCAATGGCAGATCCTCTGATACTTCCTTCTTTACCCCCCCAGCATTCCACCAAGCCTCCAACTGATAGGGCACAAGTGTGGCTGCCGCCCGCAGATACTTGCTTCGAAGGACTGTTGATACCCGAAACTTCTACAGGCGACACAGGGTTAGCAGTAGTGGTGCAACTCAGTTGGCCGCCGGAGTTACCACCCCAACATGCTACGTTGCCATTGGTTTTTAGGGCACATGCATGCGACTCAACCCAAGCTAAGGTACCAAAAGAATAATACCCACCAAGCGCTCCAGTGGAAACGCTCGCAATACCACTTGTAAGTCCAGAAACTTCATAAGGCGTCAGGTGACCTCCGACCTGATTTTCACCCCAGCACTTAACCCCACCCGCGGCCGTGACTGCGCAGGTCTGAAGTCCTCCTTGCCAGTAGACATTGTAGGGAACACCACCGGCACTAATAGTCTGTGTTCCATTTTCCAAACTGGAAACACCGATCGGTGTGGATCGACTGACCGTCGTCCCATCGCCCAACTCGCCCGATACGTTTGAGCCCCAGCAAAAGGCACCTCCCACGTTACTGATTGCACAGGAGTGCTTGAATGAGGTCGAAATGGCGAGGATTGGTGCATTCAGCCCGACGACACTCACTGGCGTTAGTCGCTGGACTTGGGTTCCGTCACCCAATTGACCCAGTGTGTTGTCACCCCAGCACTTTACGTCGCCGCCGATCATGACGGCACAGGTATGCTGGCCCCCACTTGAAACTGCCGCCACACCTCCACCCAACCCAACCACATCAACAGGTGTTAGCCGCTCGACAGTGGTGCCATCCCCTAACTGTCCTGACTCGTTTGCGCCCCAGCATTTCACCGCACCAGAAGTCGTCAGCGCACAGGTATGGCTAACTTCTGAACTTCCACGACCAACAGAAACGGCAACGACGCCACTCGTAAGGCCAGTTACATTGGTCGCCGTACCTCTTGACGACTTGGTTCCATCTCCGAGCTGACCATGTGAGTTCAAACCCCAACACTTAACGCCTCCTGCTGCAGTTACCGCGCAGGTGTATTGCGATCCTGCATCGATTTGCGTGACGTCACTGAGATCAATCAGATCAGTGACGTTTGCTTGGGTGATGGAGATGTCTTTTGTAACTTGTGCTGCAGCGGCGAACGAGGCATCACCGGCCTGATTTACTGCAATAGTGCAAGTGCCTGTTTCGAGGGCGATTACCGTGGCACCAGAAACCGCGCATCGTGTGGGCGTAATGCTACTAAAGGTTACAACTAGACCGGACGTGGCTGTGGCGTTTGCGGTGGTTGCGCCTCCAACTGCCAAAGTAGCTGGTGTGAAACTGATAGGACCAATGGTTTGTGAGTTTTGACTCACTGTAATGTTCAGAGTCACTTGAGGTGCAGCTGCGAAGCTGGCGTTGCCCGACTGGTTGACTGCAACAGTACAGGTTCCTGCCAGCAGACCGGTGACGTTGTTGCCTGAGACCGAGCAGATCGTCGGCGTGGTTGAGCTGAAGGTCACCGCCAGCCCGGAGCCCGCAGTCGCACTGACCACTGTAGTACCCGCGACCTTGAGCGTGGCCGGATTGAAGCTGATAGTACCAATGGATTGCGTGGTCAGTGTCCTGCAGAGCCCGTCATCGCCGTGAACGCACCGCGGTACGTGTAACACAGCACTTGCTTTGCGATTGTTCTTTGATTGGGCATAGAAGGTGTAATCGCCACCGCTCTCGGGAAAGGCGTAGTTCGTGACGAAGATGGGATAGTTTGTGCCGTATGCGCGCCCTTGCAGTGTGAGCGCAAACGAACTGCCGTCGCCCAAGCCGACAGACATCGAGACGACATCCGCATCCATCGCCGTCACTTCCAGCCAATGGGTACCCAATCTGGAGAGGCTAATTTTCGGTGCCCATGTCGCATTGATGACGGTTATTTGCGCGGTTGCGTGCTCGTTGGTATCGACCAGCGAGGTCGCTTGGATGGTGCAGTTGCTATCTATGGACGGGGCACTGTAAAGCCCTGTTGTTGCATCGATGCTGCCGCAATTTGGGGTAGTTACGGACCATTGAACCCTTTTGTCGGTCGTGCCGGTGACCAGTGCGCTAAAGCGTTGGGTGGCGCTGCGCTCTAGCCACAAATCACCTTGCATCACCGAGATGCCGACGTTGCGTACCAGATCAGGTTCGATAAAGCCTTTGCGCAGTGCTTCAAAGAGGAAGTTTGGCGTGGCATGTGAGCGCACCTGACCCTGATTCATCGTCCAGATGATGATGCCGCCATAGCCATTGTCGCGGGTGAAGGTGCCTTTGGCGATGAGCGACTCTTCATCTTCAATCGAGACGTAGCGGCAACCGTGGCGTTCTGCTTGGGTTAGGCTCAGGTAGGGCTGCTGGGCTGCAGAATCCCAGCTGCGCATGGATTCGTCATAGGCACCGTTGGCGCTGTATATTTCCGAGAGCGGATACTCGTTGTCACCACCGAGAATCTGGACGCCGCTTTCGGTGCTCTGATTTGGTTCCGTGATATTGCCGGTGTAGCAGGTGACGTAAAACCCGACGCCCATACCCAGTTTTCTTCTGGGGATACCAGCGGTGACGTAGCGGTTGAATGAGTCTTCAATGCTGACGGGGGTAGCGGGTTTGGCGCCGGACAGGGGCGAGTTGTGCCAAGACAACCAGCCAGATCCGGCCCACGCCGTCGCGGGATAGTAAGACATGAGGTTGAACTGATCGATATGGGTGATCACCTCGACCAGCCGTGGCTCGACGGTGTCGTAGTTCATATTGAGTGGGCCACCGGGAAGTGTGAGGATGGCCTGTGGCGCGGCTTGTCGCAGTTCGGCAGCAAAGAGCTTGAACAGATCCCAGTCGATATTGTTTTCCCAGTCCAGATCAATGCCGTCGTAGCCCAGATCGGACATGGCGGCGACCAGATTGGCGATGAATGCGGCGCGGTGGTCGGCAACCGCTGCACGAATAGCCACTCCGTTGTCATCACCCCCGAGCATCAAGATGGCTTTTTTGCCATGTGCGTGGGCGCGGGAGGCAACATCTCTGGCAAGGGCGGGGCCGTTGGTGGGATCCCAGTCAAAGTTGGTGTTGAGCGTTCCGTCAGCGTTTGCGAGCACCCGCGCCATGATGATATGCGTCAGGCCGTTCCAGTCGATCTCGTCAGGTGTCAAAAGATCGCGCTGGTAGGCAACATAGTAGCCAGTGACCCAATGAGCAGGCTGTGGATCGACTGGTGGTTCAGCGCGAGCTTGTGTGGGACCGAGAACCGCTACGATTGCGATAAAGGCAAAGAATGCAGTTGCAATGCAGTTTGAAAGACGTGACAAAGTAGATACTCCCGTTCTTTAGCGGCAAGTCATCAACCATATCCGAGCCAATAGTCGCTTAAGTGCAAGTCAGAATGCAACACCGAACTAGATGTAGATTCACTGGCAGATTAGTGTTATGGACGAGATACTGCTAATTTATTGTCTAATTGTCGTGGCAGCAGCAGGGTTTGGGGTATCCCCCATTTGGGGGATACGGCTCAACAATCCGGTGTTTTGTTGACGTATCGCGTGCTTTCGAACCAAATTCAAACGAAAAAGCATCGAAACCGAGTCGACATGACCCAGTCAAGTCTCAGAGCGTTACAGGTCAGCATTCCAGAACCTCGCACGGACCCGCCGACGCAGTTCATCATCGAAACAAGGATAAAACTCAGACTCACCCGAGAAGAACTCCAGCATTCCGTCCAGCTTCCCATCGAAGTTCCAGTCAAGACGGTCGTATAAGTTCCACGCCCCTAGAAAGAAATCGATCAGCTACCCCATGGTCAGCGCTCTGACGGAAGTGCGCGTCACGCAGCATCAAGGCAACCGCCGAGCACTGGAAATTGTCAACCGCCACTGTGAAGCGATACATGGCTTCTGCTTGAAGGGTCACCGATCGCCTGCGTCACAACCAGCGGCAGTCTGAGTCGAACGAAAACTGCCCGACTTGCCATCGGCGCAGACCATACTGGCACCAGTTGGGTAATCGGTGGGAGCGTGCAGCACCGAGTCTGAAAACAGTGAAATGGCTGTTGTCAATGTTTGAGTTTGCCGTTTGGTCAACTGGTACAACACCTTCCAGTTTGCCAAGGCCTACGCTGGCGGCGAAGGTATGAAGCACTACACCCAGATGGTGCAGGAGCCCGAATTTGCCGCACGCGAACAAGGCTACACCTTTGTGTCGCACCAGCAAGAAGTGGGCGCAGGCTACTTTGACGACGTGACCACGGTGATCCAGGGTGGGTCGTCATCGGTGAAGGCACTCACTGGCTCAACTGAAGAAGAGCAGTTCCACTGATCGACCTGGCCCTTTGGGGCCAACGGTGCCCGAGGAGGGTAGAAGGCTGGCGGCTTTGAGGAGTTGCTGGCCTTTTCTTTATCTGCCAGCACAAAGACGTGTTGGCAGGCAGAGCACTTCAACCGTCCGTGTTGATCTGTTTGATCAACGCGGCCAGAACTTCCTGGGCGCGGTCATTGGCCACCTGGCAGGTGCCGGCGGCATTGTGGCCGCCACCGCCATACTGCAGCATCAACTCACCGACATTGGTCTTGCTACTGCGATCAAGAATGGATTTACCGGTGGCAAAAACCGTGTTTTGCTTCTGCACACCCCATAAGGCGTGGATCGAGATGTTGCATTGTGGGTACATTGCATAGATCATGAAACGGTTGGCCGCCCAGATGGTTTCTTCAGAGCGCAAGTCGAGCACTACCAGATTCTGGTAGACCGTCGCGCAACGTGCAATTTGCTCGCGTGCGCGTGCTTCTTGATCAAAGTAGAGGTCGATGCGCTCCATCACGTCTGGCAACTTGAGGATCTCGTCAATGCCATGGTTGCGGCAATAGTCGATCAGGTCCATCATCAACTGGTAATTGCTGACCCGGAACTCCCGAAAACGCCCTAAACCGGTGCGTGAATCCATCAGGTAGTTCAGAAGTACCCAGTCTTTGGGTACCAGGATTTCTTCGCGACTGAACTGAGCCGAGTCCGCTTTGTCAACGGCCAGCATCATTTCATGGCTGATGGTTGGAAAAGCCTTGGCGCCACCATAGTAGTCGTAGACCACCCGTGCGGCCGAGGGCGCATGGGCTGAAATGATGTGATTGCTTCGTTCACCCGTGTTGCGGATGGTTTCTGATTCATGATGGTCAAACGACAAATGCGCACTGGCCACATATGGCAGGTTGGTAGTGATGTCACGACTGGTGATTTCGATCTTGCCATCCTGCATGTCTTTGGGGTGCACAAACTTGATCTCGTCGATCAGGTCCATCTCCTTCAGAAGCACGGCGCACACCAGGCCATCAAAGTCACTGCGGGTTACAAGGCGGAATTTGCTTTGGCTCATGGAGGTCCTTTGCTTGGCTAATGGTAGGTGATGGATCTGTGTCAATCTGAGAAATCAGCTCAAATCCTAACGCAAAAAACATGGCGCATTGCTGCGGCTAAAATGACGGCACCCAAATATCAACAAGAGCGAGAAAGGCATACCGGTTATGACACCGCGAACGACACGGCAGTTGATGTAAGCAATAAGGCCGTAGCCCGCGTGCCTTATGCGCGATGTGCTCTTATATTGAAATGAAAACGCGGACCGACCGCGTTTTTTTTTGACTTCCTCCACCTTTTTCAGTGCAATCAATATGGTTCAAATTACGCTTCCAGACGGCTCGCAACGTGACTTTAGTGCCGCATTGACCGTGGCCGACGTGGCGGCCTCCATCGGTACCGGCCTTGCCAAAGCCGCGCTGGCAGGCAAACTTAACGGCAAACTGGTCGATACCAGCACCCTGATTGACACAGACGCCACACTTGCCATCATCACCGCCAAGGATAGGGAGGGGTTGGATCTCATTCGCCATTCCACCGCCCACCTGTTGGCGTACGCGGTCAAAGACGTGTTTCCCAGCGCCCAGGTAACGATTGGTCCGGTGATCGAGAACGGCTTTTTCTACGACTTTTCTTTCGAACGCCCGTTCACCATGGATGATCTGGCCGTGATCGAGAAGCGCATGATCGAACTCGCCAACAAGGACGAACCGGTATCGCGTCGGGTTCTGCCGCGCGATGAAGCGGTGGCTTATTTCAAGGGTTTGGGCGAGTTTTACAAGGCCGAGATTATTTCCAGCATTCCGGCCGACCAGGAAGTCAGCTTGTACCGTGAAGGCGCTTTTGAAGACCTGTGCCGCGGCCCCCACGTGCCCAGTACTGGAAAACTCAAGCATTTCAAGCTGATGAAGGTGGCGGGTGCCTACTGGCGCGGCGACCATCGCAATGAGATGCTGCAGCGCATTTACGGTACCGCTTGGGCCAGCAAGGAAGACCTGGCGCAACACCTGAAAATGCTGGAAGAAGCCGAAAAACGTGACCACCGAAAACTTGGCCAGCAGTTGGACTTGTTTCACATCGACGATCATGCACCAGGTGTGGTGTTCTGGCACCCAAAAGGTTGGGCGGTTTGGCAGGTGGTTGAGCAGTACATGCGCAGTGTGTACCGTGACAACGGCTACCAGGAGGTCAAAGGCCCGCAGCTACTGGACAAGTCACTGTGGGAAAAGACCGGGCACTGGGATAAATATCGCGACAACATGTTCACGACAGAGAGTGAGAAGCGTGAATATGCCTTGAAGCCGATGAATTGCCCGGGGCACATCCTGATCTTTAAACAGGGCATCAAGAGTTACCGCGATCTGCCGCTACGCTACGGCGAATTTGGGCAATGCCACCGCAACGAGCCGTCGGGGGGGTTGCACGGTATTATGCGGGTGCGCGGATTTACCCAGGACGACGGGCACATTTTTTGTACGGAAGATCAGATTCTCAAAGAATGTGCCGACTACACCGCTCTGCTGCAGAAGGTGTACGCAGATTTCGGTTTCAAGAACATCATCTACAAGATCGCCACCCGACCGGATAAGCGTATCGGATCCGACGAAAGTTGGGACAAGGCCGAGCACGCATTGATGGAGAGTCTGAAATCCTCTGGATGCGACTACGAAATCACGCCGGGTGAGGGGGCCTTTTATGGTCCGAAGATCGAGTACACGCTGAAAGATGCCATTGGTCGGCAATGGCAATGCGGGACGATTCAGGTTGATTTTTTCATGACCGATCGCCTTGATGCCGAGTATGTGGGTGAAGACGGTGCCCGTCATCGCCCCGTCATGTTGCACCGCGCCATCGTCGGCAGTCTGGAGCGCTTCATCGGTATTCTGATCGAAGAAACTGCTGGAGCCTTGCCTACCTGGCTAGCGCCGGTGCAGGTGGCGGTACTCAATATCACGGATGCACAGGCTGACTATGCCAGAAGTGTCGCCAAAACGCTGCAAAATCAAGGGTTTAGGGTTGATCTCGATCTGAGGAACGAGAAAATCACGTATAAAATACGCGAGCATTCGATGCAAAAGCTGCCGTATCTGGTCGTCGTGGGCGACAAAGAAGTGGCGTCTGGTGCCGTTGCAGTGCGCGCTCGGGGTGGACTGGACCTTGGCGTGATGCCGTTGGAAGACTTTTTGCAAAAGATCTCAGCCGACATTGCCCACAAATCCAACGCTTGAATCATCGGCATCCAGTTTGCTGATTGACGTGTGCATTGCGCGGTTTTTGGCTACTTTTTGAGTAGCATTGTTGTGAAGGATTAAGTCATCGCTACCGAATTTCGTGATCGCCGTCAACGCGAAGAACGCAAACACCGATTGAATCGGGAAATCATGGTGCCAGAGGTTCGCCTCTCTGGTGTCGAAAACGAACCGCTGGGTGTGGTCAGTATCAATGATGCATTGCGTATGGCGGGTGAGTTGGACGTTGATTTGGTGGAGATCGCCGCAACCGCGACGCCACCGGTTTGTCGTTTGATGGATTACGGCAAGTTCAAGTACCAGGAGCAAAAGAAGGCAGCCGAGGCCAAGGCCAAGCAAACGGTGATCGACATCAAGGAGATCAAGTTTCGCCCGGGTACGGATGACGGTGACTACAACATCAAGATGCGCAATATCAAGCGCTTCTTGTCGGAAGGCGACAAATGCAAGATTACCTTGCGTTTTCGTGGGCGGGAAATCACCCACCAGGACCTGGGTATGGCGCTGTTGAACCGCATCCGTGACGAATTGGGTGACACGATTGTGGTGGAGCAGTTTCCGAAACTGGAGGGCCGGCAAATGATCATGATGATCGCGCCAGGCCGCAAGAAGCAGCAAACCGCCAGACCCGTCGCTGCGGAACCGGCGGTTGTTGCCTGACAGTTGGGTTAGCCTTCCTTGCGGAAGGCTGATCAAAGGTTGACGCGACTGGCGTATCTCGCAAGAGTTGCGACAGTCGCATCAAAGTAGCAGAGTAACGTCTGCTGCCAAAAGTGGCTCGGGGCCATCAAGGCTGCAAGTTGTTTGCAGACGCCTCACGAGCACAATGTCAAAAGGAGCATGCAAATGCCCAAAATGAAGACCAAGAGCGCGGCGAAGAAACGCTTCCGCGTCCGTCCAGGTGGTACCGTGAAACGCGGCCAAGCCTTCAAACGTCACATTCTGACCAAGAAGACCACCAAAAATAAACGCCATCTGCGTGGTGCAACCGCTGTTCATGAGACCGATATGGGTCGCATGGCACAGATGTTGCCCGGCCGTGGTCTTTGATTAACGACGAACAAGGAGTAACACAATGCCTCGCGTCAAACGTGGTGTAACGGCTCGCGCCCGCCACAAAAAAGTTCTGGCCCTTGCAAAAGGCTTCCGCGGTCGTCGTGGTAACGTTTTTCGGGTCGCCAAAGAAGCGGTCATGAAAGCCGGGCAATATGCCTACCGTGACCGTCGTACCAAAAAGCGTGTCTTCCGTCAGTTGTGGATTGCCCGTATCAATGCCGCTGCGCGCCAGTGTGGCATGACCTACAGCCAGTTTGCCAACGGTCTGAAGAAAGCCTGTATCGAGATCGACCGCAAGGTGCTGAGCGATATCGCGGTACACGACATGGCTGCATTTGCCGGTATCGTGGCACAGGTCAAGGCCAAGCTGGCAGCTTGAGAAAGCCAGTTAGCTATTGATTAAGTAGCTTTATTGGTAATAAAGACAAGGGCTAGAGCTTGAAAGAGCACTAGCCCTTTTTCCTTTGAAAAGAATTCAACTTTATGAACGACTTACAGACCGTTGTCGCTGCTGCCCGTGCGGCATTTGAGTTGTCGCCAACCCCGGCTGATCTGGAGAACACCAAGGCCCTGTATCTGGGCAAGGCTGGCCAGATCACTGACATGATGAAGGGCTTGGCGGCGCTTTCGGTCGACGAGAAGAAGACCCGTGGTGCCGCCATCAACCTGGCCAAGCAAGCCATTGAGGCGGCATTGACGGCGCGTCGGCAAGCGCTGGCAGACGCCGACTTGCAAGCGCAATTACGTGCTGAGGCACTCGACGTCAGCCTGCCCGGGCGTCCCCGTGGTGTGGGGGGGCTGCATCCAGTGTCGCTGACGCTGGAGCGCATTGAGAGTATCTTTGGCTCGATGGGTTTTGAGGTGGCACAAGGCCCCGAGATCGAGTCGGACTGGTTTAATTTCACGGCACTGAATACCCCTGAGGACCACCCGGCGCGCTCCATGCACGATACCTTCTACGTTGAAGGCGGCACTGAAACTGCCCCCAACCTGTTGCGTACCCACACCAGTCCAATGCAGATCCGGCATGCGGTACAACACGTCAAACGCTACCGTCTAGCGGCTGAGGGTGCTGGCAGCACCACGGGCCTTTTCGCCGGTGCCATGCCCGAAATTCGGGTGATTGCGCCGGGACGTACTTATCGCGTTGACAGCGACGCGACGCATTCCCCGATGTTCCACCAGTGTGAAGGTCTCTGGGTGGGTGAAGCCATCAGTTTTAAAGACCTGAAGTTTGTCTTTACTGACTTTTGTCGTACCTTCTTTGAGAACAAGGATCTGGTGCTGCGCTTTCGTCCCAGTTTTTTCCCCTTCACTGAACCGAGTGCCGAGATCGACATTCAATTTCCCAGCGGACCCTTGGCCGGGCGTTGGCTTGAGGTGGCAGGCTCCGGTCAGGTCCACCCCAACGTCATCCGCAATATGGGTCTTGACCCCGAGCGTTATATCGGTTTTGCCTTCGGCATGGGGCCAGACCGGTTGACCATGCTGCGTTATGGTGTCAACGATCTGCGCCTGTTTTTTGATGGCGACATTCGTTTCTTGTCTCAGTTTCGCTGAGGTTGCGCGGCGCCATCGACTTGTTTCCCCCGTCTGATCTGATTGAACGACTATGCAATTTCCTGAATCCTGGTTGCGCGAATTCTGCAACCCGCCGCTGAGCACGACCCAACTGGCTGACACCTTGACCATGGCAGGTCTGGAGGTGGAAGAACTGCAACCGGTGGCGCCACCATTTCATGGCATCGTGGTGGGTGAAATCAAAGCGGCCGCTCCGCACCCCAATGCCGATCGTTTGCGCGTGTGTCAGGTGGACGTGGGTCAATCGGAGCTGTTGAACATTGTGTGTGGCGCACCCAATGCCCGCGTGGGTATCAAAGTACCTTGCGCCACCGTGGGCGCGGTGTTGCCACCGGGCGACGATGGTCAGCCGTTCCTGATCAAAGTTGGAAAACTCCGTGGGGTCGAGAGTTTTGGCATGTTGTGCTCGGCGCGCGAGCTCAAACTTTCAGAAGATCATGCAGGTTTGCTCGAACTCGCTGCCAATGCGCCACTCGGACAGGACATCCGCCAGCACCTCCATCTGGACGACACCCTGTTCACGCTCAAGCTCACGCCCAACCTGGCGCATTGCCTGAGCGTCTTTGGTGTGGCACGAGAGGTCTCCGCATTGACCGGGGCAGCGTTGCAAGCCCCCGTGTTTGCATCTGTACCAGTGACCACCACCGACGTTTTGCCGGTCAAAATCAGGGCCGCCGACCTGTGTGGCCGTTTTTCCGGGCGAGTCATTCGGGGTGTCAATCCCAAGGCCGCTACCCCGGCCTGGATGGTGGACCGACTTGCCCGATGCGGGCAACGCAGTGTTACGGCACTGGTCGACATCTCCAACTATGTGATGTTTGAGTTTGGTCGCCCCTCCCATATTTTTGACCTGGACAAAATTCAAGGTGGTTTGGAGGTGCGTTGGGGCCAATCGGGTGAGCAACTCAAACTTCTCAACGGCAACACGGTCACCGTGGATGAACAGGTCGGCGTGATTGCCGACGCCAGGCAGGTGGAGTCACTGGCTGGCATCATGGGTGGCGATGCCACTGCCGTTTCGGACGACACCCGGAATGTTTATGTCGAGGCCGCGTTCTGGTGGCCACGGGCCATTGCAGGGCGTTCGCGTCGCTTCAATTTTTCTACCGACGCTGGCCACCGGTTTGAGCGTGGTGTGGACCCAGAGCTGACGGTGGAACACATCGAACGCATCAGCCAGCTCATCATCGATATCTGTGGTACCGAACACACCACTTGTGGCCCACTGGATGACCAGAGGGTGGCCATGCCGGTCGCACCCGTTGTGAGCCTTCGTGTTGCACGTGCATCCAAGGTGCTGGGCTTGCCGCTGACCCAAGACCAGTGTTCGAAGGCGCTGGTGGGTTTGGGCTTGCAGGTGCAAGCGGCCGACGGTGTGCTGCGAGTAACAGCGCCATCCTACCGGTTTGACATTCAGATTGAAGAGGACCTGATCGAAGAGGTCGCGCGGGTCGTGGGATACGATAACTTGCCAGCCACGCCACCTCAGGCACCGATCACGGCACGCATCCGTCCGGAGTCCGAGCGAGGCGCCTTTGCTCTGCGTCGCGCTGTGGCTGCGCTGGGTTATCAGGAGACCATTAATTTCAGCTTTGTCGAAGAGCGCTGGGAACATGAGCTGGCGGGCAACCCCAACCCGATCCGCTTGCTGAACCCGATTGCAAGCCAAATGAGTGTGATGCGCTCATCCCTATTAGGTTCTTTGCTACAAGTCTTAAAGTTCAATCAGGATCGTAAAGCTCCGCGTATCCGGGTTTTTGAGATTGGGCGGGTGTTTTTGCGGGATGCTTCGGTGTGCAGTACCGACACCACGGTCAAAGGTTTTGACCAACCCATGCGCCTGGCTGGGCTGGCAACTGGCGCTAGCCTGGCGCCGGATTGGGGTATCAAGGAGCGTCCGGTCGATTTTTACGACGTCAAGGGTGATATTGAGGCGCTGTTGGCACCGTTGGCGCTCACCTTTTTACCAGCTCAGCATCCGGCCATGCATCCAGGGCGTTGCGCCCAGATTCAGCATGACGGCGTTGTTCTTGGTACCGTGGGTGAACTGCACCCCAAGTGGCGTCAGTCCTACGAATTGACGCAAGCCCCGATCCTGTTCGAACTTGATCTGACGGCAGTGTTAACGCGCAAGGTACCAGTGTTCAAACCGGTGCCGAAGTTCCAGGCCGTTGAGCGGGACATTGCGGTGATGGTGGATGAGCAGATCACCCATTCAGCGTTGATGCAGGCCATCTGGTCCGCACCCACAGAAGGTGCACTGCGCGATGCGTTGCTGTTTGACATCTACCGTCCCAAGTCTGCTGAAACTGCTTCGATCAAAACCAGCGAAAAAAGCATGGCCGTCCGGTTGACCCTCAATGGTCAGGATGCCGCTTTGACAGAAGCGCAGATCGAATCAAGTGTGGCCGCGATTGTGGCAACGCTGGCTGAACAGCTCGGCGCACGCCAGCGGGCTTGAATGATCGACAATAGACACGCATGAAAGAGAGCTGTCATGACCATTGCCGTTGAAACCCTGGAGACGCCGGCCCTCACCAAGGCCCAGCTTGCCGAGATGTTGTTTGAACAGATTGGTCTGAACAAGCGTGAATCGAAAGACATGATTGACGCCTTCTTCGACCTGATCGCCCACAGTCTGGTGGAGGGGCACGATGTCAAAATCACCGGCTTTGGGAACTTTCAGATCCGCACCAAAGCGCCTCGACCCGGTCGCAATCCACGCACGGGTGAGTCCATTCCGATCGACGCTCGTCGGGTGGTCACATTTCATGCCAGTCAAAAGCTCAAGGAGCAGATTCAGGAGCAGGATGCGCAGGCGACACAATTGTTGCCCTGACCCCGAAAGCCGATCAAAATTGACCATCGTCGGTCTTTACAGGACCTGCGCTCTTGGAGTAACCTGCAAGTTTGAGCGGCGCACGCATAGACTCCTATGGAGAACTCTCTCCCATCCATCCCGGCTAAACGTTATTTCACCATTGGTGAAGTGGGCGACTTGTGTGGCGTGAAACCGCACGTGCTGCGTTATTGGGAGCAGGAGTTCACGCAGTTGCGGCCAATGAAACGTCGTGGCAATCGCCGCTATTACCAGCACCATGAGGTGTTGATGATTCGCCGGATTCGTGACCTGCTGTACGACCAGGGCTTTACCATCAGTGGTGCTCGTAACAAAATGCAGGAACTGCTACAGGACGGTCGCCATCGTTTTTCCGATGCCGGTGAGCCGCAGGCGCTCATGCCGGAAGTTGAACTTGAGGTCATGCCATTGGTCGATTTTGCCGATACCGATTCGGACTTGATGGTCACACCCATGGCGGAACCCTGGCAGCAAGTTCGCCGTGAGCTGTTTGAAATCCGTGATTTACTGGTATGGACCGACTGAAAAGGCAGACACCTGGCCGCTATAATTGCG
>NZ_JAGPBB010000158.1 GCF_018063565.1 Rhodoferax sp.
CCTGACTACCTGGCTGTGGTCAAACAGATCAACCAGATCGACATCTACAAACAGGCCGCCAGCGCCACCCAGACACCGATCCCGAAGGATGTGATGCGCACCAGCAAACTGATGGACGGCGTGGTGTGGGACGGCAAAGACCCCAAGAAATATGCCGACGGCTTCAAAGTCCACGCTTAAGGAAACACCATGGTCAGCGCCGTTTTTCATTCACCACTGGAAGCGTCGGACACCGGGTCCGGTTCACGTTCTATCCCTCAGAAAACTATGCAAAATATAGCATCAAGTGTAGATTCAACGAGGGCTACAACCTCAAAAGATATGCAGAAAGCAACCTACGACTGGCGCGGCCTGTGGTTGTCGGTGCTGCCGCCCTTGATGGGTCTGGGCCTGTTGGTCGGGGTCTGGGCATTGGTCAGCATCACCACGGCCAGCAGCATTCCCTCACCCATTGACACCTTCAAACAGGCGGTGGTGATTTTTTCTGACCCGTTTTACCGCAAGGGTCCCAACGACCAGGGCGTGGGCTGGAACATCCTGATGAGCCTGGAGCGGGTGGCCGTGGGTTTTGGTCTGGCGGCGCTGGTCGGGATTCCCGCCGGGTTTGCGATTGGCCGGTTTGAGTTTTTGAGCCGCATGTTCAACCCGCTGATCAGCCTGCTGCGCCCGGTGTCGCCCCTGGCCTGGTTGCCGATTGGTCTGCTGGTGTTCAAGGGTGCCAACCCGGCTGCCATCTGGACTATCTTTATCTGCAGCATCTGGCCCATGATCATCAACACCGCCGTGGGTGTGCAACGTGTGCCGCAAGACTACATGAACGTGGCCCGCGTGTTGAACCTGAGCGAATGGAAGATTGTCACCAAGATTTTGTTCCCCTCGGTGCTGCCCTACATGCTGACCGGCGTGCGCCTGGCGGTAGGGACGGCCTGGCTGGTGATTGTGGCGGCCGAAATGTTGACCGGCGGCGTGGGTATCGGCTTCTGGGTCTGGGACGAGTGGAACAACCTGAACGTCAAGAACATCATCATCGCCATCTTCGTGATTGGCATTGTTGGCCTGATTCTTGAATATGCGCTGATCAAGATCGCGACCGCTTTTACTTTTGAAGAGGTGAAGTCATGAACGAAAACCAAACCACCAAGTTCATCGACATCAGTGGTGTTGAGCAAGTTTTCAGAACCAAAAAAGGCCCGTTTTGCGCCCTCAAGGACATTAACCTGACGGTGGCCAAGGGCGAGTTTGTGGCCTTGATCGGGCACTCGGGCTGCGGTAAATCCACGTTGCTGAACCTGATTGCCGGGCTGACCCTGCCTACCCAGGGCCACCTGTTGTGTGCCAACCGCGAAATCGCCGGGCCCGGTCCTGACCGCGCGGTGGTGTTCCAGAACCACTCACTCTTGCCCTGGCTCACCTGTTTTGAAAATGTGTACCTGGGTGTGGAGCGCGTTTTTGGTGCGGCCAACCGTTCTACCGGGGCGCCATCCGAAAACAGGGCCCAGCTCATGGCCCGCACCGACGCTGCCCTGGCCCTGGTGGGCCTGACCCCTGCCGCCCAAAAACGCCCCGGCGAAATCTCGGGCGGCATGAAGCAGCGCGTGGGCATTGCACGCGCCCTGGCCATGGAGCCCAAGGTGCTGCTGATGGATGAGCCCTTCGGTGCCCTGGATGCGCTGACCCGTGCCAAGCTGCAGGACGAATTGCTGGAGATTGTTGCCAAGACCCAGGCCACCGTGGTGATGGTGACGCACGATGTGGACGAGGCGGTGCTGCTGTCCGACAAGATCGTGATGATGACCAATGGGCCCAGTGCCACCATTGGGGAGGTGCTCAGTGTCAAGCTTGAGCGCCCGCGCAAACGTGTGGAACTGGCCGAAGACCGCCACTACGTGCAATACCGCAAGGCGGTCATCGACTTCCTCTACACACGGCAAAGCCATGTGGAAAAAGCGGCCTGACACCCAGCAGAGCAAACCATGAGCAAGAAAACATTCATCCGTGCGGTGGAGTACTGGGTACCCAGCGCAGACGGCAGTCTGCTGGAGTGTGGCGGTGGGCTGTTTGGCATCTCGCGGCGCTTTGAGGCGGCCACACGCCCGCTGTGTTTTGGTCGGGGCGAGGGCCTGCCGGGTCACGCCTGGGAAAGCGGTCGCCCGATCATGCTCAAGGCGCTGGACGGCTCCTATTTCCGGCGCGCCGCCGTGGCCCGGGCCGAAGGCCTGACGTGCGCGATTGCCCTGCCCATTTTTGTAGCTGACCAATTGCGTGCTGTGACAGTTCTTTTTTGTGGCGACGACGAAGACCACGCCGGTGCCATTGAACTGTGGCGCAACCAGCCCGAAGAGTCCACCGACATGACACTGGTGGACGGCTACTACGGCACCACCGGCGACACCTTTGAATTCATTTCGCGCAGCACCAGCTTTCGGCGAGGTACTGGCCTGCCCGGGCGCACCTGGGAGCGTCAGGCGCCCGTGTTTCTGGAGGATCTGGGGCGGGGCTCGGGCTTTTTGCGTGCCGAAAGCGCCGTCAAAGTGGGCATCAACCAGGGTTTTGCCATTCCTTGCGCCGCGCTCAATGGCGACCACTATGTCATGGCCTTCCTGAGTGCATTGGGCACGCCGATTGCGCGCCGCGTGGATGTATTTGAGCCCGATGCCCAGCGCACTCAATTGCGGCACAGCTTTGGCTTTGCCGGTACCAGCGCGCAGGTCGCGGCGTATGCTCCCGTTGCCCCCGTAGTGTTTGACAGCCCGGCGGGCCAGGTGTTTGCCACCGGCACACCTGCCATTGAGCGAGACACGCTGCTGATGCCCGTGGCCATGCAGGGCAGGGTCACTGCGGTGCTGGCCTTGACACTTTGACCACACGGGGTGAGTTCACGGTGTGCAGCACCCACCGCAGCACTTAAATGCGAATGACTCTCATTTGATAGAATTCAGAGCCAGCAATGATTGTCCATTGCGCTTCCTGAATTCAACATGATGCATCGCCGCCAACTCCTCAAATCAAGTCCCTTGTTGCTGGGCTCACTCTTTGTGCCTTTCGCTGCCCTGGCCCAGCAGGGCTTGCCTGATCCGGCTGCGCCCGCAGCGGCTTCAGATCGCCTGGCCGCCGCCTGGCGCACCGCACCCGGGTCCGGGCTGGCCCATGCCGGGCGCGACTTTACCGGCATTCTGGAGCTCGATTGGCCACAGCGTCAGGTGCGCATTGCGGCGCAGGTGCTGCTGCCAGAACGCGTGCACGGCTTGCTGGCTGAACCCGGCGGGGGTTTTCTGGCCGTGGCCAGCCGCCCGGGCCGCTTTTTGATGCGCATCGATGCACAAGGCCAGGTGGCGGTGCACCATGCGCTGGACGAGGAGTCTCCGCAGCGCACGCTGGACGGCCACATCAGCCCCAGTGCAGACGGGCAATGGCTCTACACCCCCGAAACCGACCCCAGTACTGGCCAGGGTTGGGTCAGCGTGCGCGACCACAGCACCCTGCGCAAGGTGGCCCAATGGTCCAGCCATGGCATCGACCCGCATCAATGCCTGCTGGACGACAGTGGTGCGCTGGTGCTGGTCAACGGTGGTATTCCCCGAAATGCCGATGGCAGCAAACGCGAGTTGCATCGCATGGCATCGTCCCTGGTGCGACTGGACGGCAAGTCGGGTGAGCTGCTGGGGCAATGGCGCCTGCCGGACCCCCGTTTGAGCATGCGCCATGTGGCCTGGAGCCTGGGTGGCGAAAGCAGCGCGCAGCGTTTGCTGGGCATTGGTCTGCAGGCCGAGCATGACGATGCGCAGGCCCGCAACGAGGCGCCGACGCTTGCGCTCTGGAATGGCAAAAGTCTGCAATTGCCCTCTCGCTCTGCCATGGCTGGCGGCTACGCCGGGGACATTGCGCCCGGCCCGGGCGGTGGTTTCATTGTGAGTGGTCAAAAGGTCAACCGTGGTTTGTTGTGGCATCCGGATGACCCGGGCCAGTTGCACACCATTGCTGAATTGCGTGAGCTGTGTGCACTGGCCGCGTGGCAGGGCAAAGTGGGTGCAAGTGGTGTGTTGATCGGATCGGCCCGCGGGGTTTCGCGCTGGCACCCCAGTGTGCCCGCGGCCATGCTGGCCTGGCCGCAAGACATGTCACCGGACAACCATTGGGTTGTGTTGGCGTGACCCAATCCTGAGTAAACGCTACAAATTGGGCAGCGTGTTTC
>NZ_JAGPBB010000019.1:0-39723 GCF_018063565.1 Rhodoferax sp.
ACATCTCAGGGGCAAAGAACGGCAGGCCGGTAAACAGCAGGTTCACCGAGCCGTCGGTGATGGTGTCGCCCAATTGCACCCCGCCGTGGGTGGTAAAGCCCACAATGTCGCCGGCGTAGGCCTCTTCCACGGCTTCACGGCGTTGGCTCATGAAGGTTACCACGCTGGTCGGGCGCAGTTCTTTGCCGGTGCGCATCACCTTGAGCTTCATGCCCGGGCTGTATTTGCCGCTGGCCATGCGCACAAAGGCAATGCGGTCGCGGTGATTGGCATCCATATTGGCCTGCACCTTGAACACCACGCCACTGAAGGCGTCGTCTTCGGGCTGCACCTGCTTGATCACCGGCTGCTTGTTGACCACAAAACTGCTGGTGCGTGGGCCGGGCGAAGGGGCCAGGTCAATCAGCGCGTCGAGCACTTCCATCACACCAAAGTTGTTCACGCCTGAACCAAAAAACACCGGGGTTTGCTTGCCGGCCAAAAAGGCGTTGGCATCGAAGGTGGGTGAGGCACCGGTGGCGAGCTCCATGCTCTCGAACGCGGCATCAATCTCGAAACCAAAGCGTTGGGTCAGTGTCTCGGTGTCCGTGATGGGAATCGACTCAAAATCTTGCGGCCGGCGTTCACTGCCTGACTCAAACACCGTCATGGTGCGGCTGCGCAAATTGATGATGCCACCAAAGCTCTTGCCCTGGCCGACCGGCCAGGTCATGGGCACGCAGGGCATGCCAAGTTCGCGCTCGACCTCGTCGAGGATGTCGAGCGGGTCACGCACCTCGCGGTCCATCTTGTTGACAAAGGTGATGATCGGTGTGTCGCGCTGCCGGCAGACTTCAATCAGGCGTCGGGTCTGGCTTTCCACGCCGTTGGCCGCGTCGATCACCATCAGCGCCGAATCGACGGCGGTCAACACGCGGTAGGTGTCTTCAGAAAAGTCCTTGTGACCGGGGGTGTCAAGCAGGTTGATGACGTGGTCGCGATAGACCATTTGCATGACGCTCGATGCCACCGAGATACCGCGCTGCTTTTCGATCTCCATCCAGTCGCTCGTGGCGTGGCGCGTGGCTTTGCGCGCCTTGACGCTGCCGGCAATCTGGATGGCGCCCGAGAACAGCAACAGCTTTTCCGTCAACGTGGTTTTACCCGCGTCGGGGTGACTGATGATGGCAAAGGTGCGGCGGCGGCGGGTTTCAAAGGCGTAAGTCACAAAGGCGTCTTCGGTCTGGAAATGGGAGCGATCGCATCGTGCATGCACAGGAGGCTGCACGCGGCGCAAAGCGTCTTATTGAGCTAGGTCAATATTGGGGTAAGTAGGTATTTTAATGGCTCGAGATAACGGTTTCGACTTGCCAAATGGTGCTAAATTCAATCTCGTTCCAGCCTCTCATCGCCTCCCTCATCATGGCCATACAAACCATTCCCACACAAACATTTGCTGGACAACGTCCAGGCACCTCCGGCTTGCGAAAAAAAGTCACTGTTTTCAGGCAGCGGCACTATCTGGAGAACTTTGTTCAATCGCTATTTGATGTGCTGAACGCGCCAGATGCAGCGGGTGAGGCTCTGCATGGCAAAACCCTGGTTTTGGGTGGTGATGGCCGATACCACAATCGGGAAGCGGTGCAGACCATCCTGAAGATGGCTGCGGCCAATGGTGTGCAGCGGGTGCTGTTGGGGCAGGGCGGTATTCTGTCAACGCCTGCAGTCAGCGCGGTAATCCGCCGGCATCACGCGTTCGGCGGCATTGTGCTGTCGGCCAGCCACAACCCGGGTGGTGTCGATGGCGACTTTGGCATCAAATACAACGCCAGCAATGGCGGACCGGCCACCGAAACGCTGACCGAGGCTGTCTATGCCCGAACACAGGCTGTCACGCAGCTGCGTATTAGCGATGCAGCCGATCTGGCGATTGATGCGTTGGGCGTTCAGCAACTTGAGCACATGCAGGTGGAGGTGATTGATTCTGTGGCGGACTACCTCGCCGTGATGCGTGAGCTGTTTGACTTCGATCTGCTGCGCGGCATGTTTGCGCGCGGTTTTACCATGCGTGTGGACGCGATGAACGCCGTGGGCGGACCTTATGCCAAAGCCATTTTGGAGGGCGAGCTTGGGGCGCCGGCCGGTACGGTGGTCAACGCCACCCCACTGGAAGATTTTGGTGGCCTGCATCCCGACCCGAATCCGGTCAACGCCGAAGACCTGATCAGCCACATGATGGCGGCCGATGCGCCAGATTTTGGTGCCGCCATGGATGGTGATGCCGATCGCAACATGGTGCTGGGGCGCAATTTTGTGGTCACGCCGTCTGACAGTCTGGCCTTGTTGACGGCCCATGCCAAATTGATTCCGGGCTACAAGGCGGGTTTGCTGGGGGTGGCACGATCGATGCCAACGTCGGCTGCGGTTGACCGCGTCGCCCAGGCTTTGGGTATTGCGTGTTTTGAAACGCCCACGGGATGGAAGTTCTTTGGCAATCTGCTTGATGCCGGGCGAGTGACGCTGTGTGGCGAAGAAAGTTACGGCACCGGTTCCAGCCACGTGCGCGAGAAAGATGGCCTGTGGGCCATTTTGGCCTGGCTCAGCCTGCAAGGTGCGACTGGCCGTTCGGTGGAATCGCTGGTGCGAGAACACTGGCAAACCTATGGCCGCAACTATTACAGCCGCCATGATTACGAGGGTGTGGCGGTGGAGGCCGCCAACGCGTTGATGGCCGATTTGCGTGGGGCCTTGCCCGGTCTGATGGGGCAGGTATTCGGGTCGCGCAGCGTGACGCTGGCGGACGATTTTTCCTACCACGACCCCATCGATGGATCTGTGTCCAGAGCGCAAGGTGTGCGACTGATCTTTAACGACGGGGCGCGGGTGATCTTTCGTCTTTCCGGCACCGGTACCGAGGGCGCAACCCTGCGTGTCTATCTGGAACGCTATGAGCCTGATCCAATGCTGCAGGATGTGCCGGTGCAAACGGCCCTGGCCGAACTCGCGGGCATTGCAGAGCAAGTGGCCGGCATTGCGAGCCGAACCGGCATGAACGGCCCAAGCGTTGCAACCTGAGCGGTTGGACACAACAGCAAGCCCTGAGCCCATCCATTTCAAACTGCCAACGAGGAGAACACCGTCATGCATGTCATCGAAAAAACACCAACCACCCATCAACTGGTGCGGCACACCGTGGCGCTGGTGCTCGCGGGTGGCCGCGGTAGTCGGCTCAAGCAGCTGACCGATACCCGTGCCAAACCGGCCGTCTATTTTGGCGGCAAGTTCCGCATCATCGACTTTGCCTTGTCGAATTGCCTGAATTCAGGCATCCGGCGCATGGCGGTGGTGACACAGTACAAGTCGCACTCGCTGATGCGACATCTGCAACGTGGCTGGAGTTTCCTGCGCGCCGAACTCAATGAAATGGTGGATCTGCTGCCGGCGCAGCAACGCGCTGGCGAAGAGCATTGGTACCGCGGCACGGCCGACGCCATCTTTCAGAACATGGACATCATTCAGTCCAGTCACCCGCAGTACATCGTGATCCTGGCGGGTGACCACATTTACAAAATGGACTATTCGATCATGCTCAAGGACCACGCCGTGCATGGTGCTGGCTGTACCGTGGGTTGTATCGAGGTGCCACGCGCTGAGGCGAGCGCCTTTGGTGTCATGGCCATAGACGAGCAGCGCAACATCACCGCCTTTGTGGAAAAACCTGCCAATCCGCCAGCCATGCCGGGCAACGATGCCGTCTCGCTGGCGAGCATGGGCATTTACGTGTTCAATGCCGATTATTTGTACCAACTGCTCGAAGAAGACTTGGCCAACCCCGATTCCGAGCACGACTTTGGCAAAAACGTCATTCCACGGGCGGTGTCCGAGGGGCGGGCGCTGGCCCATCCGTTTGGCTTGTCGTGTGTGTCGCGCATCCCGGATGCTGAGCCCTATTGGCGTGATGTCGGCACGATTGATGCTTTCTGGTCCGCCAATCTTGACTTGGCATCCACCGTGCCTGAACTCGACATTTATGACACCGAATGGCCCATCTGGACCTATCAGCGCCAGTTGCCGCCTGCCAAATTTGTGCCCGACACCATTGGGCAGAACGGGGTGGCGGTGAACACGCTGGTGTCAGGCGGCTGCATCGTGTCGGGGTCTTACGTGGCGCATTCGGTGCTGTTTTCCGAGGTACGGATACATTCGTTCTGTCGCATCGAGGAGGCTGTGCTGTTGCCCGATGTCACCGTCAACCGGCATTGCCGCTTGTCCCGGGTGGTGGTCGATCGGGGTTGTGTGGTGCCCGAGGGGCTGGTGGTAGGTGAGGATCCGGTGCTGGATGCCCAGCGGTTTGAGCGGACCGAGACCGGCGTGGTGCTGATCACCCGCGAAATGCTGGAAAAATTGACTTGAGCCAGGAAATGGAACATTCATGAAAGTATTGCAGGTCAGCGCTGAGATATTCCCGCTGCTCAAGACCGGCGGGTTGGCCGACATTGCAGGTGCGTTGCCCGCTGCGTTGCAACGGGCCGGCTGTGACGCGCGTGTTTTGTTGCCAGGCTTCTCGCCCATCATGGCTGATCTGCAAAACAGCAGCTTGTTGACCGAACTGCACGCCCCTTGGGGTGAGCGGGTGGCCGTGCGTCTGGGTCTGTTGGCCAGTGTGGGTGTGATGGCGTATGTGATCGATGCGCCAGCGCTGTATTGGCGCCATGGCACACCTTATGAAGACGCACAGCGCAAACCCTACGCCGACAACTACCGGCGTTTTGCGCTGCTGGGCTGGGTCGGGGCACGGCTGGCCAACGGGCTTGACCACCAGTGGCAACCGCAAGTGGTGCACAGTCATGACTGGCATGCTGCATTGACCAGTGCGTACATGGCCTTTACTTCGGCACAGCAGATGTATGTGGCCAGTGTCTACACCGTGCACAACCTGGCCTACCAGGGCTTGTTTGCACCGCGGCACTTTTTTGAGCTGGGTCTGCCAGCGTCAGCCTTTTCAGTGGACGGGCTGGAGTTTCATGGTCAGTTGTCGTTTATGAAAGCGGGTCTGTTTTATGCAGACCACATCACAACGGTGAGTCCGACCTACGCCCGGGAGATACAAACCGCGGAGCAAGGTTGCGGGCTTGACGGGCTGCTGCGAGCGCGTTCACACGATCTCACGGGCGTGCTCAACGGTGTCGATGAGACGGTTTGGGATCCGGCCACCGATCCGGCCATTGCCTATGGATTTGACGCCGACAAACCGGCTGGAAAGGCACGTTGCAAAACGGTTTTGCAGCAGGAACTCGGGCTGACGGTGCAATCCGAGGCGCCTTTGTTTGGTGTGGTCAGTCGGCTGACCGAGCAAAAAGGCTTGCATCTGGTGCTGGCAGCGCTGGACGCATTGCTGGCAGAGGGCGGGCAATTGGTGTTGCTGGGTGCAGGGGACCCCACTCTGGAAGCCGCATTCCGGGAGCGTGCGGCGTCCAGACCGCAGTCAGTATCGGTGCATATTGGTTACGACGAGGCGTACGCGCACCGGATTTTTGCTGCCACCGACGTGACCTTGGTGCCGTCGCGTTTTGAGCCCTGCGGTCTGACGCAAATGTATGGTTTGCGCTATGGCAGTCTGCCCTTGGTGCACCATGTTGGCGGCCTGGCCGACACGGTGGTCGATTGCACACTGGAGGATCTGGCCGGAGAAACCGCCAACGGTTTTGTGTTTCACCATTTTGAGACCCCGAGCCTGTTGCGTGCCATACGTCGCGCGTTTGCCTTGTATGCACGCAAGGCCGAGTGGCGTGCCGTTCGCAGTCGGGCGATGCGACAGCCTTTGGGTTGGGGCAATGCGGCTGCCCGGTATGTTGAACTTTACCGTCAGGTTTGCCCTGGCAATGAAGGCTTTCTATGAGTGTTTCACTGGTTCGTCGGCTCGGAGGGTGTTGCTAACCCATGACACATCCTTTGTTGTTGCAGCGTCGAGCCGGGGTGGTGCTCCACCCGACTTCACTGCCCGGCCCACACGGGTCGGGTGACTTTGGCCCCGATGCCTACCGATTTGTCGACTGGCTGCAGTCGGCCGGGCAGACACTTTGGCAGACCTTGCCGCTCGGCCCGGTGGGACCAGGTTACTCGCCGTATATGGGCAGCTCAGCGTTTGCGGGCAATCCTGCGCTGGTGGCATTTGAGCCGATGCGCGAGCGCGGCTGGTTGACGGCCAGGAGTCTGCAAGCCAGCTTTGATCCGCTCAGGGTCGACTACCCGAGCGTGAGCGCATGGCGTTTGCAAAAGCTTCGGGAGGCATTTGCCGGTTTTGGCAAACGTGCCAAGGCGACGGAGAAAAATGCGCTGCACGCATGGGTGCAATCGCAGTTGTTGTGGCTGGATGACTACGCCTTGTTCATGGCGTTGGACACCCATTTCAGTGGAGCCATCTGGCCGGACTGGCCAACCGGGCTGGCCCGGCGGGCGCCTGAGGCAATGGCTCAGGCGCGTTCTGAGTTCGCGCACGAAATTGCATTCTGGTGTTTTGTTCAATGGCAGTTTGATGTTCAGTGGCAGGCCATTCGGACGTATGCGCACGACAGGCAGGTATTGGTGGTGGGGGATCTGCCCATTTTTGTCGCGCATCACAGTGCTGATTGTTGGGCACGGCCTGACCTGTATCTGCTCGACGACGCAGGTCATCCGAAAGTTGTGGCTGGCGTGCCCCCCGACTTTTTTTCCGAAACCGGCCAGCGGTGGGGGAACCCGCTGTACGACTGGGCCGCGATGAAGTCTGACGGCTATCGCTGGTGGATCGAGCGCATGCGTCGACAGTTAAGTTTGGCTGATATTGTCAGAATCGACCATTTCCGGGGTTTTGCCGACTACTGGGAAATTCCGGCCGACGAACCGACCGCTATCCACGGGCGCTGGCAAGCCGGCCCGGGTGATGATCTGTTTGTCGCATTGGCCAGTGCCATGGGCGAGCTGCCCATCATTGCCGAGGATCTGGGCATCATCACGCCGGAAGTGACGGCGCTGCGTTTGCGCGTCGGATTTCCGGGCATGAAAATCCTCCAGTTTGGCTTTTCGGGCGACGAAGGCCATGTGTTTCTGCCGCCCAACTATGAGCCTGGAACGGTGGTGTATACCGGCACGCACGACAACGACACGGTGCGCGGCTGGTGGGCCAGTTGTACCGAGCACGAGCGGTATTTTGCGGGACGATACCTCAACACCGGGGCGCAGGATGTGCATTGGGCCATGTTGGGTGCCACCAACCGGTCGGTGGCCGGTATCGCGCTGTGCCAGTTGCAGGATGCACTGGGGCTCGACGGCAGCCATCGTATGAATACACCTGGTTCAATGGGTTGTTGGACCTGGCGTTTCAGCTGGGACTGGTTTGACCCTTCGGTCAGCCAGAAAATGGCGCAACTAGCCCGCGAATCCAGTCGTTTGCCCTGATCGTCTTACCGCTGGAACTGCCGCACCGTCGCCTGCTGCAGCAGCACGATGCTGTGGGCCACCACCGGCACCGGCGTCGAACCGGCAGCGCGCCACACGGCCAGACCACGCGGATGGCTGGTGTCAAGCAAGGCCTGCCACTGTCCGCGCGGCAGAGAAAAGGTCTTCGGGCTGGCACCGCTGTTGATCAGCAACAGAACCGGCGAACGTGAACGACCGGGTTTGCCGATCAGGCACGCCAGGCTGCGATGCACCGGCTGATGCCACACATCGCCCTGCAAGGCCGTTCCGTCGGCGTTCCACCACGACAGATCGTAGTTGCCTTCGGCATCCGCCACGCCGCTGTACCACTGATTGGCGAAGGGGCGCAACTGGTGCCGCAAGGCGATCAGGTATTGGGTGAACGCCAGCAGGTCGGCATCATGTTCTTCCCAATTCAGCCAGGTGGTCGGGCCATCCTGGCAATACGGGTTGTTGTTGCCACCCTGGGTGTGCCCCATTTCGTCACCTGCACACAGCATGGGTGTACCTTGCGCGAGCAGCAGCGTGGTGAGCAGGGCACGTTGCAGGCGGCCTCGCATGCGGTTGACGGTGGGAGCCTCGGTTGGCCCCTCCGCACCGCAGTTGAAATTGAGGCTATTGCCCTGGCCGTCGCGGTTTTCTTCGCCATTGGCCAGGTTGTTGCGCTGGTTGTAGCTCAGCAGGTCGCGCAGCGTGAAGCCATCGTGGGATATCACATAGTTGAGTGATTCAGCAGGCGCGCGCCGGCGGAACTGGTACAAGTCAGACGAGCCACACAGACGCATGGCAAAGTCACCGCGCGTTCCGCCCTGTGCGGCAGACTGGGGCGCGGCAGCACTTTGCACCCAGAAGCGCCGCACGCTGTCGCGGAACTTGTCATTCCATTCCAGCCAACCCCGAGGAAATTGGCCCACCTGGTAACCTCCCGGGCCGATGTCCCAGGGTTCCGCAATCATCTTGACGCGGCACAAAACCGGGTCTTGCGCCACCGCAGCAAAAAATGCGGCTTGCTGCGAAAAACCTTGATCCGTGCGGCCGAGCACGGTCGCCAGATCAAAACGAAAGCCATCCACATGCATTTCGGTGACCCAATAGCGCAGGCTGTCCATCACCAGTTGCAGTACACGGGCTTGTTGCACGTCCAGCGTGTTGCCGCAACCGCTGTAGTTCTCATAACGACTGAGGTCGCCTGGCGTCAGTCGGTAGTAACTGGCGTTGTCAAGCCCGCGAAAACTGATGGTAGGACCTGATTGGTCTGCTTCAGCGGTGTGGTTGTAGACCACATCCAGAATCACCTCGATGTCCGCTGCGTGCAGGTCGCGCACCATGGTGCGGAACTCGTCGCGCGGCGACAAACCGTCAGTGCCGCTGCACAGTCGGGGGTTGACACAAAAAAAACCGATGGTGTTGTAGCCCCAGTAATTGCTCAGGCCCATGCCAACCAGGCGCTCCTCGCTCAGGCTGTAATGCACCGGCAACAGGTTCACGGCGGTGACGCCAAGTGCCTTCAGGTGACTGATGGATGCGCTGTGCCCCAGACCGGCGAAGGTGCCACGCAGTTCAGTTGGGACCAGCGGGTTACGCTTGGAGAAGCCCTTGACGTGGCACTCGTAGATGACCGACGCTGCCAGCGGGATGGATGGAGCGTGGTCGCGATCCCAGTCGAACTGGTCGTGCACCACCCGTGCCTTGAGTGCCAGACGGGCATTGTCGTGTGTTTCCAGGTGACGCGGGTGCTGCCGGTCGGGTGCAAAGTGCTCAGCCCGCCAAATGAACTCGCCCACAATGTCGCGCGCATAGGGGTCAAGCAGCAGTTTGGATGCGTCAAAACGGTGGCCACGATCCGGTCGCCACGGGCCATGGACCCGCAAGCCATAAACCGTGCCGGGTTTCGCGCTGGGCAAATAACCATGCCAGATGTCCCCGGTGCGGCCGGGCAGCCGCAGGCGTGCCAGTTCATGGTTGGCACTGCCGTCAAACACGCACAGGTCAACGGCCTGCGCATGGGCCGAGAACACGGCAAAGTTGGTGCCATGACCGTCAAAGTGGGCACCGAGCGGCCACGGGCAGCCCGTTTGTAATGCGGCAGCGCTCAGTTCGTCCATTCGATGAAGACGCTGGCCAGCGGTGGCAGGGTGATGCTGATCGAGTGGCTGCGCCCGTTCCAGGGCAGATCGGTGGCAGCGACCTGGCCGTCGATGGCGCGCACATGACTGCCGCCGTAACAATCAGAGTCGGTGTTGAGCAGCTCCCGGTAGCGGCCCGGTTGCGGCACACCCAGACGGTAGTCGTTCCAGACGCTGGGGGTAAAGTTACACACGATCAGGATGAAGCTCCCGTCGCTACCACGCCGCACAAAACTCAGGGTTGAACGCTGGGTGTCGTTGTGTTCGATCCACTCAAAACCGGCAGGCACAAAGTCCTGGCTGTACAGGGCCGGTGTGGCGCGGTAGACGCGATTGAGGTCGCGCACCAGACGCTGCACGCCGGCGTGCGCCGGTTGCTCCAGCAGATGCCAGTCGAGGCTCTGGTCATGGTTCCATTCACGCTCCTGGGCAAATTCGCAACCCATGAACAGCAGTTTTTTGCCCGGATGGCCAAACATGTAGCCCAGAAACACCCGCAGATTGGCCAGTTTTTGCCAGCGATCCCCTGGCATTTTGTTGAGCAGTGAACCTTTGCCGTGAACCACTTCATCGTGCGAGATCGGCAAGACAAAGTTTTCATTGAAGGCATACACCATGCTGAAGGTCAGCTCCCCTTGATGGTGTTGCCGGTAAATCGGGTCACGGGCCATATAGGTCAGGGTGTCGTGCATCCAGCCCATGTTCCACTTGTAGTGAAAACCCAAGCCGCCGGCAAAGGTCGGTCGCGAGACCGCCGGGTAAGCGGTGGACTCTTCGGCCAGCGTGATGGCCGATTCGCGTTCCACCCCCACCACTTCATTCATGCGCTTCAGAAAGGCAATGGCTTCAAGGTTCTCGCGGCCGCCATAGGCATTCGGGATCCACTCCCCCGCCTTGCGGCTGTAGTCTTTGTAGAGCATGGAGGCCACGGCATCCACACGCAAGCCATCCACGCCAAAACGTTCAAGCCAGTACAGTGCGTTGCCGACCAGAAAGTTGCGGACTTCGGTGCGACCGAGGTTGTAGATGAGCGTGTTCCAGTCGTTGTGGAAACCCTCGCGGGGGTCGGCATACTCGTAGAGCTTTGTGCCATCAAAATTGGCAAGCCCGTGGGCATCGGTGGGAAAGTGGGCTGGCACCCAATCCAGAATCAATCCGATGCCCGCAGCGTGACAGCGCTGCACCAGCCGGCCAAAACCCGCCGGGTCACCAAAGCGGGAGGTGGGCGCGTACAGGCCGATGGGCTGGTAGCCCCAGGAGCCGTCAAACGGGTGCTCGCTGACCGGCATCAGCTCGATGTGGGTAAAGCCCATCTCCTGCACATACGGGATCAAGGTGTCGGCCAACTCATCCCAGTTGAGCCACCGGTTGCCGTCCGCGGCGACACGGCGCCACGAGCCCAGGTGCACCTCGTAAATGCTGACCGGTGCCGTCAGCGCATTGGCCTGCTGGCGTTGTGTTGAAGAGGCCTGCAGCGGTGGCAGGGCGCCGACCACACTGGCCGTGGCCGGGCGTAACTCTGACTGAAGGGCATAGGGGTCGGCGTGTTGCGGCAGCACCTGTCCGTGGCGGCTGCGCAATTCAAATTTATAGCGTGCACCCTGGTGTACCCCTGGCAAAAAAAGCTCCCAGACACCGCACTCGCGGCGTAGCCGCATCGGATGGCGCCGTCCGTCCCACAGGTTGAAGTCACCTACCACACTGACTCGGGAGGCGTTGGGTGCCCACACGGCAAAGCGGGTGCCGACAACGCCCAGCATGGTGCTGATTTGTGCGCCCAGCACCTCGAATGGGCGCAAGTGGGTGCCCTCACCCAGTAGCCAGACGTCCATTTGACCCAGTACCAGCGGGAACCGGTAGGGATCATCCAGCGTGTCTTGCTGGCCGCTTTGCCAGCGCACCCGAAACTGATAGGCGGCCCCAGCAGCCAGGTCGACCACGCCTTCGTAAAACCCGTCGGAATGGATGCGTGTCAGTTCACCCAGTACCGTGGCGTCGGCCGACAGAACTTCGACCAGGCTGGCACCCGGCAAAAAGCAGCGGATGGACTGTTGCCCTGGGGCCACTTGATGAGGCCCCAGGCTTGCAAACGGGTCGCCATGGCTGGCCTGGCAAATGGATTCAATTTCAGAAGCATGCAGCATGACCGACCTAAGGGGTTGTAATTTATGCAAAACGTGCGCCCTCAGCGGCGGCTGACGGGCGCGACATGCCAGATCTGCCTGGCGTACTCACCGATGGTGCGGTCTGACGAAAACACACCCATGCCCGCCACGTTGGCAATGGCATGTTCGCACCACTGCGCCGGCTTGCGGTATAGCGCATCAACCTTGGCTTGTGCACCGATATAAGCCTCAAAGTCGGCCAACAGCATATAGTGGTCGCCACCCCAAAGCAGGGAGTCGACCAGCGGGCGATAGCGTCCCGGTTCATCCGGCGAAAAGCCGCCACCAGCGATTGCATCGAGCACGGATTTAAGGGCGGGAAGCTTCTCGTAATAGCGCATCGGCTGGTAACCACTGTGGCGCAAGGCTTTGACCTCGGGCGTCTTGAGCCCGAAGATAAAGATGTTGTCGTCACCCACGTTCTGGCGGATTTCGATATTGGCACCGTCGTCGGTGCCGATGGTCAGCGCACCATTGAGTGCCAGTTTCATGTTGCCAGTGCCGGAAGCCTCGGTTCCGGCGGTCGAGATCTGCTCGGACAAGTCAGCGCCAGGCATGATCACCTCGGCAACCGAGACCCCATAGTTGGGGATGAACACCACTTTGAGCTTGTCGCCGATACGGGGGTCGCGATTGATGATGTTGCCCACGTCGTGGATCAGATGGATGATCGACTTGGCTGAGACATAGCTTGACGCCGCCTTGCCGGCGAAGATCACGGTGCGAGGCACCCAATGCGCGTGCGGTTCCGCTAGGATGGCCTGATAGCGCCACACCACGTGCAACACATTGAGTAACTGGCGCTTGTATTCATGGATGCGTTTGACCTGCACGTCAAACAGGCTGTCGGGGCTGACGACGATACCGGTGGTGTGTTCGATCAATTTGGCCAGGCGCACCTTGTTGGCACGTTTGACCGCCATGAAGGATTGCTGGAACGTGGCGTCAGCCTTTTTGGCCTTCAGCTGCTGCAACTGATCCAGATCGAGCCGCCAGCCTTTGCCCAAGGTCTGGTCCAGCAAGCCGGCCAATCCCGGGTTGGCTTGCGCCAGCCAGCGCCTGGGAGTGACTCCGTTGGTCATGTTGGTGAAGCGCTCAGGCCACAGGGCGGCAAAGTCGGCAAAGATGGTTTCTACCAACAAGTCAGAGTGCAGCGCCGAGACGCCGTTGACCTTGTGGCTGCCCACAATGGAAAGATGGGCCATGCGCACCCTGCGCTCGCCCTGCTCGCCGATCAGTGACAGGCGTGCCAGGAACTGGTCATCACCCGGGCGCTTGGCTGCAGCAAACTCCAGAAATTCCTTGTTGATGCGAAAGATGATTTCCAGGTGACGTGGCAACACATGCTGCATCAGGCTCACCGGCCAGGTTTCCAGAGCCTCCGGCATGAGCGTGTGGTTGGTGTAGGAGAAAGTGGCACAGCACAGCTTCCAGGCGTCGGCCCAGGGCATGTCGTGCTCGTCGCACAAAATGCGCATCAACTCGGCCACACCAATCGCAGGGTGGGTGTCGTTGAGGTGAATGGCCACATGTTCCGCCAGATTGACCAGGCTGGGGTGTTCATCCAGATGACGCTTGATCAAATCCTGCATCGACGCCGCAACAAAGAAATACTCCTGCTTGAGTCGCAGTTCGCGTCCGGCGGGCGTGCTGTCGTTGGGGTACAACACCCACGAAATGTTCTCAAACTCGTTTTTGGCACTGGCGGCACGGTGATAGTCGCCCGTGTTGAACGCTCCCAGGTCGAAATGGGCAGGTGCCACTGCTTTCCACAGCCGCAGCGTGCTGACTTTTTGGGTCCCATGGCCAGGCACCACCATGTCGTAGGCCTTGGCCGCCACTTCACCTGAATTGCGCCAGAACGCCTGGCCATCCACATGTTCGACCCAGCCGCCGAACCGGACCGGGTAGGTGATGTCGGCACGCGGAAACTCCCACGGTGTGCCGTCGAGCAGCCACGGGTCGGGGTATTCCTGTTGTGAGCCACCCGCAATGTGCTGGGCAAACATGCCGTACTCATAGCGGATCCCGTAGCCCCACGAGGGCAGCCCCAATGTGGCCATCGAATCCAGAAAACAGGCCGCCAGCCGACCCAGGCCGCCGTTGCCCAAAGCCGCATCAGGTTCGTGGTCGGCAATGTCTTCGAGCTGCTGGGCGTGTTGCTTGACGCCGCGCGCCGCCTCTTCGGTCAGCTCCAGCGCGCCCAGCGCGTTGGACAGGGTGCGCCCCATCAGGAATTCCATCGACAGATACACCACCCGGCGCGCCTTGTTCTGGCGTTCCACGGCCTGGGTTTCAACCCATCGCTCCGAGAGTTGGGTACGTGCCATTTGAGAGACGGCCAGCATCAGGTCACTATGAGAGGCCTGGGCTGGGTCCACGCCGATGGTGTGCAGCAAATGGGCATCAATCAGTGCGCCGGATTCAGTGGGCAGGTGCTTGGTATTCAAGGGCATTCCTTTGGAAGGTGGGCGATGCGACGCAAAGATGGCGTATTTTGCACCCATGATTGCAGCGAACACGGCAAATAGTTACTGAATAGTTACAAAATCAGCACAGCGGCAACACGGGTGTCATCGAAACCCGGTACGCACGGGCGCGGGAGTCTGCATGGATGAGGGCTCTCGCCTATAATCCGCGGCTTCCGAGGAGCGTTGCAACCCGCATCCTGACCCGATAAGGTCAGGTGTCGCGTGAGGCTCGGAGCCCGCCCAAGCGCCCTGCTTGGGCGACTTTCAACGGCGCTCACCCACTGATTGTGTGCGGTGAGCCTCTTTTTTCAGCCGCCGCCACACAGTGTTGATTCAAACTTAACCACTGGAGTGAACATGGGCGCAGCATCCAAACCCGAAAATTTTACCGATTACCACATCGCCGACCTCAGTCTGGCGGATTGGGGGCGCAAAGAACTCAACATTGCCGAGACCGAAATGCCAGGCCTAATGGCCATCCGCAGTGAATTTGCCAAGGACCAGCCGCTCAAAGGCGCACGCATCACGGGCAGCCTGCACATGACGATCCAGACCGCCGTGCTGGTCGAAACCTTGCAAGCGCTGGGCGCGCAGGTGCGCTGGGCCTCGTGCAACATCTTCTCGACGCAAGACCATGCCGCTGCCGCCTTGGTGGCGCAGGGTACGCCGGTATTCGCCTACAAGGGTGAATCGCTCACCGACTACTGGGACTACACGCACCGTATCTTTGAATTTGGTGGCAAGAAAGGCAGCGCTGCTGAAGGTCCGAACATGATCCTGGACGACGGTGGCGACGCCACGCTGCTGATGCACCTGGGCAGCCGCGCCGAAAAAGACGCCAGTCTGCTTGACAACCCGGGCAGCGAAGAAGAAGTGTGCCTGTACGCTGCCATCAAGGCCAAACTTGCGGTGGACCCCACTTGGTACAGCCGCCGCCTGAAAAATATCATCGGTGTGACCGAAGAAACCACCACCGGCGTGCATCGCCTGAACGAGATGAGCAGCAAAGGCACGCTGATGATGCGCGCCATCAATGTCAACGACTCGGTGACCAAAAGCAAGTTCGATAACCTGTACGGCTGCCGCGAGAGTCTGGTGGACGCCATCAAGCGCGCCACCGACGTGATGGTGGCCGGCAAGGTGGCCTGCGTGGCGGGCTACGGCGATGTGGGCAAGGGCAGCGCCCAGGCCTTGCGCGCCCTCAGCGCCCAGGTGTGGGTGACCGAGATCGACCCGATCAACGCCTTGCAAGCCGCCATGGAAGGCTACAAGGTTGTGACCATGGAATACGCCGCTGACAAGTGCGACATCTTTGTGACGGCCACCGGCAACAAGAATGTGATCGCGTACGAGCACATGGCGGCCATGAAAGACCAGGCCATCGTCTGCAACATTGGCCACTTTGACAACGAGATCGACGTGGCCTCCTTGGCCAAATGCAAGTGGGAAGAGATCAAACCGCAGGTGGACCATGTGATCTTCCCGGCCAAAGGCAAGAAACCATCCAAGCGCATCATTTTGCTGGCCAAGGGCCGCCTGGTGAACCTGGGCTGCGGCACCGGCCACCCGAGTTTTGTGATGAGCTCCAGCTTTGCCAACCAGACGCTGGCGCAGATCGAGCTGTTCACCAAGCCCAAAGCCTACAAGTCCGGTCAGGTCTATGTGCTGCCCAAGCATCTGGACGAGAAAGTGGCGCGCCTGCACCTGATGAAGGTGGGGGCCATGCTCAGCACCCTGACGGCAGAACAGGCGGCCTACATCGGTGTGTCGGTGGACGGCCCCTATAAAGCCGACACCTACCGGTATTGAGCGCGAAAAGCAGTGCGCATTGACCAATTGCTGGTGCAGCGCCAGCTCGCCAGCACGCGATCGCAGGCGCAGCGCCTGATCGCGGCGGGCGTGCAGTGGCTGCAGGGTGAGGCATGGCGCCGCGTCGCGAAAAACGGCGACGAGGTGCCCGCAGATGCGCAGGTTCGTCTGCTCGACAACGCCGAGGCGCGATATGTGTCACGTGGCGGGCTCAAACTGGAAGCCGCGTTGAGGCAGTTGGGCCTCAATCCGGCTGGCTGGCAGTGTCTGGATGTGGGGCAAAGCACCGGTGGATTTACCGACTGCCTGCTGCAACATGGCGCATCGCTGGTGGTTGGCGTCGACGTGGGCAGTGCCCAGTTGCACCCGAGCCTGCGGGCCGATCCGCGCGTACTGTGCGTTGAAGGGTGTAACGCCCGCACCTTAAACGCCTCTGATTTAGTAGCTGCTTACCAAGACAGAATAAGCGCTACAGGTCAATTTGATCTTGAAAACGAGGCGAGTAGCGCCGGAACAGCCGAAGACGATTTTGTACCCGAGTTTGAGCTGATTGTGGCCGACCTGTCGTTCATCTCGCAAACCCTGGTGCTGCCTGCCTTGCTGCCCTTGCTCAGGCCAGGTGGTACCTTGCTGACGCTGGTCAAGCCACAGTTTGAGCTGCAACCCGGCCAGGTCGGCAAAGGTGGCATCGTCAAGGATGTGGCGCTCTATGCGGTGGTCGAGCAGCGCCTGCGCCAGGCCTGTGCCGGGCTGGGGTTGCGGGTGACCCACTGGCTGGATTCACCCATCGCGGGTGGTGATGGCAACCGCGAGTTTTTTATCACGGCGAACAAACCCCGGATACCGGAGAGTGAATGATGGACCCAAAACCTTTTCCCCTGAGCGTCGAGTTTTTTCCACCCAAGACCCCGGAGGGTGCGGCCAAGCTGCGCTTGGTACGCCAGCAACTGTATGCCCTGAAGCCGGAGTTCTGTTCCGTGACCTTTGGTGCTGGAGGCTCGACGCAGGAGGGCACCTTCAGTACGGTGCGCGACATTCTGGCCGATGGTGTGACGGCAGCGTCGCACTTTTCATGCGTTGGAGCCACTCACCAGCGGGTGCGAGAGCAGCTTGCCACGCTCAAGGCCATGGGGGTGAAGCGGCTGGTGGCGCTGCGCGGGGATTTGCCCAGCGGTTACGGTGCCGGGGGTGAGTTTCAGCACGCCAGCGACCTGGTGGCCTTTGTTCGTGCCGAGACCGGTGATGATTTCCACATCGAAGTGGCGGCTTACCCCGAGATTCACCCACAGGCCCGATCGGCTGACAGCGACATCAAAGCCTTTGTCACCAAGGTGCGGGCAGGGGCCAACTCGGCCATCACCCAGTATTTTTACAACGCCGATGCTTATTTCAGTTTTGTTGAAGACGCCCACGCGATGGGTGTGACGGTGCCGGTGATTCCGGGCATCATGCCCATTGTCAGCTCGACGCAATTGATGCGATTCAGCGATGCCTGCGGTGCCGAGATCCCGCGCTGGATCCGGCTGCGGCTGCAGGGCTTTGGCGACGACAGTGCCTCCATCAAGGCGTTTGGGCTGGATGTGGTGACACGTTTGTGTGAGCAACTGCGCAGCGGTGGTGCGCCGGGCCTGCACTTTTACAGCCTGAACCAGAGCGCTGCCACGCTGCAGATTTGCCAGCGGCTGGGGCTGGGTGGCCTCTGAAGTGCGTGCGCCATGCAGCCCCGTGCGCGCGAACTGATCGACACCCTGCAACTGCAGCCGCATCCCGAGGGCGGCTGGTATGCCGAAGTGTTTCGCTCAGCCGAGTGGGTACAGCCGCAGGACGCGCGCCCTTTGCGCTGCGCCATGACCAGCATTTACTTTCTGCTTGAGGCCCACCAGCATTCGAGCTGGCACCGGGTGCGCTCGGACGAGGTGTGGGTGCATCTGGAGGGGGACGCACTGCATTTGTGGCACTGGAACGGAAGGGGCGAAACCGCCACCTGCATGCTGTTGGGGCCGGTGGAGGTCGATCGGGCGCAGCGCCCGCAACACACCATCGCTGCCGGCCACTGGCAGGCCGCACGACCGGTCAGCCTTGCCTTGACGTCGTCAAAAGGCTACTCACTGGTGGCGTGCATGGTAGGGCCAGGGTTTGACTTTGCGGATTTCACCCTGTTGCAAGAGGCAAGCCCTGAGGCCGGGTACTTGAACAAGATAAGCCTCTAGCCCAATATATATCTAGGTTTTAAGCTACAAAAATAACAGTGAATGCTGCCGTTTCGCCAGGCTTCGTTTCAGCGCCCGTAAACATCCTCAAACCGCACAATGTCATCCTCACCCAGATAGCTGCCCGACTGCACCTCAATCATCTCCAGCGCCACACGCCCCGGGTTCTCCAGCCGGTGCGTGGTGCCCAGCGGGATAAAGGTCGACTGGTTCTCTGACAGCAAAAACGTCTCGTCGCCCTTGGTGACCTTGGCCGTGCCGCTGACCACAATCCAGTGCTCGGCACGGTGGTGGTGCATCTGCAGGCTCAAGGTGCCCCCGGGCTTGACCACAATACGTTTGACCTGAAAGCGCTCACCCGCATCCACCCCGTCGTACCAGCCCCAGGGCCTAAACACCTTGCGGTGAATGCTGCCCTCAGCACGCTTCTGACTTTTGAGCCGGTCCACAATTTTCTTGACGTCCTGCGTCTTGTCCTTGTGCGACACCAGAATGGCGTCGGCCGTCTCCACCACCACCAGGTCGCTCACCCCGACACAGGCCACCAGCCGGCCTTCGGACAGGGCCAGCGTGTTGGCACAGTCCTGCAGCAGCACATCACCCTGCGCCACATTGCCGTGGTCATCTTTGGGCAGCACCTGCCACAGCGCGTCCCAGGCACCCACATCGGACCAGCCCGCATCCAGAGGCAGCACCACACCGGGGGGCAGGGCACCCGCATGGCTGGCCCCTTGTGTCTGTGCCGCAATACGTTCCATCACTGCGTAATCGATCGAGTCACTCGGACAGGCAGCAAAGGCGTCACGTCCCACACGCACAAACTCGCCGTCGGTCTTGCCCGCATCCCAGGCACTCTGGCAGGCCGCCAGAATGTCGGCGCGGCAATTGCCCAGAGCGGCCAGCCAGACGCTGGCGCGCATCATGAACAGGCCACTGTTCCAACCATAGTTGCCCTCGGCCAGGTAGCCTTGTGCGGTGGCCAGATCGGGTTTTTCAACAAAGCGGGCAATGGTCCTGGCCGATGCGTCCGCCGCTGCGTCATAGAGTTCACCGGCCTGGATGTAGCCGTAACCGGTCTCGGGCAGATCGGGCGTGATGCCAAAGGTGACTACCGCGCCATTGGCGGCCAGAGCCGCTCCGCGGCTCACCACATCCTGAAACGCCGCAGTTTGCGTGATCACATGGTCAGCTGGCATCACCAGCAGCACCGGATCTGCTGCGTTTTGCAGAGCTGCCAGTGCAGCCAGGGTAAGCGCTGGGGCGGTATTTCTGCCAAAAGGCTCAAGCACCACGGTGCCCTCGGTGCCGAGCAGGCGCAACTGCTCGGCAATGACAAAGCGGTACTCTTCGTTGCATACCACCATCGGTGCGGTCAGCGTCACACCGGGTGTGCCCATCACTCGGCGCACCGTGGCCTGCAACAGCGAGTCGTCGCCCACCAGGCTGAGCAGTTGTTTGGGGTATTTCTCGCGTGACAGTGGCCACAGACGGGTGCCGGAGCCGCCGGACAGGACGACGGGCTGGATCAGGATGGGAGTGGTCATGCTGAAAATAAGGAAAGAGCGGGAAAAAACAGTGCCGGCCACCGGTCGGCGCCAGCACGGTCAAAAGTCTCAGGCGCGCGAGTCACCCCAGCGCAGTTGGGCTGTCTCGTCACCCCGGTACAGGGCGTCACCGGCGTGATCAACGCAATAGGTGGGTGAAACGATCATGTCCTTGAACTGCATGTCGGCGGCAATCCGGGTGTACTCAAACAGGATGCTGCGAATCACCCGTGCGCCAGAGCGGATGTGGCAGCCATGCCCAATCCAGCTCGGGCCAATGATGCTGGCACCGGGCTCGACCCGCACACTTGAGCCAAGGTAGACCGGCCCCTCGATGGTGACCTGATCCCAGGGGATGTTGGTGTTGAGTCCAACCCAGATGCCGGGCCGGATCTCGCGCCCCGGCATGTTCATTTGCGCCACTTCACCGCGCAGCACCCGTTGCAACACCGCCCAGTAGTCACTGACCCGGCCGATGTCGATCCAGTTGAAGAATCGTTTTTGGGCAAAAAATGGCAGCTTGTTTTCCACCAGCTGCGGGAACAGCTGCGAGCCAATGTCGTACACCTTGCCCGGCGGAATGAGCTTGAGCACTTCGGGCTCGAAGATATAAATGCCGGTACTGGCCAGCGTCGACCGGGCTTCAGCCGGTTTGGGCTTTTCCTGAAACGACTGGATCTGGCCTTGATCGTCGGCGACCACGATGCCGTAACTTTGCACATCGGCCAGCGGTACATCCAGCGCCACCACACTCGCAATGGCACCTTTGGTCTTGTGCTCATGCAGGGCCGCGCCGATATCGAGGTCGATCAGCGCATCACCACACAACACCAGCGTGGTTTCGTCAAAAAAACCGCTGAAGTCCTGGATGCGGCGCATACCACCGGCCGAACCAAATGGCTTGGGCACGATCTCGCCCTGTTCGCGCACCCCTTCGTAGGCATAGCCAATCTGCACACCCCAGCGGTGACCGTCACCGAAATACTGCTCGATCTTGTGGTGGTTGAACGCCACGTTCACCATGATCTCGGTGATGCCGTAGCTGGCCAGATGCTCGATCAGGTACTCCATCACCGGCTTGCCCAGAATCGGGATCATCGGCTTGGGAAGGTCCTTGGTCAAAGGCCGCACCCGTGTGCCTTGGCCGGCCGCCAGAATCATGCCTTTAGCCATGCGGTGCTCCGTGTTGTTGTGTCATCTTCACTCCCCCTGTCCATCATGTCAGGTCCGTACTATAGCCGTTGGGGTTGCCGCTTTGCCAGCGCCAGCTGTCCTCACACATGGTTTTCAGGTTGCGCAGTGCCCGCCAGCCAAGCATCTGGTGCGCCAGCGCTGGGTCGGCATAGCAGGCGGCCACATCACCGGCACGCCGAGGCGAAATTTTGTATGCGATCAGTCTGCCGCTGGCCTGCTCGAAGGCGCGCACCATGTCGAGCACACTGTAGCCGGTACCGGTGCCCAGATTGACTGCAAAGCTGCAAGCGGGGTCTTTCTGCAAGGTGTTGAGTGCTGCCAGGTGCCCAAGCGCCAGATCCACCACATGGATGTAATCGCGCACGCCGGTACCGTCGGGCGTGGCGTAATCAGCACCCCAGACGTTGAGAAAGGCGCGTCGCCCCACCGCCACCTGCGCCACAAAGGGCAGCAGGTTGTTGGGCACACCCTGTGGGTCTTCTCCGATCAGACCACTGGCGTGGGCGCCCACCGGATTGAAATAACGCAGAATGCCAACCCGCCAGGCCGGATCACTGGCGCAGAGGTCGCGCAGCATGTTTTCAATCACCAGCTTGGTCTGGCCGTAGGGGTTGGTGGCTGACAGCGGGTGGTCTTCGGTCAGCGGCAGGCGCTGCGGGTCACCGTACACCGTGGCCGAGGAGCTGAAAACCAGGGTTTTCACGCCACAGGTTTGCATGGCCTGCAGCAACTTGACTGTGCCCAGCACATTGTTGTCGTAGTACTTGAGCGGTTCAGCCACCGACTCGCCCACGGCTTTAAGCCCGGCAAAGTGGATCACTGCGCTGGGTTGACTGCGTTGCAGCGCCGCCGCCAGTGCGGCCTGATCCCGAATGTCGCCTTCGATCAACTGAATTTTCTTGCCGGTGATGCGTTCGACCCGCGTCAGCGATTCGGGCTGGCTGTTGCAGAAATTGTCGAACACGGTCACGTCGTGACCCGCGTTGAGCAGTTCAACGCAGGTGTGCGAGCCGATGTAGCCGGCACCGCCGGTGATAAAGATCATAGGATGGGCCTGTTGGCAGAGGGTGAGCCGAAGTTTAAGCGTAGTCGCTTGCACCAAAATTGCCGCGGCTTGCGCTACGCTATGGGCTTTGCCACCGCCATGCTGGTCTGGCGGCACTGGAGTTGACAATGGGCTTGATGGTTCATGGCCGTGCCTTTGCGCACATTGCGGCGTTTCATCCCGAAATCACCGCGCTGCGGCGCGACCTGCATGCGCATCCCGAGTTGGGATTTGAAGAGCGGTATACCGCGGCGCGGGTGAAACAGGCCCTCGAAGTGTGTGGCGTCGACGAAATTCACACCGGTCTTGGCAAAACCGGTGTGGTGGCGCTGATCAAGGGCCAAGCGCAAGCCAGCGGCAAAATGATCGGGCTGCGGGCCGACATGGATGCGCTGCCCATGACCGAGCACAACCAGTTTGCCTGGAAGTCGCAAACACCAGGTCTCATGCACGGCTGTGGTCACGACGGGCACACCGCCATGCTGGTGGGTGCCGCACGTTACCTGGCTGAAACCCGCAACTTTGACGGCACGGCCGTGCTGATCTTCCAGCCGGGCGAAGAGGGTTTTGCCGGCGCGCAGGCGATGATTGACGATGGCTTGTTCGAGCGTTTTCCGGTGCAGTCGGTGTATGGCATGCACAACTGGCCGGCCATGCGACCCGGCACCATTGGGCTGAATTCAGGGCCGATGATGGCCGCAGCCGACCATATCCGCATCGACATCACCGGCCAGGGCGGCCATGGTGCCCATGCCTACCAGACGGTTGACCCGGTGCTGGTGGCCGGGCACATCATCACCGCCGTGCAAAGCATTGTGTCGCGCAACGTCAAGCCGGTCGACAGCGCAGTGATCAGTCTGTGCGGCTTGCAGGCAGGAGACCTGTCCGCCATGAGTGTCATTCCCGGCAGCGCCACTTTGGTCGGTACGGTGCGCACCTTCAGCCCCACAGTGCAGTCACTGGTGGAGCGGCGACTCAACGCGTTATGCAGCGCCATCGCCCAGGGTTTTGGCGCGACGGCCATGGTGACCTACACGCGCATGTACCCGGCCACCATCAATACCGCGGCTGAGGCGCTGCTTGCCGGCGATGTGGCTGAGCGCCTGGTGGGGGCTGCCAACGTGGTGCGCGACCTCGAACCCAGCATGGGCGCCGAAGATTTTTCTTTCATGTTGCGGGTTAAACCCGGGGCTTACATGCGACTGGGCCAGGGAAGTGAAAACGGACTGGGTAGCTGCCATTTGCACAACAGCCTGTATGACTTTAACGACGAGGTGCTGCCGCTGGGTGCTGCGCTGCACGCCAGTCTGGCCGAGCACCTGATGCCAATGCAAGGTGCATGATTGCTACTGATAAAAGTGCAATCAAATGAATCCAGATATGCGCTGGAAGGTCAAAACATCAAGAATCAGGTGTAACGTTTGTTGCGCAGGTTGTTTTTCATCTCACGCAGCAAGGGTTGCAGTTTCTCGCTGCCAATGCGCAGCGCCACACAGGTCGCGACGATGTCGACGATCATCAGATGCAGCAGGCGCGACACCATCGGGCTGTAACGCTCGTAACCCTCGGGGTGGTCGGCGGCCAGGTGGATGTCGCCCGCCGAGGCCAGCGGCGAACCGCTGGCGGTGATCACCACGGTGGTGGCACCGTTTTTTCGCGCAATGTCACACGAGTCCATCAGGTCACGCGTACGCCCCGAGTTGCTTATCACAATCACGCAGTCACCCGCTTGCAGCAAAGAAGCGCTCATCACCTGCATATGGCCATCGCTATAAGCCACGCCATTGATCCCCAGTCTGAAGAACTTGTGTTGCGCGTCCTGCGCAACCACGCCTGAGTTGCCGACGCCAAAAAATTCGATGCGACGCCCGGCATGGTAAGCCGCGGTGAGGGCCGTTACCGCTTTGTCAATGGCGCTGGCCGAGGCCTCGTTGCGGTATTTGAGAAACGCCGCCACCGTGTTGTCGATCACCTTGACCATGATGTCGCTGGTCTTGTCGTCCACGTCCACGCTGCGGTGGATGAAGGGCACGCCCTCGCTTACAGTGCCAGCCAGCTTGAGCTTGAAGTCTGACAGTCCGTCGTAACCCACACTGCGGCAAAAGCGCACCACGGTGGGCTTGCTGACGTGGGCACGGTCAGCCAACTCGCTGACCGGCATCAATGCAAACGAGCGCGGGTCACTCAGCACGAGTTTGCCCACCCGCTGCTCCGCCGGAGCCAGTGAGGGCAGGGAAGCTTTGATTCGGTCAAGCATGGCGGTCGCTCCGAAAATGGGTCGGTTTCATGCTTCTTCGCTCCAGCAAAAACCATCCCGCGCAATCATGGCGCTGGTGGCACTCGGCCCCCAACTGCCCGACGCATAGGGCCGCGGCCCCTGCGGGTCGGCGCCCCAATGCTTCAAAATGGGTTCGACCCAGCGCCAGGCTTCGATCTGCTCGTCGCTGCGCACGAACAGGTTGAGTCGGCCGTCAATCACGTCCAGCAGCAGGCGCTCGTAAGCACCGACCCGCTCGGCACCAAAGCGTTTGTCAAAATCCAGGTCCAGTTGCACTGGTGCCAGAATGCTGGAGTGCTGGCGTTTGTCCTGGGCCTGGGCCAGCAGATGCAGCTCCAGCCCGTCTTTGGGCTGCAGGTTGATGATCAGGCGGTTGGCCATGCCAATCTGGGAGTTGAAAATGGCGTGCGGTGTGGGCCGGAAGTTCACCACGATACGCGCATCACGCCCGGCCAGGCGTTTGCCGGTGCGGATGTAAAACGGCACGCCGGCCCAGCGCCAGTTGGAAATCTCGGTGCGCAGCGCGACAAAGGTTTCGGTGCGGCTGTCGGGACTCACGCCGAGTTCTTCGCGATACCCCGGCACAGCCTGACCGTTGATCGAGCCCGCGGCGTACTGGCCACGGATGACATCCTGTGCCAGCGACTCCGGCGTCCAGGGCTTGAGCGAACGCAGCACCTTGAGCTTTTCGTCGCGGATGGCGTCGGCGTGCGAGTTGATGGGCGGCTCCATGCCGATGGCGCACAGCAGTTGCAAGGCGTGGTTTTGCACCATGTCGCGCAACGCGCCGGTGGTTTCGTAAAACGCGCCGCGTTTCTCCACACCCAGCTCTTCGGCCATGGTGATCTGGATGTTGGCAATGTGCTCGCGTCGCCACAGTGGCTCAAACAACGCGTTGCCAAAACGCAGCGCAAACAGGTTTTGCACCGAGGGCTTGCCCAGGTAGTGGTCGATGCGGTAGATCTGGTGCTCGGTAAACACCTGACCCACCGCCTGGTTGATGGCGCGGTTGCTGGCAAGGTCGTGGCCCAGCGGCTTTTCCAGCACCACGCGGGTGTGCTGCGTGTTCAGGCCAGCAGCGGCGAGCTGCTCACAAATGGTGGTGAACAGGCTCGGGGCGGTGGCCAGGTACATCACCACGGTGTCGACCTGACGCTGCGCCAGTTTGTCACGCAGGTAGACATAATGGTCCGGCTTGGAGAGGTCCATGCGGACAAATTCAAGCAACTGGCAAAAGCGGGCAAATTCGTCTGGCGTCGGGCGCTTGGCCAGATCCACCTGGGCGAAACGGCCATGAATCAGCTCACGGTACTGTTCGTCACTCAGGTCGTCGCGTCCCACGCCAATGATGCGTGCACCTTGCGGCAGGGTGCCGTGTTTGAAGGCCTGGAACAAGGCGGGCATCAGTTTGCGCCAGGTCAGGTCGCCGGTGCCGCCAAATAGGACAAGATCAAAACTCATGGGTGAAGGTGACGGAGGTTAAAACGGGCGTAACTGTAACTTAGTTTCACAATTGTGTGTAATCTGTGTAACTTTCTGACTGTTCAGTCAAAAAGTTGGCGTTTCCCCGGTGTTTTGAGGCGTGATTTCGCAGTACAGTCATATCACTGACATATTTCGTAGCGCGATCGCGATGGTGCGTAGGCGTCGGTGCAGTTTTGCACCATGTCGGTGGTTTTTTGTATTTACAGGAGTCTCTATGAAGAAGGTGTTGGTAGTTTCGGCACTGGCTCTGGCCAGCGGCTTGGTGCAGGCACAGACGGTGAACGTGATTTGCTCGGTGCAGGCCGAGTGGTGCAACATGATTGGCACGGTCTACGCCAAGACCACCGGCACCAAGATCAATATCTCGATGAAGGGCTCGGGCGAGGCGCTGGCCCAGTTGATCGCCGAAAAAGACAATCCCAAGACCGACATCTGGTTTGGTGGCACTGGTGACCCGCACTTGCAGGCGGCCGAATCGGGTTTGTCCATGGAGTACAAGTCCGCCACCTTGCCGCAGTTACAGGGTTGGGCGCAACAGCAAGCCCAGCAGTCTGGCTATAGAACGGTCGGCATTTATTCCGGCCCTTTGGGTTTTGGTTACAACACGGAACTGTTGGCGAAGAAAAAATTGCCAGTGCCGAAAACCTGGAATGACTTGCTCAATCCGGCTCTCAAAGGCGAGATCCAGGTGGCCAATCCGGCATCCAGCGGAACCGCCTACACCATGGTGGCCACGCTGGTGCAGATGATGGGTGAAGACAAGGCGTTCGAGTACATGAAAAAGCTGCACAAGAACATCAGCCAGTACACCCGCAGCGGCACCGGTCCGATCAAGGCCGCCGCGCGCGGCGAGACCACGGTGTCGATCAGCTTTGTGCATGACGCGCCGGGTGAAAAACTCAACGGGTTCCCGGTGGAGGCAGTTACCCCCACCGACGGCACGGGTGCCGAAATCGGCTCCATGAGCATCATCAAGGGTGCGCGCAACCTGGAAGCTGCCAAGAAGTTCTACGAGTGGGCCTTGACCCCGGCAGCGCAGGAAATGGCCGCTGCGGCCAAGCAGTTCCAGGTGCCGTCCAACAAGGCGGCCAAGGTTGATCCGAATGTTCCGGATTTCAAGAAAATCAAGTTCATCAACTATGACTATGCCAAGTACGGTGCTTCGGCCGAGCGCAAGCGCCTGATCGCCAAGTGGGAAAAAGACGTCAATTCGCTCCCCCGTTAAGTTTGTCTGGCCGGCCTGAGCACGGACGGATGTCCGGGCTCAGGCATTTTGAATACCTCAAGTGAACCAAAACCCTAATTTGGCGATCCGCCTCTGGCTCATCACTGGCTTGCTGGCCTACGTTTTGCTGCCTTGGTACGCCATTCAGGACACCGCCTGGTACAGCGTGCTGCCGCAGATTTTTGGCGGTGCGGAAACGGCCAGCGGACTGGTTCAGATGCTGGCGCATGGGCGCGTCTGGCTCGGCCTGGGCTTGCTTGGGCTGCTGCTGGCTGCCGTGGGCCTGCTGGTACCACCCGGTCGGCCGCAGAGCACCTGGTTGCTGGCGGGCGGCCTGGTCGGATTTATCGGTTTGCTGGCCAGTGGGTTCATGATTGGAGCACGCGGCTGGTCGTTTGCGGTGCTGAACAGCAGCCTGGGTGAACTGGCGGTGAATCAGTATGGCATTGGCATGGGGGCGTTCATCGCCTTGCTGTCTCTGGTCATGCTGACGGCCTTTGGGGTGGCGCGCCGGGGTTATTTCAAGGGCGACTTGTTCATTGCATCGAGTGTGCTCGGCTGCTCGGTGCTGCTGTTGCTGTTTATTGCTTTTCCGGTGACCAAGGCACTTTACGGTGCTTTTTTGAATGAAGAAGGCCACTGGGCCCTGTCGGCGATTTTTGAGCGCATTGGCCATGAACGGGTCTGGGGCTTGAGCTGTCTGGCCGGTGGAGTGCGTTGCGGTGTGGCCTGGAACACCTTGTTTCTGGCGCTGCTGACCGCCACCGGCACGGTCATCATGGGCACCATGATGGCTTTGCTGGCCGAGCGCAGTGCCGGACCACGGGTGCAAACGCCGCTTCGGGTGATTGCCCTGTTGCCCATCATCACGCCGCCCTTTGTGGTCGGGTTGGGTCTGATTTTGCTGTTTGGCCGCGCCGGGGTGGTGAACCAATTTTTGGAATACGCGTTTGGTATGCCGCCCACGCGCTGGTTTTATGGCTTGTTTGGCATCTGGATTGCGCAACTGTTTGCCTTTACCCCGATCGCCTTCATGATCATGCGCGGCGTGGTGCAGGGGGTGGCCCCGAGTATGGAAGAGGCGGCGCAAACCCTGCGCGCCAGCCGCAGCAAAACCTTTTTTACCGTGACGCTGCCGCTACTCAAGCCGGGTCTGGCCAATGCCTTTCTGGTCGGATTTATCGAGAGCATTGCGGACTTTGGCAACCCGATTGTGGTGGGTGGACAATATTCGGTGCTGTCCACCGACATCTTTTTTGCCATCGTCGGGGCGCAATACGACCAGGGCAAGGCTGCCTCTTTGGCGTGGATCTTGACGATGTTTGCGCTGGCGGTGTTTGCCTTGCAGCGCGGCCTGCTGGGCAAGCAAAACTACACCACTGTGAGCGGCAAGGGCGATGCCGGCATCCCGATGGCGCTGCCCGACGGTGTGCGCCGGGTGCTCAACACCGTGGTCTACCCTTGGCTGGCGTTCACCGTGGTGGTGTATCTGTTTGCTTTTGCCGGTGGTTTTGTGCAAACCTGGGGGCGCGACTACACGCTGACTTTCGCCCACTTCAAGACGGCTTTCGGGCTGGAGTGGGGCCAGTTTGGCCTGGTGTGGGCGGGCACGGCGTGGAATTCGTTTTTCACCACGGTCAAGCTCGCCGGTCTGGCTGCCCCCATGACGGCGGCCGTGGGTTTGCTGATTGCCTACCTGCTGGCGCGCACCGAGTTTCGCGGGCAGGGCTGGTTCGAGTTTGTCGCCCTGCTGGCGTTTGCCATTCCCGGCACGGTGCTGGGGGTCAGCTACATTCTGGCCTTCAACGTGCCGCCGGTGGAACTGACGGGCACCGGGCTGATCATTGTGCTGTCGTTCATGTTCCGCAACCTGCCGGTGGGGGTGCGGGCTGGCACGGCCGCATTCAAGCAGCTTGACAGGTCGCTCGATGAGGCCTCGGTCATGTTGCGTGCCAGCACCTTCCAGACCTTGCGCCATGTGGTGTTGCCGCTCCTGAAACCGGCGCTGGTGGCAGCGCTGGTGTACAGCTTTGTGCGCGCCATGACCACGGTGAGCGCGGTGATCTTTCTGGTCACCGCTGAAAACGAACTCGCCACCTCCTACATCATCGGCCGGGTTGGCAACGGCGACTACGGCGTTGCCCTGGCCTATTGCACGGTGCTGATCATCCTGATGTCGGCGGCGATTGCGCTGATCCAGTTTCTGGTGGGAGAGCGCAAGCTGGGCCGGCGCAAAGCGGGCCTCAAACTCAACACCATCGCGGCCCATTGACAGGAACCTACTCACCATGAGCTACGGCGTTGAATTCAAGAACATCACCAAACGGTACGGCATCGACAAAAGCGCGCCATTGGTGATCAAGGGGGTGAATTTCGAGATCGAGCAGGGTTCGCTCACCACCATCCTCGGGCCGTCGGGTTGTGGCAAAACCACCGTGCTGCGGATGATTGCCGGGCTGGAAACCCCCACCGACGGGCAGATTCTGATGCAGGGCAAAGACGTGACCACGCTGGGGCCCGCCGACCGCAACGTGAGCATGATGTTTCAGAGCTACGCGCTGTTTCCGCACATGAACGTGGTGGAGAACGTGATGTACGGCCTGAAAATGTCGGGCGTTGAAAAGAGCGAAGCGTCGCGTCGTGCGGTGGAAACCCTGGGCAATGTGGGACTGGTGGGTTACGACGACCGCCTGCCCAGTGAACTCTCGGGTGGGCAGCAGCAGCGGGTGGCCTTGGCGCGGGCACTGGTGCTGGAGCCTGGCGTGCTGCTTTTCGATGAGCCGCTGAGCAATCTGGATGCGCGCCTGCGCCGCGATATGCGCGAAGAAATCCGCAGCCTGCAGCAGCGCCTGAAACTCACTGTGGCCTACGTGACCCACGACCAAAGCGAAGCACTGGCGGTGAGCGACCAGATCATCGTCATGAACGACGGCCTGATTGCCCAGCGCGGCACGCCGCAAGACATGTACGAGCGCCCAGGCAGCGAGTTTGTCGCCGGTTTCATGGGCGAGGCCATGTTGTTTCCGGGGGTGGCAGATGCGACCGGCGGCGTGCAACTCGGGCCATTGCAGATCAATTCCCGAACACCGGTGGCGGCGGGTAAGGTCAAGGTTGCCGTGCGCCCCGAGGCCTGGCATATTCACCGCGATGGCATGGGACTGCCCGCCAAGCTGCTCAAACTGGCGTATCTGGGGAGTTTTTTTGAATACACCTTTGAGACTACTTTGGGGCCGATTTTTGTCGTATCACCCGACCTCACCGATGTGCTGGCACTGGGAAGCCAGGTCGGCTTGACGCTGGCAGACCATGGCGTGTCGGTGGTGGCGGCGATTTGAGCTGACACGGTAACCGCCTGGTATTTGTCTGCATCGCCACCGCCGGATAATGGCGGCATGAACCAACTTGATGCACTCAAACAATTCACCACTGTGGTGGCGGATACCGGAGACTTTTTGCAAATGGCGGCCTTCAAGCCACAGGACGCCACCACCAATCCGTCACTGATTCTCAAGGCTGTCCAAAAGGCTGAATACCGGTCCTTGATGACGGAGACCGTGTCCCAGTTCAGGGCGCGCGCGCTGGATGAGCAGATGGATCGTCTGCTGGTGCGTTTTGGCTGCGAGATTCTGGCCATCATTCCCGGGCGGGTGTCGACGGAAGTCGATGCGCGCCTGAGTTTTGATGCCAGTGCCACCATCACCCGGGCCGAAAGGCTGATTGAACTGTACCAGGCGCAAGGCATACACATTGATCGGGTGCTGATCAAGGTGGCCGCCACCTGGGAGGGAATTCAAGCCGCTGCCGAACTGGAGCGCCGCGGTGTGCATACCAACCTGACGCTGCTGTTTTCTTTTGTGCAGGCCGTGGCTTGCGCCCAGGCCAGGGTGCAACTGATTTCTCCGTTCGTTGGACGTATTTACGACTGGTACAAAAAATCGGCAGGAAGCCAATGGGTGGAAGCGGATCATGCCGGCGTCAACGACCCCGGTGTGGCATCGGTCAGGCAAATTTTCAACTATTACAAGAAGTTTGGCATTGCCACCGAGGTGATGGGTGCCAGTTTTCGCAACATTGCACAGGTGACCGCATTGGCCGGCTGCGATCTGCTCACCATCAGCCCGGATTTGCTGGCACAACTCGCCCAAAATGACGCGCCGTTGCAGCGGGCCCTGGGTGGCGAGGCCAACCGGACGCAGGACATTGCCCATGTGACTTTTGATGAAGCGGGTTTTCGCTTTGCCCTCAATCAGGATGCCATGGCGACAGAAAAACTGGCCGAGGGCATTCGCGCCTTTTGTGCTGATGCCCAAAAGCTGGACCAACTTTTGCTAGGAGTCTGATATGCATACGACCCGCTGTGACCACACCCCTGCCTGGGGACAACTGAAACAACTCTATGCCCGGACGGGGCAGAGCTTCGATTTGCGCGCCGCATTCGCGGCAGACGCCGAGCGTTTTGCTGCCTTCAGCCAATCGGCACCGCATGTGTTTGCCGACCTGTCGAAGAACCTGATCGACGCTGCTACCGAGCAGCAACTGCTGGCGCTGGCGCAGCAAAGCGGCCTCGAGCAGCACCGCGAGGCCATGTTTGCGGGTGACAAGATCAATACCACCGAAGCGCGTCAGGTGATGCACTGGTTATTGAGAAATCCGCCTCTGGCGCAATCCCAAAAAGAGAATGAAGCTATCGTTTGTGTAGCTAATGAATTGACCGATGTGCACTGCACCCTGGATGCCATGCTCACTTATGCCGAGCAGGTGCGCCGTGATGAGAGCATCACGGACGTGGTCAATATCGGCATTGGCGGCTCTGACCTGGGGCCGCAAATGGCGGTGTTGGCACTGGAGGCGTATGCCACACCCGACAAGCGGTTTCACTTTGTCTCCAACGTGGATGGCCATGAACTGGCGGCGGTGCTGAAAAAACTCAAGGTTGAGAACACCTTGTTCCTGATTGCCAGCAAAACCTTCACCACCATAGAGACCATGACCAACGCGCACAGCGCCAAAGCCTGGTTCGAAGCGCAGGGCGGGCGTCAGATTGCGCGACACTTTGCCGCATTGACCACCAACGTGGCGGCTGCAAACGCCTTTGGCATCAGCACCACTTTTGGTTTCTGGGACTGGGTGGGTGGGCGTTATTCGGTTTGGTCGGCGATTGGTTTGCCGCTGGCCGTGGCCATTGGTGCACAGGGTTTCAAGGACTTCCTGGCCGGTGCGCATGCCATGGACGAACACTTCCGGCTTGCACCGCTGGCACAGAACCTGCCGGTGCGTCTGGGTATGCTGGATGTCTGGTACCGCAATTTTCACGGCTTCACCAGCCGTTCGGTCGCGCCCTACCACAGTGCGCTCAAGCGATACCCAGCGTATCTGCAGCAATTGGAGATGGAAAGCAACGGCAAGGGTGTCGATGCCCAGGGTGTTGCATTGCCTTTTGCCAGTTCCCCAGTGGTTTGGGGCGAGCCCGGTACCAACGGGCAGCATGCTTATTTTCAGATGCTGCACCAAGGCACCGATGTGGTGCCGGTGGAGTTTGTGGCGGTCAGAAAACCCCGACATGATTTGCCGGGGCATCAGGGTTTATTGCTGGCCAATGTGCTGGCGCAGGCGCAGGCGCTGATGCTGGGCAAGGCAGATGCCGGCGGGCACAAAAACTTCCGGGGCAACCGGCCCAGCAGCTTCTTGCTGCTCGACGAACTCAGCCCTGCCAGCCTGGGGGCCCTGATTGCTTTGCAAGAACATCGGGTGTTTGTCTCGGGCAGTCTGTGGGGCATCAACAGTTTTGACCAATGGGGCGTCGAACTGGGCAAGGTACTGGCCAAAGATGTGGAAGCGCGCCTGAAAAGCGGTGACGCCACCGGGCTGGATGGCTCCACGGCCGGCCTGCTGGCAAAACTGCGCGCCTGATTGACGGATCCATTTGCAAAACTGCCATGAATATTGTGTTTGACTTTGGTGCTGTGGTGTTCACCTGGCAACCGGCGGTGCTGATACAGCAGGTGTTTACCCAGCGGGCGGGCGATGTGGATGCCGCCAAACAGCTGGCCCATCAGGTGTTTGGCCATGCCGACTGGCACGCCTTTGATCAGGGGCTGCTGACCGACGATGAGGTGGTGCAGCGCACTGCCATGCGTCTTGATTTGCCGCTGGAGGCGGTGCATCAACTGGTATTTGGCATCGGTGAGCGGCTGATGCCCATGGAAGGAACCCTGGCACTGCTCGATCAACTGCGCATGCGCCGTGATGCCGGTACTGGCGTGACAGGTTTGTACTACCTGTCCAATATGCCGGTGCCCTATGCCCGGATGCTGGAGCAGCGATTTGCCTTTTTGCAGTGGTTTGACGGTGGCGTGTTTTCGGGGGATGTCAAACACATCAAGCCCGATCCGACCATTTATCGCTTGTTACAAGACCGATATCAACTTGTTGGGGAACAGACGGTTTTTGTGGATGATCTTAAAGGCAACGTCAGTGTGGCGCAGGCCCTCGGCTGGAATGGCATCCACTTCGAGTCGCCACAGCAGTTGCAGGCAGAGCTGGCTTTACTGGGGGTTTGACAGGTAATCGGCCTTGAATCTGGCGATAGCGGCCTGGTAGGCGGCGTGCCCGACCCGTTGCAGGTCGCTGTGTTGCGCCTCGCGGATCTGCACCCATTGTTTGGGTGCGTTGGCAGCAGCAAATAGCCGCTCCCCCAGCACCATGGGTACGGTGTGATCTTGCTCACCATGCAACATCAGCAAGGGTGCCCGAATCTGGGTAATCCTGTCGATCGAGGCAAAACGTTCATTGTTCAAACGAATCGCCAGACTGGCCCAAAAACCGGCCTCGGTCGCAATGTCGGTGAAACTGGTGAAGGCCGACTCGAGGATCAAGCCTGCAAAGTCTGCCGGATGCGACAGCCGACTGGCCAGCGCAACCGCCACACCGGTACCCATTGAATGCCCGTAAATGACGCGCCGCGCTGGACGCGACTCACGTCGTAGCAACTCGTCCCAAGCCAGTTGCGCGTCCTGGACGATGCTGGTCTCTGACGGTGTGATGGCCGTGCTTTGGCCCCAGCCCCGGTAGTCCACTGCCAGCACTGAAAAACCGGCTTGACGCAGCGCCTCGATTTTGGGCTTATTGCCGACCAGATGGCGAAACGTGCCATGCAGATACAACAGGGTTGGTGCCCGGGGATCAGAGTGGGGTAACCACCACAGCGCCACCCGCTGGGGTGGGGTTGATCCGGGAACTTCCAGAAAAAACGCCTCATCGCCATAGCGCCAGAAAGAGGTGTCCTGGCTAGGATCCAAAGCGGGAGCGGGGGTTGGGCGGTAAATGATTTGCCGCTGCTTGGCATCCAGCCAGGCGCAGCCGCTGCTCATCAACAAAAGTGTCAGTGCCAGCAGCCACGGGAAAAGCACTGCCGTTACACTGCGGCCCTTATGCATGGCCGTGACCCAGCATGACACTCATCCAGTCGACCACTATGAAGAAAATACGTGTACTGTTCATCAGCCTGATTGTGGCGCAGCTGGCCACTCCCGCTTTGGCGCAAGTGCCCGAATCCTGGGCTGACCAGGGCATTCAGCTGCGCTTTCAGGCCAGCCCGTTTACGCTGCATTTTTCGCCCAAGACCGACCACGAAAACGTGGTCATGGTGGGCATGGAGCGGGAACACAAAAACGGCAAGCTCGATGGCTTTACCCTGTTCAGCAATTCGTTTGGTCAGGAGAGTGTTTTTATTTACCCTTGGGGCGGCGTGTACCACAACATCTGGGACGTGAACAAACTGTCCTTCAAATGGACCGCTGGTTTGCTATATGGCTACAAGGCCCCGTATGAGAACAAGGTGCCACTCAATCACAATGGTTTTTCGCCAGGGGTGATTGCCGCGCTGGCGTATGAGTTCAAACCCGGCTGGTCTGCCCAGGTCGACCTGCTGGGTACGGCAGGGCTGATGTTCCAGATTAACATGCCGCTGAACTGAAAGGAGTTGAGTTGGGGCGCACCGGGCTCCTGACCCGGCACGTCAAGCGATTGTTTACTTGAGCAACAGTTCGGGTAGCCACAATGACAACGCGGGCACATAAGTGACCGCCATCAGTACGGCAAACAGCGCGAGAAAGAACGGGTAGAGTGATTTCACCACCTGCTCAATCGGCAGTTTGGCGACCGCTGCGCCGACAAAAAGTACACCACCCACTGGTGGGGTGATCAGGCCCATGGCCAGATTGAGCATCATGATCATGCCGAAGTGCACTGAATCCACACCCAGCCCGGTCACGATAGGCAGCAGGATCGGGGTCATGATCAGGATCAGCGGTGCCATGTCCATCAGCGTGCCCAAGAGCAGCAGCAGGATGTTGATCATCAATAAAATCACATACTTGTCGTTCGAGACGCTGGTAAACAAGCCGGTGATCTGCTGTGGAATCTGCATCAGGGTCATGATGTAACCAAAACTGGCGGCAAAACCAATCAGAATCATCACAATTGCCAGCGTCTTGACGGTGCGGTGCACCAGTTTGGGCAACTCGCGCCACTTGTAGTCGCGGTAAACAAACATGGTGACCGTGAAGGCCCAGATTACCGCCACTGCCGCCGACTCGGTCGCGGTGAAGACGCCACTCAGGATACCGCCCAGGATGATGAAGATGGTCATCAAGCCCCACAAGGCATCGACGACAATCTTCAGTGCTTCTTTCATCGGAATCACGCGGCCCTTGGGAAAATTGCGTTTCTTGGCGATGAACAGGCACATGATGGCCAGTGTCAGCCCGAGCAACAAGCCGGGCAACACGCCGGCCAGAAAAAGCGCCGCAATCGACACCGAGCCACCCGCGGCCAGCGAATAAATCACCGCATTGTGGCTGGGTGGAATCAGTATGGCCTGCACCGAACCGCTGATGGTGACCGCCGTCGCAAAGTCACGTGGGTAGCCTTTTTTCTCCATTTCCGGGATCAGGACCGAGCCAATCGAGGCAGTGTCGGCCATCGACGAACCCGAGATCGCGCCAAAAAAAGTCGAGGCCAGAATGTTCACAATCGACAAGCCGCCACGCACAAAGCCCACCAGCACACTGGCAAAGGCTACCAGGCGGTGCGCCATGCCACCTTCGGCCATGATGGCGCCGGCAAGTACAAAGAAAGGAATGGCCAGCAGCGAGAACTTGTTCACCCCGCCGGCAATGGCGATCATGATGGCATCGGGTGGAATATCGATGTACCAGCCACCAATCAGCGCTGACAGGCCCATGGCATAGGCCACCGGCATGCCCATCAATATGAGCAGCATGAACGAGCCCAGTAATACAAGTGCGTCCATCAGACCACCTCTTCTTTCTTTTCATGATCAAACGTCACCACAGCTCGGTTGCCTTGCGGGCCAAAAATGATGTGTTCAAGTACAAAAATCAGTGTGGTCAAACCGCCCAGCGGCACCGGCAAATAGGTTACGCCGACGGGCATCCAGGGCAATTGCCCAATGACCTGATGCATGGTCTCCAGACACAGCTTGGTACCATAGACCAGTGTGAACAAGGACACGATCAGCATCAACACGTCGATCAGACTGGCCAGCGGGCGCTGCAGCTTTTTCGGCAGACGCTCAGTCACCATGGCGACCGCAATATGTCCCTGGGCGCGGTAAGCGGCCGAGGCACCAAAAAAGGTGAACACCACCATCAGCATCACGGCCACGGGCTCGGGCCAGGGCGAGCCGGTGCCCAGCACATAGCGGGTAAAAATGCCCCAGGGAACGATCAACGACATGATCAGCACCGAGATACCTGACGTCCAGATACAGGTCAGATAAATCTGGTCGTTAAAGTGCAGAATTTTGTTTTTCATGGCAATGCCTGGCAGTGTTCGCCAGGCCCGCTGCGTCCGCATCGGGCCTGGATAGACCCAAAATTTACTTGACGTCGCCGATGCGTTTCATCAGGTCAGTGAACTTGGCACCGTATTTGGCACGCACGGGCGCGGTGGCGTCAAAAAACAGCTTTTGGTCCACCGGGACAAATTCCACACCCGCGGCCTTGAGCTTGGCTGAGTAGTCGGCCACGCTCTTGTCCCAGAGCTGACGCTGATCCATCTGCGCTTCACGGGCGATCTTTTTCACCAGGGCTTTGTCAGCATCAGCGAGTTTGTCCCAGGTGACCTTGGACATCACCAGAATCTCGGGAATGATCAGGTGGTTGGTCTGCGCGTAAAACTTGGTACCGGCGGTGTAGTGGTTGGAGGTGAACAGGCTGGGTGGGTTGTTTTCGGCGCCGTCAATCACGTTGGTTTGCAGGGCGCTGAACACCTCGCCATAACCCATCGAAATGCCGTTGCCGCCCATGGCGTTCATGGTGTCCACAAACAGCGGATTGCCCATCATGCGAACCTTCAGACCTTTGAGGTCAGCCGGGGTTTGCACCTTCTTCTTGGTGTACAGGCTGCGGGCGCCACCGTCCATCCAGGCCAGGCCGACCATGCGGGCTGCACTGTTACTGACCTTGTCCAGAAGTTCTGCACCAATGGGGCCGTCGATCACCGCACGCATGTGGGCAATGTCACGGAACACAAAGGGCATGTTGAACACATCCACTTCCGGCACGATCGGCCCGATCACGCCCAGGGAAATGCGGGCCATCTGGATGGCGCCGATCTGTACTTGCTCGACCACAGCTTTCTCTTCACCCAGCACAGCACCAGGGAACATCTTCACCGTGAGGCGACCGCTGGTGGCGGCATCAAGTTTTTTACCAAAGTTTTCGACGGCAACCACGGTCGGGTAACCCGCCGGGTGGGTGTCGGAGGATTTGAGCACTACGTTTTGAGCGCTGGCGGCAAAACTGGCCGATAGTGTGACAACAGCAACGGTGGCTGCGAGAAGGGTTCTGCGAAAGGTCATGATGATCTCCTTATTAGACCGGGTTAAGAAAACTGACAGAGACAGGAAAAAACCTCGGCTCCAAGAAGCCGAGCTACGGGAAACGTGTTGCTTCGGGTCACACTGGCCTCAGTTGTGCGGATGTGATGGTCGTTCAGCGGGTGCGGTAGGGGCATATTTGCTGACAGCTTCCCACAAACCATTCAGGTACACCGCCCCCAGCGCGCGGTCGTACAGGCCATAACCGGGCTTGCCGGTTTCGCCCCAGATCATGCGACCGTGGTCGGGGCGCACATAACCTTCAAAACCGACGTCATAGTAAGCCTTGACGATGGCCGCCATGTCGAGTGAACCGTCGCAGGAGTTGTGGGTGGACTCGTAAAAGGTGCCATCCTCTTCGACCTTGACGTTGCGCAAATGGCCAAAGTGGATGCGGCCCTGGCCACCAAACTCGCGCACCAGCGACGGGATGTTGTTGCACAGATCCGCCCCCAAAGAACCCGAACACAGGGTCAGGCCATTGGCCTTGGAGTCCACGATTTTGACCAGACGGGCGAGGTCGTCGCGATTTTTGACGATGCGTGGCAGGCCAAAGATGGGGCGCGGCGGATCGTCGGGGTGCATGGCCATCTTGATACCCGCCTCTTCGGCCACCGGGATGATGGCTTTCAGGAAGTATTCGAGGTTGGTCCACAAGGTTTCTTCGCTGACGCCCTTGTACTCGGCCAGCAGATTCTTGAGCTCTTCGGGTTTGTAGCTGGCGTCCCAGCCGGGCAGGGATATACCTTGCTCGGGATCAATTTCAGCCACCGACGCGGCATCAAAGGCCAAGGTGGTGCTGCCGTCGGGCAAGACCTTCGCCATTTCGGTGCGGGTCCAGTCAAACACGGGCATGAAGTTGTAGCAAATCACCTTGACACCCACGGCGGCACAGTTGCGGATGTTTTGCTGGAAGTTGGCGATCAACCGGTCACGCGTAGGCTTGCCCAGTTTGATGTCTTCGTGCATCGGCACGCTTTCCACCACCTCAAACTTCAGCCCGACGCCTTCAATGCGCCCACGCAGGGCTTGCAACTTGTCCAGTGGCCAGACTTCACCCACCGGCACGTCATAGATGGCCGAAACAATGCCGTACATGCCGGGAATCTGGCGGATGTATTCGAGCTTGACGGGGTCGGATTCGCCATACCAGCGGAAGGTCATTTTCATGGAGTCAATTCCTCAAGGGGGTGAAGGTGGACGTTGAGTCAGAAAGAGCGCTATTCGATTAGAGTCGATCACAAGGCGATTTGCGTCGCAGTGGCCACTTCAGGATGGCGCGCCAGATCGCAGAAGGCATTCTGCAGCTCGGCCACAAAACCACGATGGGCCATCAGATCGGTACCGAATATTTTCTGGATTGATAGCAAGTTAAGCACAATTTCATTGGGCTGGAGGCTGATTCTCGCCTGAAACAGAATGTCGTCAGACAGCGGATCGTTGAGTTTGCCACCGGGGGTGTGGGCGGTTTTCACCGCAAAGTGCATCCAGGCGGCAATCGCTGTGGCCATACTGGGTGAGGTCAGACCGGCGGCGATGCGCTCACGCAGGGTCGCCAGCAAACGCTGCGGCAACTTTTGTGAACCATCCATGGCGATCTGAGCGGTGCGGTGCTTGATGGCGGGGTTGCAAAAACGCTGCTTCAAGCTCTCCACATAAGCGGCTGCATCCACGCCCTTGGGTGCCACCAGCACCTCGCGGATCTCCACCCATAGTGGATCGAGCAAGGCGGTGATGAGCGGCAACTGCATTGCCTCGGCCACGGTTTCGCGACCCGTGAGCTGACCCAGGTAGGCCAGGGTGGAATGGGCACCATTGAGACAGCGCAATT
>NZ_JAGPBB010000019.1:39823-50225 GCF_018063565.1 Rhodoferax sp.
TCCACCCATAGTGGATCGAGCAAGGCGGTGATGAGCGGCAACTGCATTGCCTCGGCCACGGTTTCGCGACCCGTGAGCTGACCCAGGTAGGCCAGGGTGGAATGGGCACCATTGAGACAGCGCAATTTCATGTTCTCCCAGGACTCGATTTCGTCGGAGAACACGGCGCCACCCACCGTCCAGTCGGGGCGGCCCATGGTGAAATTGTCTTCGATCACCCATTGCACAAAGTCCTCGGTCACCACCGGCCAGGCGTCCTCGAGGCCAATCTGCGCGGTGATGCTGGCTCGGTCAGCATCGGTGGTGGCGGGCGTGATGCGATCCACCATGGTGCATGGGAACGACACCTGGTTGTTGATCCAGTCGCCCAGTTCAGCATCGACGGCGTGCGCAAAAGCCACCACTGCCGCTTTGGCGCGCTTGCCGTTGCTGGGCAGGTTGTCACAACTGAGGACGGTAAAGGGCGCAATACCCGCCGTCTTTCGGTGCTGCAAGGCAGACACGATCAAACCGAGAATGGTTTTGGGCGCACCGGGATTGGCAAGATCGGCCTGGATCGCCGGTGCCTGAAGCTGGAGTGCGCCACTGGCGGGGTCCAGGTAATAGCCCTTTTCTGTCACCGTCATGCTGACGATACGGGTGCTGGGCAAGCGCATGATGTCAAGCAGTTGACCGTCGTCGTCTTCACCACCGAGCACATCCAGAATCGAGCCAATGATCTGCACCTTGTTGCCCGAGGGCCCCATCACCGCCAGCGCATACAAGCCATCCTGTGGTTGCAGGGCATTTTTCATGCCCGATGACACGATACCCGCACCCACAATACCCCAGGCCAGATCGCCCGAGGCCAGTACCGCCTCGGTGTACATCGCCTGGTGAGCGCGGTGAAAGGCCCCCACACCCAGGTGCACGATGGCGCGCGCTACCTTGCTTCGGTCGTAGCCGGGCCGTTGCACGCTGGCAGGCAATTGATGGAGATTTTTTTCGCAAAGTTGCATGATGAAGATTCCAGATTCAATCGTTCACGCCGGGAATGGCAAAGTAGGCCTTGGCATTGCGGTAGCTGATGTCTTGCACCATGGCGCCAAAGGTATCGAAATCGGGAGGGATTTCACCCGCCTCCATCCAGCCTCCGACCAGTCCACAAAGGATGCGGCGGAAATACTCGTGGCGCGGGAAAGACAAAAAGCTGCGTGAATCGGTCAGCATGCCGACAAAACGAGACAACAACCCGAGGTTGCCCAGGCTGACCATCTGGCGGCGCATGCCTTCGATATGATCGTTGAACCACCAGGCCGAACCCACTTGGATCTTGCCGGGGCTGGAGCCATCCTGAAAACACCCCATCACCGTGCCCAAAACTTCCAGATCGTTGGGGTTGAGCGAATACAAAATGGTTTTGGGCAGCAGGCCGTCACTTTGCAGCGCGTTCATGAATACGGCCAGTTTGGCGGCAACCTGCTCGTCATTCACCGCGTCGTAACCCGTATCCGGCCCGAGCCGCTCAAACATGGCGGTGTTGAGGTTGCGGATGGCTGCCAGATGCAACTGCATGGCCCATCCACGGCGTGCGTTCATGCGACCCACTTCGAGCAGTACCGCCGTCTTGTAAATGTGACTTTCTTCCTGTGTGGGGGCCAGGCCTTGACGCATCTTGTCAAAGATGGCATGCACTGTGGCCGCGGGTGCCAAGCTGGCAAAGGGTGCCACCAGTCCATGATCCGACGCGCGTGCGCCCAGGTCATGAAACACCTGATGGCGACGATCGAGCGCACGGATGAGTGCCGGGTAACTGCTGATGTTTTCATCGGCGGCAGCGCCCAGACGGTCCAGATAGGCCTGCCATTCGCCCAGGTCGTCGGTAGCCAGTGCCCGGTCCGGGCGAAAGCTGGGCACCATCACCGGCTCACCACCTTGGCGGGTTTGAGCGTAGGCAAGGTGGTGTTCCAGTGTGTCAGCAGGGTCATCGGTGGTACCCACAGCCCGTACCTTCATGCGCATCAGCAAAGTGCGGGCGCCAAACTCCGGGCCGGCAAGCTGCGCGTTGCAGTTGTCCCAGATGTGCGGCGCAGATTGCTCATTGAGCGGCGTGTGAATGCCAAAGTAGCGCTGCAACTCAAGATGGGTCCAGTGGTACAGCGGGTTGCCGACCAGACGCGGCACGGTCCTGGCCCAGGCCAAGAAGGTGCGGTAATCCGGTTCGTGGCCGGTGATGTCGGCTTCTGGCACGCCATTGGAACGCATGGCGCGCCATTTGTAGTGGTCACCACCCAGCCAGGCGTGGGCAAGATTCTTGAAACCGGTGTTGTTGGCGATGTCGGCCGGTGGCAAATGGCAGTGGTAGTCGATGATCGGCATGGATGCCGCGTAGTCGTGAAACAGTCGCCGGGCACACTCGTCAGGCAGCAGGAAATCGGCATTCATGAAAGGCTTCATCGGCTAACTCGGCTTTGGTTGGTTTGGCACATTCGCTGCCAGCGATAGTCTTTATCGTTGGCGTGCGCGGACTTTACACCATTTAAAAAGATAATTCAATTAAAATGAAACAATGTTTTGTTAAATTGTCTACGGCTGAAAACTTGCCACCGACCATGATGTAATCGGCCGATGGGTGGCAAGGTTCGATGGTTAACTCCTAATGCGCAAACCGAAGTCCGTTCAGTAAGTCAGGCCGTAGCCGAACTTGTACAGCGCACCGTCGGTGGTCTCGTCAAAACCAGGCAAGTCCGACTTTTGCTCTTGCACGGCTTTCAGGGTCCTGGGCAAGGCAAACGGCAGCTTGCCCTGAGGTTTGAATTTGCCTGAGAGCACGTCCATCATCGCCACATCGGTGACACCAAAGGTGGCCAGGATGGCACCAGCGTTCTTCAGGCCACTGGCATCGTCCATGACATAGGGTGCGCGGAAGTAGATGCTCAGGATGACCTTTTTCGGGTCGCCGATCTCGGTCATGATGGCCTTGATGTCGGCCAGCGTCGGGTACATGCTGCGCGAGGTGGCCGCAGCCATGCCGGTGAAGCTGATGTCGCCAATCTCCCACGGCAAGGCACCGCCAAAGATGGTGCCCGGGCCTGTCACGCCGTTGCCAAAATACTCACCGTCAGAGCAGACCGCGTTGAGGGTCACGAACATGCGGCAGGGGTCTTCAGCACCCCAGGTGTTGCCGGTCAGCGGATTGAGCAACAGGGGGTTGTTGCCGGTGTTCACATCCTTGCTGTTGTAGGGTTTGGCAATGTCCTTGACCAGCACCCGTACCACGGCGTAGTCGGCACCCGCTGCGCTGGGACGCGCGGCGGTGGTGTAGTTGCCGTCGGTCACGGCATAGCCATATTTCTCGACATCGGCCTTGCCAAAACCAATGGTGTAAACCTTGGCACCCTCTTTCAGCGGCAACACCTTGGCACCGCTCGCCAGGGTGTCGTTTTTGAGCAGCACGACTGATTTTTTCTGCATCTCCAGCCCTTTGGCCCGGTTGGCATCCTGGCCAATCGTGCCAGTGGCCTTGCTGGCATCCATATAGGGGTTCTCAAACAGTCCCAACTGGAATTGCTCCTTGAGCAGGCTTTTTGCAGCTTGATTGACACGTTCTTCAGTGATCAGCTTGGCATCGAGCAAATCCTTGACGGTCTTGTTGGTGGCAAAGCCTGAAAGCGTGTCGGTGCCGCCATTGATGGCTGCGGCCACACGCTCGGGCACGGTCTTGTCTTCCAGGCCCCAGGCCATCGAATTGATGATGCCGGTGTCGGAATTCACATAACCTTTAAAGCCCAGCTTGGTGCGCAGCAGGTCGGTCACGATCGATTTCGAAAATGCGAAGCCGGTCAGCGGATAGGTCACACCGTCATAGGTCAGCGGGATCGGTGCCTTGCCAGCATCGCGCCCGGTCATCGGCACGCCGTAGTAAGGCATGATGGACGACACGCCAGCATCAATGGCAGCAACAAAAGGCTTCAGATGGTAGGCAAAGTTGCCGTCGTACTGCTGGAACTTGCCGAAGGAATAGTGCGGATCCATGCCCAGCTCTTGTGGGCCGCCACCGGGGAAGTGTTTCATGGTCAGCGCAACGGCCGTGGCCGCATTCACCGACGTGCCGTCCTTGATGACGCTGCCTTGCAGGCCCTGCACCAGCGACTTCATGATGTTGGCGTTGAGGTCCGCGTCTTCGGTGAAGACTTCATGGGCGCGGTACCAGCGCGGCTCGGTCAGCAGGTCGGCCATGTAGGTATAGGCGGCGCGCAAGCCAACGGCGTTGTATTCTTGTCCCATCACCCCGGTGAAGGTCTGGATGACCGACATGTCGCCGGTGGTGGCCTTGCCTTCTTTCAGAAACTGTTCACCCAGCGCCGCTGCAGCCAACCCGGCCTCTTTCGGGAACTGGGTAAACGCACCGGCACCGGCACCAATGCCCTGGCGTGGGTCGGTTTCTACGTGGTTGCGGGCGTTGTCCTTGAATACCAGCGGAATGCCCAGGCGGGTTTTTTCGGCCAATTCCTGCAATGCGTTGGTGTAGGTGGCCAGTTGCTGCGGCGTGACGACATAACCGCCACGGCCGGGTGTAAAGCTGCCATCACATGCGCTGGGTGTGGCCGATGCGGTGGAGCGCAGGATAAAACGCGTCATCTTCTGGGTGTTAATGTAGTTCTCGGCAGTGGCCGTTACAGCACCCCCGCAGCCTGCGTTGTTGTCGTTGATCATCATCATCCCGACTTTTTCTTCTGCAGTCATCTGCGACACCAGGTCGTTGATGCGCTCGTCAACACTCAGGCGCCAGTCTTCGTACTTGTCGAGTTTGCCGTTGGCGTTCAGGTCCTTGAACTGCTTGCCATCCGCCGTGATAAGGCTCTTGGCGCGGGCTGAAATCACCGGTTGGACCGGCTCGGTGGTGCTGTCGTTGCTGCCGCCACAAGCACTCAAAAGTGCCGTCATCACGGCGCTGGCTACTGCCGTCTTACGCGCGCTGAACATCTGATGCATATCGTTTCTCCAGGATTTGTAATTGAATCTCCGCCAGGGTTTGCCCAGGGTGTCAACGGACAGGGGCGTCTGACAGGTTTTGACTCTTGGGAAAAGTTCCGGCACCAGGGCACCAGGGCACCAGGTCAACTCTCACCACCGTGTCGAAAAAAATTCTAGGTGGCGGTGCACACCGCAGTCCAATGCTGTTCGCGAATGCTTCAATACCTTGTCGGTATCGGCTGATCACCGTGTCTGAAATCGCGGATACACGCCAGCAAGGCGGCCAGCAGCGGCGACGTCTCATCTTTGCGGTAGACGCAATGCAGGTCGATGGTAGACGCAATCTCTGGCGCCAGCGGCAGAAACACCACGTCGGGCAGCTTCAGGTTGAGCACCGAGGCTGGCACCAGCGAACAGCCAAAACCACCGGCCACCATGACCACGGCCGAAATCATGTCGGCCGCCTTGTGGACGATGACCGGGCTGAAATTTTGCAGCCGGAACAACTCCTGACTGGCAAAGAACACGCTTTGATCCTGCTCACCGATGAGTGGCTCAACCCGAAGGTCCGCCATGGTGATGCTGGTTCTTTGCGCCAGCGGATTGCGCTGGTTCACGGCAAACCACAGTGGCTCCTGGCTGACCAGCTCCGATTGCAGTTCCGGCAGCGGGCGGAAATAACGGTCAAACGCGATGGTGATGCGCCCTTGCTGCAAGGCTTCGAGCTGGCGATTTTTTGGCGCGTTGTGCAACACCACATTGGCATGGGGACAGGCCTGGGAAAAATTGCTCAGCAGGCGTGGAATCACGTCGAGCATCGCTGAGCCAAAGATGCCGATGTCGATTCGCCCCTCCTTGCCTGCTGCGACACGCCTGATTTGTTCGGTTGCCAGTTCCACGTGGGCACTGATGTTTTGGGCATGTGTCAGCAGTGCCGTGCCGGCCTGGGTGAGTTCCACGCCTGAACTGGTGCGCCGAAACAACTGAACGCCCAGTTCTTCCTCAAGGGATTGAATGTGCCGGGTCAGCGGTGGCTGTGTGATGTGCAGCCGCTCGGCAGCGCGCCCGATATTGCGCTCTTCCGCCGTGACGATAAAAAACTTGAGCCTGCGAATATCCACATCCTGCCTCGCGTTGAAACAACCCACCGAAGTTCAGAGCGCATGGTACCTTGATCAGGGGGAGTCGAACACGCCAAGGTATCGCTTCATGCTGCAAAGGTATTGGATGTGGCGGTTGTCTCAAAACGATAATTTTCAGTATCCACGACACTTTGAAAATGCCATTCATGAAAAATGAAAATATGTTTCAAAAAAGATTGAACGCTGTTTGCTTTTGTCGTATATTCGCCCGATCTGCTGTTGACCTGTGTCGGGTCGACGCCACTCGCCGAGAAACCTCAGATGCTCCAGTCACCATTCATTCGCCTGCACGCCAACGATGATGTGCTGATTGCCACCCGCCAACTGTTACCCGGCGAGTCGATGGCCTCAGAACAGGTTGCTGTGCGCGAACCGGTTCCGGCCGGGCATAAGCTGGCATTGCGTGACCTGGCGCAGGGGCAGCCAGTGCGCCGCTACAACCAGATCATTGGTTTTACCACCACCGACATTCGCGCGGGCGGGCACGTGCATTCACACAACCTCGGTATGGGCGAATTCGAGCGCGACTACGCCATCGGCCAAGGCATCAGTGACTTGCCCAAGATCGAGCATCCGGCCACTTTCATGGGGTACCAGCGACCCAACGGCAAGGTTGGCACCCGCAATTACATTGCTGTGATGGCGTCGGTGAACTGCTCGGCCACCGTGGTGCGGGCCATTGCCAATCACTTCAGTTCCGAACGTTTGGCCGGCTATTCCCATATCGACGGAGTGCTGGCGCTACCCCATCCGCTGGGCTGTGGCTTGGGCGCGGTGGGCGAAGGCATGACGCTTTTGCGCCGCACCCTGGTGGGCTATGCCAAACATCCCAACTTTGCCGGTGTGCTGTTTGTCGGCTTGGGCTGCGAGCAAAACCAGATTGCACCGATGATCGAGATGGTAGGGGCGCATGAGCCTGGCATGCTGCAAAGTCTGGTAATGCAAGCCGAAGGCGGCACCACGGCGGCCATCAAGAAAGGCATTGCCATGGTCGGCGCCATGCTCGATCGCGCCAATGCCTGCCGTCGCACCGAGGTACCGGTGGGGCACCTGATCGTCGGGCTCAACTGCGGCGGCTCGGATGGCTACTCCGGCATCACCGCCAACCCGGCCCTCGGCGGTGCCTCCGACCTGCTGGTGGCAAACGGTGGTACCACGATTCTGTCGGAAACCCCGGAGATCTACGGTGCCGAGCATTTGCTGACGCGCCGCGCCGCCAGCCCGGAGATTGCGCACAAGCTCATCGCCCGCATCGACTGGTGGAAGAGCTACACCACGCGCAACGGCGGCGAGATGAACAACAACCCGTCGGTCGGCAACAAGGCGGGTGGGCTGACCACCATTCTCGAAAAATCATTGGGTGCGGTGGCCAAAGGCGGCACCAGCACGCTGCAAGGCGTCTTTGAGTACGCCGAACAGGTCGATGCCAAGGGATTTGTCTATATGGATACACCGGGTTACGACCCGGTGTCGGCCACGGGCCAGGCGGCAGGCGGCGCCCAGATCATCTGCTTTACCACCGGGCGCGGCTCAGCCTTTGGCTGTGCGGGTGTGCCCACCATCAAACTGGCGACCAACAACGCGCTGTTTGAGCGCATGCGCGACGACATGGATGTGAACTGTGGCGACCTGATCACCGGCACCCCCATGGCCGAAATCAGCCAACGCATTTTTGACGCCATCATCCGCCACGCCTCGGGCGAGAAAGTGCGCAGTGAGGAACTGGGCTACGGGCACGACGAGTTCCTGCCGTGGCAGGTTGGCGTCGTCATGTAGACGCAAATTCAATAGCATGAGTTGCAGTTCTTAAAAGGGCTGCAAGCATTTTTTAACCAAATTACTTCAGGAGTATCAATATGGCAGCTAAAGATCGTATGGCAGTGCTTTCGGCAATGATGGACCAAAGCATCATCCCCGTTTTTTATCACCCGGACGTGGAACTGTGCAAAAACGTCATCCAGGCCTGCGCCAACGCCGGCGCGAAGTGTGTCGAGTTCACCAATCGGGGTGACTTTGCTGCGCACGTTTTTTATGAGGTGACGCGTCACTTTGCCAAGGCCGACCCGTCGGTGATCATGGGTGTGGGCTCGATCGTGGATGCACCCACGGCGGCCCTGTTCATTGCCAATGGCGCCAAGTTTGTCGTCGGCCCCTTGCTCAATGCCGAGGTGGCCAAGGTGTGCAACCGCCGTGGCATCCCCTACAGCCCGGGCTGCGGTTCAGCCACCGAGATTGGCGACGCACAGGAGTTGGGTGTGGAGATCGTCAAGGTGTTCCCGGGTTCGTCAGTGGGCGGGCCTGACTTTGTCAAGAGCGTGATGGGCCCGATGCCCTGGACGCGCATCATGCCCACCGGCGGGGTTGAGCCCACCGAGGACAGTTTGCGCAAATGGTTTGGCGCCGGCATTGTGGCGTGTGGCATTGGTTCCAACATGATCACCAAAAAGCTGCTCGACGCCAAGGACTTTGCCGGCATTGAAGACAACGTGCGCAAGACCATCGCACTGTCCAAAACCATCAAGGCGGAACTGGCTGCCAAATAAGCCACGCAACATCAGGAGCACCCAAAATGTCTGAACTCATCATCAAATCTGCGGCGCAAACCAAATGGGACTGTGCCTCGTTCGGCGAAGTCATGCTGCGCTTTGACCCCGGCTTTGGCCGTGTGCGCAATGCGCGCAGCTTCCAGGTCTGGGAGGGTGGCGGTGAATACAACGTGGCGCGCGCCATGCGCAAGTGCTGGGGCAAACGCGCCGCCGTGGTCACGGCCCTACCCAAGAATGACTTGGGCTGGCTGGTGGAAGACCTGATCATGCAAGGCGGCGTGGACATGAGTCACCTGATCTGGCGCGACTTTGACGGTCTGGGCAAAAACACCCGCGTCGGCCTGAATTTCACGGAAAAAGGCTACGGCATTCGCCCGGCGCTGGGCTGCTCGGACCGGGGCCACTCGGCCGCTTCACAAATCAAACCCGGAGAAGTGAACTGGGAAAAGCTGTTTGGCGAAGAAGGCGTGCGCTGGTTCCACACCGGCGGCATTTTTGCCGCGCTGGCCAGCAACACCGCAGAAGCGGTGATTGAAGCGGTACAGGCCGCCAAGAAATATGGCACGGTGGTGGCGTATGACCTGAACTACCGCGCGTCCCTGTGGAAGAGCCAGGGCGGCAAGGACGCCGCGCAGCGCGTGAACCGCGAAATTGCCAAGTATGTGGATGTGATGATCGGCAACGAGGAAGACTTTACCGCCTGCCTGGGCTTTGAGGTCGAAGGCGCCGATGAGCACCTGACGAACATCGAGACCGAGAGCTTCAAGAAGATGATCCAGACCGCTGTGGCGGCGTTCCCCAACTTCAAGGTGGCGGCCACCACGTTGCGCAAGGCCACCACCGCCACGCTCAACGACTGGTCGGCGCTGCTGTACTACAACGGCGAGTTGTTCCAGTCGATGAAGCGCGACAACCTGGAGATTTACGACCGGGTCGGGGGTGGTGACGGCTTTGCGTCTGGCCTGGCCTACGGTTTCCTGGAAGGCAAGGGTGCCCAGGCGGCCGTGGAGTACGGTGCCGCCCACGGCGCGCTGGCCATGACGACACCGGGCGACACCTCGATGGTGCGGGTGGAAGAGGTTGAGGCCGCCATGAAGGGCAAGGGCGCGCGGGTCATTCGGTGAGTTTCTGAGCCGTTTTTGCCTCTAGCGCTTATGGATAAAGCGCTAACAGCTATGCTTTCTGAGTTAAATCGCGGTTATTCCGGGGTCGACTTGAGGTCGACTTCGGCAGACCAAGGCGTGAACCAAAGGCTTTAATCGGCGACCATGCCCCGGTTTTGTGGCACGGTGCAAGGACATACGGCATACGGGCAAGCCAATGGTCCGTCGTTCAAACGAAACGTTTGGGCGTAGATATTGCCCAGGTAGTTCTCGCCGTGTCGTTTGGCCGGATAGCAGGCATACGCATCCCCCTTGGGATGCAGGATGAAATAGCGAAACCCGGCGTGGCATGACTTGCCCTGGTGGGAGTAGCCACGATTCATCCCAGACGGGCCCACCAGGTCGGCAAAAGCCCGATCAAGCTTCCAGCGGTCGATCAGCCCATAGTTCGCCGGGCGGCCGTTGATCCGCATGAGCTGCGGGTAAAACTTCAAACCGGATGCCTCAAACGCGCGGCGAAGTTCGGCTGCCTCGCCAATTCGCCCCGGTTGAACCACATGGTTCACCACAAAACTTGACTTGGGCATGGCCGACAACACCTGCTTTACCGCTGCTGCCTTGGTTAGAAAGGTCTCAGCGCTGGTTTCTTCCAAAT
>NZ_JAGPBB010000159.1 GCF_018063565.1 Rhodoferax sp.
TCCGACTTCAGCAGCGCCAGCGAGTGGCCGATCACCGCATGCACATCACAGTCCTCATAACTGCCCCGGCTTGGGTTGATGAAGCCGCGCACACGCCGCACAATTTCGCTGGCGCGCTGCGATTGCTCCACCATGTCGTCCAGCGCCGCCACCAGCACCTCCATCTGCGCCTGTGCAGCGATAGTGCGTGCCGCGACGGCAAAATTTGACAACGCCATCAGCGGCTGGTTGAGTTCGTGCGCCAGAGTTGATGCCATTTCGCCCACGCTGGCCAGACGCGCGCTGCGCTGCAACTGGCGCTCCTGTTCATGCTGGCGATCCTCGGCCTGCTTTTGCGCGGTGATGTCAACCACCGAACTCATCCATCCCTGGTTGTGTCCCTGGGCATCGATCAGCGGTGCGGTGTACACCCGCGTGATCACATCGTGCCCCGCGCGGTGGCGTATGCGCGACTCGAAACCGTAGGGACGGGCTGCGCTCGACATGGATGCCTCGCGATCGCGCCGATAGGTTTCCAATTCGTCCGGATGCCAATACGGGTAGGGCGGCGAACAGCCCAGCAGTTCATCGGCGCGGTATCCCACCATGTCACAAAAAGCACGGTTGACGTAAATGATGCGTCCCGCCTGATCGCGTGCGCGCATGCCCACCAGCAGTGCGTCCTCCATCGCCTTGCGAAACGCCTGCGCCTGCTCCAGGTCACGGGTGCGTTCCTGCACCCGTTGCTCCAGATCACGCTTGGCCTGGCGTTGTTCGGCAAAACGGCGCTCATGCAGGCGCCAGTACAGGCCCGCCAGCAGCAACACGGCTGCCAGCAAAGTGGCTAGCGCCTGCGCCTCGGCTCTGGCCTGGGCTACGCCATGGAGATCACTGGTGACCACCAGCGTCCAGCCCAGCTCCGGCAGAACGGCCTCCAGCGCCAGAAGGTTGCGTGCCTGCGACTTGACCAGCGTTCCCAGCGCGTACGAGGAGGGGCCGGTCATCTGGCGCACCTGCCAGGGCAGAAGCGGGTAGCTGGCCCGCGCACCATATTGGCCGTTATCCGCCAGCGCGGCCCTGTCGGCGCTGCTGAGTTCCGCACGGCTGTGGTACATCCACTGCGGCTCTGAGCTGAGAAACACGACACCGCGACGGTCGAGCAAAACCCGTGGGTCGGGGCTGTCCGCCCAGGAGCGCTCAAGTGCATCAAAACTCACCTTGACCACCATCACACCGACCACCCGGTCGCCCTTGCGTACCGGTTCGGCAATGAAAAAACCCGGCGCTCCGGTGGTCAGTCCGACACCGTAAAAATAGCTGTGCTGCCCTTTCAGGGCTTGCTGGAAATAGGGACGCTGCCCGTAGGATTGGCCAACAAAGCTGCCCGCCGTATCCCAGTTGCTGGCGGCCAGGGTCAAACCATCGGTATTCATCACAAACAGCGCGGCAGAATCCGTGCGCTCCTTGAACTCCTGCAAATCACGGTTGACCCGAGCGGTCAATGCGCGATCGGCGGGTTGTTCCAGCAAGGCCAGCACATCCGGATGCCGTGCCGCTGCGTAGGGCAAAAAACCGTGCTTTTCAGCAATACCCTGCAGGCCCATCACGGTGGATTGCGCGACCTGCTGCAAAGCCTGAATGCGGCTGTGCATTTCGCGTTGCTCTGCCCAATACCCCGCAGCCGCGATCACCACGCCCGCGCCCAGCGCCAGCAGGCACCAGCGCAACCCGCTGCGCCAGGGCAGACCACGCAGCGTGGAGAAGGTCAAGGGTTTCAAGGCAACCAAAGAATGGGCAGTTAGGGCAACAGCGCCAACGATAGCGTATTGCAGCGGCACGTGGAGCCGATGGCCGCGTCTCTGCGTATTTCTACGCAGGCGTGGGAGGCGAATGGCACGGATGCGCAAATGGCGCTGTTTTTCGATACTGGGCAGCACCAAGGAGAAGTCTGATCATGCAACAAGAATCTTCCATCCGAACGGCACCCGCTTTGCTGGCCATCGCCATCACACTGGCCATCTGGTTTGTCATCCCGGTGCCAGACGGGGTGACACCCGCAGCCTGGCATTTGCTGGCACTGTTCATCGGCACCATTGCTGCCATCATTGGCAAGGCCATGCCGATTGGGGCACTGGCGATGATTGCCATCGCACTGGTGGCCATCACCGGGGTTACCAACAACAAGCCCGCGGCGGCTGTCGCCGACGCGCTGAGTGGTTTCTCCAACCCCCTGATCTGGCTGATTGGGTTCTCCATCATGATCTCGCGTGGCCTGATCAAGACCGGGCTGGGCGCGCGCATCGGCTATTTCTTCATCCGCCTGTTTGGCAAGAAGACACTGGGAATCGGTTACGCGCTGGGTTTGTCCGAACTGGTGCTGGCACCGGTCACCCCGAGCAATACCGCGCGCGGCGGCGGCATCATGCACCCGATCATGCGCTCCATCGCCATCAGCTTCGACTCCACCCCCGAGCACGGCACGCAGGGTCGCATCGGTCGCTACCTGGCCCTGGTCAACTACCACGCCAATCCGATCACTTCCGCCATGTTCATCACGGCCACTGCGCCCAACCCGCTGGTCGTGAAGTTTGTCGCTGAGGCCACCGGGGCGCAGATCTCGCTGACGTGGTCGACCTGGGCGCTGGCAATGCTGCTGCCGGGCCTTGCTGCCATGTTGCTCATGCCGTTGGTGCTGTACTGGCTGTCGCCACCGGAGATAAAGGACACGCCGCAGGCCAGCCAATTTGCGCAGGAGCGTCTGACCGAACTAGGCCCGGTCAAAACCAGTGAAAAAATCCTGCTGGCGGTATTTGCACTGCTGCTGATGCTGTGGGCCGGGGTGCCAGCCATGGTGCTTGGTGCCGGCTATGAGGTGGACGCCACCGCCGCTGCGGCCTTGGGTCTGGCTCTGCTGTTGACCAGTGGTGTGCTGGACTGGGACGATGTACTCAAGGAAAAGGGTGCGTGGGACACCGTCACCTGGTTTTCAGCGCTGGTAATGATGGCCACATTCCTCAACAAGCTGGGTTTGATAACCTGGTTTTCCAAGGCGGTGCAAAGCGGCATTCTCAGTTTGGGCCTGGGCTGGGTTGGGGCCGTGGCGCTGCTGACCCTGGTGTACCTGTACGCACACTACTTCTTTGCCAGCACCACCGCACACATCACCGCCATGTTTGGCGCTTTCTTCGCCGCCGGCATCGCGCTGGGCGCACCGGCCATGCCGTTCGCTCTGCTGCTGGCCGCCGTGTCATCGATCATGATGACACTGACGCACTACGCCACTGGCACATCGCCCATCGTGTTCGGCTCCGGCTATGTCACGTTGGGCCACTGGTGGCGAGTCGGGTTCGTGATGAGCCTGGTCAACCTCGCGGTCTGGGTATTGGTGGGCGGAGTCTGGTGGAAGGCGTTGGGATACTGGTAAAACCGACCGTGGCTCCTGCTGCGTAAGCGTCAGGAGCCAGCGAATTTATAGCGTTGGATAGCTGATATAACCGATGACACTGCCAACTTTCCAGGTGGCGCCGTCGGGGGTGACCGGAAACGGAACTTCCGATCGACCGCAGTTTGTGCCCACGCAGCCGCGAGATCCACTTATGCAGCTGCGAAATACTTTTTCACCACCCCCGCCATGGCGTGCCTGGGGCTGGACTGAATCTTCATCAGCAGCGGGTGGCACGCTTCGGGCAGTTCAAAGCGTTGGCACAGGTCCGTCTGGATGCGCTGAAGCAGTGCTGCGGCCACCTCGGCGTCGGCCAGGGCGCGGTGGGCGCGGCCTGCGCTGGGCAGTCGGTGCAGCGCCGCCAGGGCACCCAGCGAGTGGCTGCGCGCCTCGGGGTGGACGCGTCGGGACAGTAGCACCGTGCAGGCAAAGGGCTGCGCGGCGGGCAGGTCGATGCGGGCCAGCTCGGCCTGCCAGTAGCGCCGGTCAAACGAGGCGTTGTGCGCCACCATGGGCGCGTCGCCAACAAAGCGGCTGGCAGCGGCCATCACCTCGGCCGCAGGCGGCGCGGCCTGGATCATGGCGTTGCTTATGCCGGTAAACGACTCGATGAAGGGCGAAATACGCACCCCCGCGTTCATCAGGCTCTGAAAGCGCCCCACCACCTCGCCGCCCTCCAGCATGACGATGGCAATTTCCGTGGCGCGATCGCCCATGGCGGGGGAGAGGCCAGTGGTTTCGAAGTCGAT
>NZ_JAGPBB010000088.1 GCF_018063565.1 Rhodoferax sp.
TGGCCAATTTGCTTCGCCTGGAACAGGGCAGCAGCTTTGCCTGGACCCAATGGTTTGCGCTGACGCTGTTGTCGATGCTGTCGGTCATCTTTTTGCCGCGCCAGTTCCAGGTGATGGTGGTTGAAAACGTCTCGGAGAGCCATTTGCGCCGGGCGGTCTGGGTTTTTCCGCTGTATTTGCTGGCCATCAATCTGTTTGTCCTGCCGATCGCATTGGCCGGCTTGTTGTATTTTGGCCCTGGGCAGATGAATGCCGACAACTTTGTCTTGTCGTTGCCGCTGGCGGCGGGTCAGCACGCATTGGCCTTGCTTGCTTTTATTGGCGGTCTGTCGGCCGCCACCGGCATGGTGATTGTGGAAACCATCGCCGTGTCGACCATGGTGTGCAATGAACTGGTGATGCCGCTGCTGCTGCGCACCCGGTATTTTCAGCCTGGTGCCGGGCACGACCTGACCTGGGCCTTGCTCAACATCCGTCGCGCGGCCATTCTGGGTGTTCTGGTCCTGGGCTATGCCTACTTCCACCTGGCGGGCGAGGCGTATGCACTGGTGAGCATTGGGCTGATCAGCTTTGCCGCAGTGGCGCAGTTTGCGCCGGCCGTGCTCGGCGGTATGTACTGGAAAGGCGGGACCCGCGCCGGTGCATTGGCGGGCTTGTTGGCCGGGTTTGTGATGTGGTCGTACACCTTGATGCTGCCTTCGCTGGCCAAATCAGGCTGGCTGGACGACGCTTTTCTGACCCAAGGTCTGGCGGGTCTGACCTGGTTGCGCCCCGAACATCTGTTCGGGCTGGTGGGTCTGGACAGTTTGACCCACTCCTTGTTTTGGAGTTTGCTGGTCAACATAGGCGCTTATGTGGGGCTGTCGCTTTGGCGAGGCCCCTCGGGCCAGGAGGCCAGCCAGGCGATGTTGTTTGTGGATGTGTTTGACCGTACCGACATGGGCAGCCCGGTGTTCTGGCGCGGTCAGGCCAAGGTGCCTGATTTGCTGCGTTTATGTGAGCGATATCTCGGCACTGATAAAGCGCGTAGCCTGTTTTTGACTTATGGTCATGAATCCGGCCTTGGCGATGGCATGGCGATTACTGCTGACGCCCGGCTGGTGCAGTTTGTAGAAACCCATTTGGCGGGCGCGGTGGGTAGCGCGTCGGCGCGGGTGCTGGTGGCGTCCACGGTTGAGGAAGAGTCGTTGACGCCTGATGACGTGTTGCGCATTCTGGATGAGACCTCGCAGTTGCGTGCACATTCGCTGGAACTCGAGGAAAAGTCAGCCTCGCTGGAGCGCGCCACCGCCGAGTTGCGCGCTGCCAACGAACAACTCAAGAGCCTGGACCGGCTCAAGGACGACTTCATGTCGTCGGTGACGCATGAACTGCGCACGCCACTGACCTCGATCCGTGCCCTGGCCGAACTGATGCGCGATGACACGGAAATGCCTGCGGCACAGCGTGGTCAGTTTATTGGCATCATCGTGGGTGAAACCGAGCGCCTGTCGCGCTTGGTGAACCAGGTGCTGGACATGGCCAAGATCGAGTCTGGTCACGCGCAGTGGCAAAGTGAACAGGTTGACCTGTGTGACCTGATTCGCAAGTCGGTGGCCACGACGGCGGAGTTGTTGCATGAGCGTCAGATTGCGGTGGACCTGCAATTGCCCAGCCAACCACAGCGCCTGATGGCAGACCCTGATCGGCTGATGCAGGTGATGCTCAACCTGCTGTCCAACGCGGCCAAGTTTGTGCCGGTGCCGGGCGGGCGAATCAGGGTCAGTCTGCACAGTGCCGACGACGGTGTGACGGTCTCGGTGCAAGACAACGGACCCGGCGTGGTGCAGCAGCAGCAGGGGCTGATTTTTGAGAAGTTCCGTCAGGGCGGTGAGGCCACCAATCGGCCGCAAGGCACCGGTCTGGGTTTGCCGATCACCCGACAGATTGTGGAGCACTTTGGTGGACGGTTGTGGCTGGAATCCAGCCCGCCCCATGGCGCGTGTTTTTTGTTCTTTTTGCCGCATAACAGCGCCGCCAGCCCTGAAAATAGCTAGAAACGGAGACTAAGCATGACACACAAAATACTCGTGGCCGACGACGAGCCCAATATCGTCATTTCATTGGAGTACCTGCTCAAACGTGAGGGCTACAGCGTGGTGGTGGCACGCGATGGTCAGGAGGCGCTGGACGCGATCGCCCGCGAGACGCCTGACCTGGTGCTGCTGGACGTGATGATGCCCAAAAAGACCGGCTTTGAGGTGTGCCAGGAAGTGCGCGCCAATGAGTCGCTGCAGGGCGTCAAGATCCTCATGCTGACCGCCAAGGGGCGCGACACGGATATGGCCAAAGGCACGGCGTTGGGCGCCGATGCCTATATGACAAAACCCTTTGCGACGCGCGATCTGGTGCAAAAGGTGGCGCAAATGCTGGGTCGCGTGGCATGAAGGTCGATCGCCGCCTGATCCAGGCGATTGTGGTGATTGGCGTGGCCTCGGTGGTGTGGCTGGCCCTGACCATCGCGCTGATTACCTCGACCCTGGAGCCGGCGCAGCGCGCGTTGGTGTCCGAGCAATTGGCACCCCGCCTGGCGCTGATTGGTCTGACCTGGGTTTTTGGTCTGGTGGCCATTGGTGCCACGCTGCGCTGGCTGTTTCGGCGCTATGCCACGGCGCCGGCAAGGCTGGTGGAGCAGACGCAGGTATTGCTGGCCTCCCCCAAAGCCACCCCGATGAACCATCAGGGCACCAAGGAAACCAAGGCGCTGGCCGAGGTGATCTTTCAGCTGGCGTCGCAGCGCGACAGCTTGCGTGAGGACGTGGCAGCGCAGATCGCCCAGGCCAGCCAGAACGTGCAGCAAGAGAAAAACCGGCTGGCCGCGCTGATGTCGGAGCTGACGCAAAGTGTGGTGGTGTGCAACCTGGATGGGCGCATCATCCTCTACAACAACCGCGCCCGGTTGCAGTTCAAGACTTTGTCCAAGTCACCTGGACTGGCGGGCGGCGCGGAACTGGTGGGTATTGGCCGCTCGATTTACGCGGTGTTTGAGCGACAGCTGGTGGCGCACGCGCTGGAGAGTATTCGCCAGCGTGTCAGCCGCGGAGCGGGCAGTCCGACCGCGCAGTTTGTGACCACCACCCAGTCCGGGCAACTGCTGAAGGCCCAAATGGCACCGGTGCGCAATGTCGACGCGTCTGAAGGGGCAGCCGACATCACCGGTTTTGTATTGATGCTCGACAACGTCACCCGTGCCTTTGAAGAGGAAAACCTGCGCGACCAGCTGTTGCACGGCCTGACTGAAGGCAGTCGAGCCTCGTTGGCCAATATTCAGGCGGCTGTCGACATGCTGGCCTACCCGGACCTGGACGAGCCGATGCGCGAGCGCTTTTTGGGTGTGGTGCGCGAGGAGGTGGGCAGCCTGAGCGCGCGTATCACCGACATGACCCAAAAGTCCACCCAGGGCCTGAAAGCGCGCTGGCCGCTCGAAGAAATGCTGGGTGCCGACGTGTTGCTGGCCACGCAACGACGCATTGAGGTGCGCAACAAGCGTGGCGTGACGCTGGAAAACCTTGACAGCTCGATCTGGCTCAAGGTCGACAGCTTCAGCCTGACGCAGGCACTGGACTACCTGGCCATGCGCCTGGTGGACGAGTTTGACGTGAAATTTTTCCGCTTGCGCCTGCAAGCCAGCGGCGCGCGGGCGCAGTTGGACCTGATCTGGACTGGCCAGGTGATGAGCACCGAGACGGTGATGAGCTGGGAGATGGACAGCATGCGGTTTGGTGCCGAGAGCACGCCACTGACAGTGCGCGACGTGATTGAGCGCCATGGCGGCGAAATGTGGTTCGAGCGCGAGCGGGTGCGCCACGAGGCCTTTTTCCGGTTCCTGCTACCGCTGGCCAGCATCCAGGAGCAGCTTGAGGCGACGCAGATTTTGCAAAATGACAGCCGTCCCGAGTACTACGACTTTGATCTGTTCCAAACCACTGATCAGTCCAGTGCGCTCGACGACCGGCTGCTGTCGGAGTTGAGTTACACCGTGTTTGACACCGAAACCACTGGCCTGAACCCATCCGAAGGGGATGAGATCATCCAGATCGGTGCGGCACGCTGTGTCAACGGCAAGCTGCTCAAGCAGGAGAGTTTTGAGCAACTGGTCAATCCGGGGCGCCTGATTCCGGCTGCCACCGTTCCGATTCATGGCATCACGCAAGACATGGTGCGCGGCAAACCGCTGATCACCGAGGTGCTGCCGGCCTTTTACACCTTTGCCCAGGACACAGTGCTGGTGGCGCACAACGCGGCGTTTGACATGAAGTTTTTGCAGTTGCAGGAAAAAAACACCGGGCTGGTGTTCAGCCACCCGGTGCTCGATACCTTGCTGCTGTCAGCGGTGGTGCACCCCAATCAGGAGTCGCACCGGCTGGAAGCGATTGCCGAACGCTTCAATGTGACGATTCTGGGTCGCCATACCGCGCTGGGAGACGCCATGGTGACGGCTGAGGTGTGGCTGCGGTTGATTCCGCTGCTGCAGGCGATGGGCATCACCACCCTGCGCCAGGCGCGTGAGGCGGCGCAAAAAACCTACTACGCACGCCTGAAGTACTGACGAATGCCCTGCGACTCGTCAGGGATAATGCACTTACGTGAATTCCCTTACGGGTTCGAACAGGAGTGTTGGAAATGATTACTTGGCTGGTGATTGTGTTTGTGCTGGCGTATGCTGCCATTGCCTTGGAGCATCCGCTCAAGGTGAACAAATCAGCCTCGGCGCTGGTGGGTGCCGGGTTGTTATGGACGATTTATGCGTTGTCCAAGGGTGATCCGCATGTGGTGAGCGAGCAGTTGGGTGAATCCTTGATGGGTACGGCACAAATTGTGTTCTTCCTGATGGGGGCCATGACTATTGTGGAAGTGGTCGACGCGCACAACGGCTTTGAGGTGATCACGTCACGCATCAAAACCACCAAGCTCTCCACCTTGATGTGGATGGTCGGGTTCGTCACCTTTTTCCTCAGCGCTATTCTGGACAACCTGACCACCACCATCGTGATGGTGTCGCTGATGAAAAAGCTTTTGAATCAGCGTAGCGACCGACTGTTTTTTGCCGGGATCATCGTGATTGCCGCGAATGCCGGTGGTGCCTGGACACCCATTGGGGACGTGACCACCACCATGCTCTGGATCGGTGGCCAGGTCACCAGTCTGGCCATCATGAAGGGGGTTTTTTTGCCCTCAATCGTCAACCTGCTGGTGCCGCTCAGTGTGACCGCCTTCCTGCTGCGTGGCCGCGGTGTGGAAGGGGTTGCCTCAGAGCAGTCTGATCAACTGAAGGCGACGGGTTTCGAGAAGAATCTGATGTTCTTCATGGGTCTTGGTATTTTGGTTTTGGTGCCGGTGTTCAAGACCGTGACCCATTTGCCGCCTTTCATGGGCATTTTGTTTGGTTTGGGTCTGTTGTGGCTGGTGGGTGATTTGATCCATAAGAACAAGGAAGACGATGCCAAAGAGCACTTCACCCTGGTGCACGCCCTGACCAAGATTGACATGGGATCGATTGTGTTCTTTATCGGCATCCTGCTGGCCGTGGCTTCACTGGAACACAGTCATATCCTGACCTCAGTTGCCCAATGGCTTGATCAGTCAGTGGGGCGTCAGGACGTTATCGTGACGTTGATTGGCCTGGTCAGTGCGGTGGTGGACAACGTGCCACTGGTGGCGGCCTCGATGGGCATGTACAGCTTGACCCAGTACCCGCCGGACAGTTTTCTGTGGGAATACATGGCCTACTGTGCCGGTACCGGGGGCTCGATTTTGATCATCGGTTCGGCCGCGGGTGTCGCCGCCATGGGTTTGGAGAAGATTGACTTTATCTGGTACATGAAAAAGATCAGCTGGCTGGCGGCCCTGGGCTACTTTGCCGGTGCCGCGTTTTATGTGCTGGAGTTCCAGTTAAACCACTGAGCCACGGCCACCGGCTCGGTTCAATAAATATAGCTGATTGCGCAGGTGGCATAAGGGCTTGATGCCATTTTGTTCTACAAATTCTGCCGGGCGGCTTTACAGGTTGGCCAGCGGAATATGGCCGGCACTCTCGTCAGCGTGTAGCGCGCCGATCAGCTGACCCAAATCGCGGTTGAGACGGGCCAGTGTGCTGGCATCGAGTTGGCCAAGCGCGCCGGGCAGCACCCCTTCGAACGGCCCCGGGATCTGGGCCAGCACGGCCTGGCCGGCGGGCGTGATGCGCAACTCGACCACCCGCTTGTCCTCAAGCGACTTGGTCATCGTCACCAGTTGTTTCTTGACGAGCAGTTTCACCAGATTGCTGGAGGTTGACTGGTGGGTGTCCATGCCCTTGGCCACATCGCCCACACCCATACCCGGCTGGCTGCGGATCAGGCTCAGTGCCCAGACCTGGGCGCCGCCCAGGCCAGACTCTTTTTCGACCTGCCTGAAGTGCGTGCGAACGGCATTGAAGACCACACGAAAGCGGCGTAAAACTTGAGCCGCGTCCGCGTTTTCAGGTGTTGAGGGGGTGTAGCCAGACATGTCAGCGCTCACGGAGTGTGGCGTCCATGATACGGCCATTTTTGCACCGTGACGGTGCGGCGGGGTCTTAGTCTTTCGGCAACCGGTGCAGTTGTAAATCGGCCAATGCGCTGTAAAGCGGTGCGCTGATCAGCCGCGATACGCCGCTTGCCAGCAAGGCGCTGGTCATCAGGCTGAGTACCAGGGCATGGCCATCGACCATCTCCATCACGATGATGAACGCGGTGAGCGGTGCCTGCGTCACGGCGGCCAAAAAAGCCGCCATGCCCAGCGCTATCAGCGTCGGGGCATTGACATACCCGGTGAGTTGGGCGATGTCACCCCCCAGTGCACCGCCAATGGCCAGTGAAGGTGCAAAAATACCGGCGGGCACACCGGCCCAGGTGGTGAGCCAGGTGGCGACGAATTTCAACAACACGTATAAAGCCGAGGTGTCGCCGGTGTTGTCAAGCGCGGCCTTGGTGTGGCCATAACCACTGCCAAAGGTGGCACCCAAGGTCACCAGACCGATCACCGCCACCGCCAGACCGCAAGCCCCTGCAAACGCCACGGGGTGTGTCCGTCGCTGGCGGCTGAACCAGTCGGTGGACTGCCCCGCCAACGACACCACCAGCAAGCGCGAGAACAAGCCGCCCAGCACGCCACAACTCAGAGCGACCAAGATGGCCGGGAAAAACACGTGCCACCCAAAGTCTTCGATGTGAATCACCCCGAAGTGGCTGTTGTTGCCATACACCGACACCCCCATCAGCCCGGCCAGCACAATGGCGGCCACGGTGAGGCTGTGGTTGCGCTGCTCGGGCTTGCGGCTGAGTTCTTCGATGGCGAACATGATGCCGCCCAGGGGCGTGTTAAAGGCGGCTGCAATGCCGGCCGCACCGCCTGCGGTGAGCAAGCTGTGGTCGTTGATTTGCGAGCGTTTGGGCAACCAATGCCGGGCGCTGTGCATCACACCGGCGGCAATTTGCACTGACGGACCTTCACGCCCCAGCGACAAGCCGGCCAGCAAGCCCCAGGTGGTGAGAAATATCTTGGCCACGCTCAGCCTGAGCGAGACAAACAAAGGGCGGGTGTGCGCATGCACGCTCTCATGCTGCGCGGCCATCACCTGCGGGATGCCCGAGCCCGCGGCACCAGCAAAAAAACGCCGCGTCACCCACACAATTGCTGCGGCAGTCAGAGGTGTCCAGATCAGCGGCATCCAGGCGTGGCGCTGTTGAACCGAGAAAAACAGGGTCAATGCGTGTTCTGCCAGCCAGGTAAAGGCCACCACGGTCAGCCCGGAGAGTGCTGCGAAGCCAATAAAAATAGCCCGACCGCGCCATAAATGGCTGTCTTTCAGCTCGTTCATGAAGGCAGTGGTCACATGGGGGTGGGGGCGCATAGGGTGTCTCAAGGCTCAGGGTTAAGCATCATACATTTATACAAATGTTTTTGTTATATTGGCCGCAGCGTCGGATTGTCTGGGCGTTGGATAAACCCTGAGGAGCACAGCATGAAAGTCGGATTGGTTGGCTACGGTAAAGCGGGCAGCGCGGTGGCGGGGGTATTGCAACAAGACCCACGCTACGAGTTGCAATGGGTGGCGACACGTTCGGGTACGCCAGAACTAGCGCATGTGCACGGCACGCAATTGCCGCTGGTGGCGCTACAGTCAGCGAGTTTTGGTGATTGGCTGGATGCCCATCCGGTAGACGCGCTGGTGGATTTTTCCGGCGCTGACTCAGTGGGGGTGTACGGCGAACACGTCGCGCGTCGGGGCCTGATACTGGTCACGGCAATCTCGTCGTACAACGCGCAGCAACTGGCCTACATCGAATCTCTTGGGGTGCACGCACCCGTGTTGTGCTCCCCGAATATCACGGTGGGCATCAACTTTTTGATCATGGCGGCCAAACTGCTGCGTGAGATTGCACCCTTTGCCGACGTGGAGATTCTGGAGCAGCACTTTCGTGAGAAACCCGAGGTGTCGGGCACAGCCAAAAAAATCGCCAAAAGCCTGTCGGTGGACGACGACAGGATTGTCTCGATGCGACTGGGTGGCATCGTGGGTCATCATGAGGTAATTTTTGGTTTTCCGCACCAGACGGTGCGCCTGATTCATGAGTCCATCCGCCGCGAGGCGTTTGGCACCGGCGCGGCGTTTGCTTTGGGGGAGCTACAGCACTGCGGCAAAGGGTTCTATACCTTTGATGATCTGCTGATGAAGCGGGTACGCGCGCATTTGGTTCAGGCTTGATGGCGCGTGGCGCAAAAAAAAGGAGCCCCGAAGGGCTCCGAACTCGTATGCTGTTCTGATCGCTAAAAAAGAAAAGCAGGGTGATTATGTTGCCACAAATATATTTTTTGCCTAGGGTTTTCCCTTATTTGAGTTGGTGTCAAAACCGCCCGCCCGAGTAGCGCTGACCCAGCACCCCTTGCAAGGTTTGCACCACACCAAAGGCGTCTTTCAGGTGGCTGCGTTCAAAGTTGCTGAGTTCTTCGAGTGCCAGAAAGTTGTCGGGGGTCTGGTTGGCGCGGGTTTGCCGGGCCTGATGGGCAATGCGCAGCTTGCCAAGAAACTCCAGCGCGTGGCGCAAGTCGCGGGCGCTTTGGGCGCTGACTTCGCCGGCCTGTGATGACACCTCCAGCCGGTCATGCGTGTTGGCCACGGACACGCCGGCCGCCAGCGCATAAACCCGCGCCAGATCGACAATCGGCACGATGCCGCTGTGCTTGAGGTCGATGGTGTTGGGATGTTCTCCGCCCTTGGTCAGCGAGATCGACCCAAACATGCCCAGCGGCGGGCGATGTTTGAGTGCATTGCCAACCATGTGCGCCAGAAACAGGCTGTTGCCCTGGGTGTGATTGAGCACATCGCGGTGCAGGCTTTCCAGCAGCTTGGGGTTGCCGTGAATGCCGCGCAGGTCAAAAAACACGCAGGTCAGCATCAGCGACTTGGGTTTGGGCTGCTCTACCCATTTGCGGAAGTAGTCGGCCCACACCTTGCGCGGCTGGCGCCAGGTGTCGGTCATGGCCATCATGTCGCCCGGGCAGTGCACATAGCCGCAGGCGGCTAGGCCATCACAGACAAACCTGGAGAACGCCTTGAAGTAGTCGCCATGGGTTGCCGCGTCAAAGCGGTCATCCAGAATCAGGCAATTGTCCTGGTCGGATTTGGCGGTTTGCTCGTTTCGCGCCTGGCTGCCCGCAGCCACCCAGAGGTAGTCTACCGGGGCCGGGCCAAGCTGAGCTTCGGCCATCTGGATCAGCCGCACGGTCAATGCGTCGGTGATGGCGGTGACGATGTGGCCGGTGCTGTAGGCGCTGGCGTCGGCCGCGGCCAGGTTTTGCTGCAGCGCCTTGACGCGGGCGCTGATGGCCATCAAACCGTCCAGCGAGCTTTGTTTGTAGATGTCACCGGCCAGATAGACTGCCGAACTGCTGTGCTGCTCGGTGAGGTCGGTGGTGGTGATCATGCCGGCCAGGGTGTTGCCGTCGAGTACCGGCATGTGGTGGATGTTGTGCCGTGCCATCAACAGCAAGGCCTCAAACGCAGGGCTGTTGGCTTGCACCGTCATCGGTGCGCGGGTGGCAATGTCAGACACCGGGTGGCTGATGTCCAGCCCGTCGGCCACCACGCGGCTGCGCAGGTCGCGGTCGGTGATCAGGCCAAACAGTTCGCCGTCTTCAACCAGCAGCACAGATGACACGCGCAATTCACGCATCAGTGCGGCCGCTGCCTGCACCGGGGTCTGCGGTGACAGGGTGATGGGTGGGCGTTTGATCAGCGCGCGGATGGGCGTGCTCAGCAGGTTGAGCGCGGCGGTGTCCGGGCTTTGCGGCACGGCACTGGCCGCTTGAGCGCTGGGGTTTTGAGCGCTGGGGAAAAAGTAACACAGTGCGTGAGCCTTTTCACACACCGCCAACAGGGCGTCAGGTGCCAGCCAGGCCACCTCGCAATCGCTGCTGGCCAGAGCCTGCCAGGTTGGTAACTGCGCCGCTGGGGTGACGCCATAGCCAAACAGATCGCCAGCGCCGAGTCTGATCGACAACCTGAGGTCCGGGTCGCTGAGCGTTACGTCACCGCTCAGGATCCAGCCCAGCTGGTGCGGCAACTCGCCTTGGGGCAGTAAAACTGTAGTGGCTGTGAACGATTCAGTACGGAACTGGGCAGACAGTTTGTCGCGGGCGCTGGTGCTGAGCTGACTCCAGATACGGTGGGTGCCCAAGAGGGGTTTGAGGTGCTTGGATTGAGGCATGGTGGGGCGTGTCAGTTTTTGTTTGACCGGATGTTGCGGCCAAATTTAAGCATACGGGTGGCAATCAGCGTCTCGGCCAGAAAACACAGCAGTGCCAACAGGAAAAAGCTCACACCGGCCAGAAACAGCACGGTGGCCAGGCGAAACATCTCGACCTGGGTGGTCTCGCTCAAAAACAGCGTCACGATGGTCAGGCCAATCATGATGGCGCAAAAGGTCAGCAGGGCAATGCAAAAGTTCACCAGCGCACCGCGCTGGCGCAGTTGCTTGAGTTCTTTGAACGCCGGCAACATCGGGTCGCTGACCGGACCGGCGTCAATGCGGTCTTCAAGCACACGGGCGCGGTCGATGATGCGCGCCAGGCGCCCCGCCACCGAGCCAATCATGCCGGCCACGGCGGTCAACAAAAACACTGGGGCCACGGCCAGCTGGATGCCGTGGGTGACGGTGTCGAGGTCAGTGGCAAAAAACATGGAAGGCTCCGTTGGAAAAGTGCCGCTCGGTGTAGTCGCAGCGAGGCTCTCGTACCTCCATTGTCAGCCAAGCTGCGGCTGCTCCCACAACGCCCGCAACCCCAAAGCGCCGACGCCCATCAACAAGACTGGGAAACCCAGTGTGAGCGAGTGCTCAATCACCACACCCGAGCAGGCTGACGCCACCAGCCCACCCAGCGTGTAGGCCAGAACCAGCACCGCTGTGCTATTGACGAGGGTGATGCCTTTTTCACGTGCACCAATGTCGATCATGGCCAGTGTGTACAAGGCACCACCGGCTGCGCCCCAAATGGCGACCATCGGCCAGATCAGCGGGGTGTGCGGCACGACCCACGGGCTGGCGCAGGCCGACAGCAGGATCAGCGCGGCGAATGCGCGCATCAGGCGGCGTCGGCCCTGCGCGGGTGAGGCAAACCGGTCGGCCAGCAGGCCCGCTGGCAGCGCCATCAAGGTACCACCGGCCCCGCTGACGGCGACCAGCAGCGCGCTGGCACTGGCACCCAGACCCAGACTCAAGCCATACAGTGGCAGCGTGGAGGCCAGTCCCAGCTCAAAGAATCCGCCGACAAAACCCGCCAGCATGATCACCGGGTGCGCCAGAACCGCCTGCACCAGCCCTTGCCAGCCGACCCGGGCGCTGTGTTGGTCGTGGTCGGCGGGCAAACGCGGGATCAGCGCCGTCCAGCCCAGTCCCAGGCCCAGCAGCGCAAACGGCCACCACAAGGCATGAGGGCTGTCGGTGCCCACGGCGGCCAGCAGCACCGGCCCCACCACAAAGGTCAGCCCGACCAGCGTGGCATAGGTGCCGATGGTGCGGCCAATGAGCTGTGGCGGTGCAAATTCAGCAATAAAGGCCTCGGCCAGCACCCAGCGCAGGCCACCGGCCACACCGGCCAATAGTTGCAGCGCAAACCAGACCCACAGCGCATCCGTCAGCATGAACCCGAGCGTGGCCACCAGGGGTGTCGCCGAGGCCAACCACATCGACGGGCGCCGGCCGATCTGGCGTGTGAGTTGCGAGGCAAACGGTGTGACGATGAACACGCCCAGCCAGGTGGTGGCAGCAAACAGCCCGGCCACCGTGGTGGAAACCCGTGCGTCCTTGAGCATCAAGAGCAGCAGCGGCGACAGCATGAAGATGCCGCACAGCTCAAAAAACGTGGAGCCAAACACCGCCAGCAAACCGACGTGCGAGCCACCCGCCGCGGCGTTGGGGCGGTGGTCGGTTGTGGGTGTGATGTCGGCTTTGGGCTCGGCGGTCATGGCAGGGTGGGCATCACACCGCGCGGGCTTGCAGCAGCGCGCTGGCCACCTCGGCAAAGCCAGCGCCACGCTCGCTGGGGGTCTCGTAGCGCGGCCAGTGCACCAGTTGAGCGTCAAAACGGTGGATGTTGGCCACACCGATGCTGTGCGGGAAGTGCTTAAACATCAACTGGTCGTTGGTGGAGTCGCCCACATAGGCCCAGCGCTCGATCTCGTCGTCGAGCACGCGATTGAACAGGGTGCGGGTCATCCAGCGCGCCGCCTCCAGTTTGTTGTGCTCGCCAAACCAGCCGTTGATGTGGATGCTGCTGACGGTGGCGTGCATACCGTGCGCCTGAAACAGCGCCACCACCTGCGCTACCTTGTCGGGCGGCAGCAGCGAGGTCTCGTTGTAGTCGATGGCAATGTCGGTTTCGCGTCCGGCGTGGTCGGTGGAGATGGCGCTGCTGGGCACCTGTTGCAGGATGATTTGGGCCACTTGCTGCATCCGGGCGTAATTGACGGCCCGCGTTGCGGCATCGGAGTGATATATTTTATGTAGCTTACGCTGCTTGTCCTGTATGGGCTGGAGGCCATTTCTACCCATATTTTCTGGCACATAGGCCACGCCGCCGTTTTCGGCCACGATGGCATCCACCGCCCAGGCTGGCAGACCGCGCGCCGCATCGCCCAGCGCGTGCGGCTGGCACCAGCCCACCGGCCGACCGGTGATCGGAATCACCGCCAAACCGGCCGCTTTCAGGTCGGCCAGCGCTTGCAGGGCATCAGGCGTGATGGCCTGGTGGGTTGTCAGCGTGTCGTCGATGTCGGTGAACACGCCGATGATGTTTTGCCGCTGGGCCAGCGGCCATTGTGCCAATGGTTTCATGGGTTGTGATGGCGGATCTAACGGGACAAACGGTTTCTCCATTGATCCAGCAGGCGTTGAACCAGATTATCGTTGGCAACCGCCTGGAACAGGGGGTGCTCCACCCAACGGAACCAGAAAAGCGATATGACCACGACCAGGACAGGAACCAACAGCAGAAAACCCAGTTGTCCCAGGCTGCCGGCGGCAATGTATCGAAACTGAAAGGCACCCATCAGCCACAAGAGAATCGGGTGGATCAGGTAGAGGCTGTAGGATGCGTCGCCAATGGCAACCAGAATAAGCGGCGCTTTGAGAGAAAACCCTGACATTGCCAGCACAGCCAGCAGCGCCCCCATGGCGGCCACACCGTAGCTGCCCGCCCGAAGAATGTCGATGGTGTCGAATTGGGGGGAAGAGGTGCCCAAAGCAAACCCGCCAATGACCAGCAGACATCCAATGATAAAAAAGGTCGTGGGCCGGTCGACCATCAGGCGATGGCGCCGATTGAGGTGTGCGATGGCGGCACCCGCCAGAAACTCAAGCCCCAGGCTGGTCATCGGAAAACGCAGCGTCTGATGGCCCGCATAGACCTCAGCGGGGTAAAGCAACAGGACAGCCAGGTTCCATACCAGGACGGCCAGAATGAAAACAAGCAGCGTGAGACCGCGGGGAACCCACTTCAGCGCACAGATGAAGGCAATCCAGAGGTAGAAGTACAGCTCGTAGGTCAGAGACCAGGCAGTCGGCAGCCAGTTGTTCCACATGAAAGGTTCCAACAGCAGAACACTGGAGAGATTGCGATGCTCGGATGGGTAGGTCAGGCCAAAGATGCTGAGCACGACCAATGCCAGAAGCACAGGCCAGTAACCCAGATAAATGCGCATGGCACGGCGTGTGAGGAACCGTCGGACATCAAATTCTGATTTGTCAGCCGACTGGTAAACCACGTAACCACTGAGCACGAAAAAGATGTCGACGCCGGCGAAGCCCCAATGGGTCACGACCTTGGTGAACTGAAGTTCGGGCACCAGGGCCCAATACTCTCCGAGATGAAAGAACACCACCATCAGTGCGGCGACACCGCGCAGCACCTGGATCCAGTGGTTTTTATCCGCCATGCCAATGGCTGCGTTTCGCCCCTGCGTTCATGTTGGTTCCT
>NZ_JAGPBB010000160.1 GCF_018063565.1 Rhodoferax sp.
AAACATCTCGGCGGTCCAGCGACCAATGCCGCGAATAGCCACCAGTTCGGTAATGATGGCCTCGTCATCCATACCTGCCCAATCGTCGACATGTAAGGCCCCTTGGTCAAAATGCAGTGCCAAGTCAACAATGTATTCCACCTTGCGGGCACTCAGGCCGGCAGCGCGCATGTCGTCGATCTTCAGGTGCAATACGTGTTGTGGCGTCATCAGCTCAGGTAACTTGACAAAGCGGTCCCACACAGTTTGTGCCGCCTTGACCGAAATCTGCTGCCCCACCACACTGCGAGCGAGCGTGGCAAACGGATCACCCCGGCTTTGCAAGCAGGCTTTGCCAAACTGCGGGATCAGGCGTTTCATGACCCGATCCTTTTTCACCAGATGACGGCAGGCTTCCTGCCAATAGGATGGCAGCGCAGAACAGCTTGCAATTTCAGTAGCACTCATGGCTTACAGGACATGCGCTAAAGGCATAAAACGCCATAAAAGCCTCACTTGACAACTTCCCAAGCGGTACCGGCGGCAGAGTCTTTTAGCACAATGCCCTGCGCCAGCAGGTCCTGCCGGATGCGGTCCGCCAGCGCAAAGTCTTTGGCAGCCTTGGCAGCTGCGCGGTCTGCAATTTGCTTTGCAATGGCTGCCTCATCCAGCACAGCGCCTGACTGCAAAAATGCCTTGGGCTCGCCTTGCAGCAAGCCCAGACATCCGCCCAAGGCCCTGAGCAGGCCCGCCGATGTGCTCGAGCGCGAGCGATTCACCTCGGAAACCAGATCAAACAGAACCGCGACCGCCTCGGGTGTGCCAAAGTCCTCGTCCATCGCCGCCTTGAAGCGGGCGGCAAAAGGATCTGACCAATCGATGGCTTGCAGAGGTGCCGGTGTCACCAGATCCAGCGCGGTGTACAGGCGCTTGAGCGCGTTGCGTGCGTCATCCAGATGTGCATCGCTGTAGCCCAGGTCACTGCGGTAATGGGTACGAACCAGCAGGAAACGCACGGTCTCGGCGTCGTATTTGGTCAGCACCTCGCGGATCGTGAAAAAGTTGCCCAGGCTCTTGGACATTTTCTCGTTGTCGAGTTGCAGCATACCGTTGTGCATCCAGATATGCGCCAGCGGCTTGCCGGAGGCCCCTTCACTCTGGGCAATTTCGTTCTCATGGTGGGGAAACTGCAAATCCACCCCTCCCCCGTGAATGTCGAAGGTTTCGCCCAAGGTCTGGCAGCTCATCGCCGAGCACTCGATATGCCAGCCCGGACGCCCCTTGCCGTAGTCAAAGCCAAGCGCCTGGGCATTCCACTTGGCATCCTCTGGCTCAGACTCTTTGGCGGCCTTCCACAACACAAAGTCGAGCGGGTCACCTTTGGCATCTTGCACCGCGACACGTTCTCCGGCGCGCAGTTCGTCAAGGGACTTGCCCGACAACTTTCCATACCCCGCGAACTTGCGCACCGCAAAGTTCACATCCCCGGAGGCCGCCTGGTAGGCCAAGCCTTTGGACTCCAGTTGCCTGATCAGGCCAAGCATCTGCGGCACGTACTCGGTGGCGCGCGGCTCCAGCGTCGGGGCCTCGATGCCCAGACGGCCAATGTCCTGGTGCATCACGGCGATCATTTCGTCGGTCAAGGCACGGATGCTGATGCCGCGCTCCAGCGCACGGCGGATGATCTTGTCATCAATATCGGTGATATTGCGTACATAGGTCACGCGGTAACCACTCACCTTGAGCCAGCGCTGAACCACGTCAAAGACCAGGGCCATGCGCGCATGACCGATGTGACACAGGTCGTAGATCGTCATGCCGCACACGTACATGCGGACATGCCCTGGCTCGATGGGGACAAAAACTTCTGGTACACGCGTCAGCGTGTTAAAAATACGCAAGCTCATGGATAAAAAATAGAATCGTGAGAAAACCCGGCCCGGGTTGCTGCGCCTGAAAAAGCAACACCCTCGGCTACAATAAAAGGCAGTATAAAGCCCCGCAACCCTGGGTTGCAGCTTCGTTCTACCCCCCCACCACTCTGACCATTGCCCATGAAGCTCATTCGCTCTGCCCTACCTTTTGCACTTCGCGCACTGACTTTGGTGCTGGCGTTTTCCGCCTTGCCCGGACATGCAGATGAGTATGCCGACGTCACGCAGCTGCTGCGTATCAACAAGCCCAACGACGCGTTGGCCATGGCGGACCGGTTTTTGGCAACCAAGCCTCAGGACGCGCAAATGCGTTTTCTCAAAGGTGTGATTCAGCGCACTCTTGGCAAACAGGCGGAGGCCATCGGCACCTTCACCAAACTCACCGAGGATTACCCGGAACTGCCCGAACCGTACAACAACCTGGCCGTGCTGTACGCCGGTCAGGGACAGTACGACAAGGCACGCGTCGCCCTGGAAATGGCTATCCGCACCAACCCGAGCTACGCCACCGCGCACGAGAACATTGGTGACGTGTATTCCCGGCTGGCCAGTCAGGCTTACAACAAGGCCCTGCAACTCGACGGCAGCAACCCGGCTGTACCGCCCAAGCTGGCGCTGATTCGCGAGATTTTCAAGCCCAACTTGCCCGGCGCGGCACCGGTCTCGCCCGCATCCATTGCAGCGGCCGCCGCTGCGTCGGCCAATGCTGCTGCTGCCAAGCCGGTTGTAGTGGCCGCCGCGCCGGTTAGCAAGCCCACACCTGCTGTGGCAGAGCCTGCCAAACCTGCAGTCACCGTTGCCGCCGCCCCACCCGTGGTGGCACCTGTGGCCAGCCCAGCCCCGGCACCGGCGAAACCTGAGGTGCGCCCCACCGCCGACGCCGTCAAACTGGAGGGTGTCGAGACGGCCGTACAAGCCTGGGCACAGGCCTGGGCTGACAAGAACATGCAGGCTTATCTTGCGGCCTACGTTCCACAGTTCGCACCAGCTGGACAGTCCCATGGCGCCTGGGCCAAAGAGCGCACCGCGCGCATCGTTGGCAAATCCAGCATCAGTGTGGAGCTGAGCGACCTGAGTGTTTCAGTTGACGGTGACAAGGCGGTCGCCAAGTTCCGCCAGGCTTACAAGGCGGACAGCCTCAATGTCAACAGCCGCAAGGTGCTGGAGTTGCAGCAGACAGGTGGTCGCTGGCTGATCACCAAAGAGGTGTCAGGCAACTGAAGCGGGCACGGTTGTTGCTCTCATGGCGGCTCTGGCCGCCAATTTTTTTGATTCAAACACCTTGTCTGTGATATCCGTCCGAATGCGTGCCATGCTGCTGGCGATCTGCCTTGCGTTGGGAGGTAGCCAAGCCATTGGTGCGCCAGAGCGGAAAAAAATGGATGCCAGGCCGAGCACCAACCAGAAGCAGTCAGCGCCACCACGACAGGCTTTACTGTCAACACCGCTGCTAAAGGATGGTGTGGCCGAAGCGAGGCTGATCGAGATCTACCGGCTGATTGGTCAATCAGACACCCGGGCCGCGCTGGGGCTGGCGGAAAAGCTGGTGAAGGACTTTCCCGACTTTGCTTTGGCACAATTGGCTTACGGTGATTTGTTGTTCGCCCAAACCCGGCCGATCGAGCGGTTTGGCAATGTCCCGGCCGCCGATCTGAGAAAAGCCACACCGGCGCTGAATGAACTTCGGCTGGAATCCCAAATGCGTATGCGTGCGCTGCGCGAACGTCCGCCACCCAATGCGTTGCCTGCCGAGATACTTAAGCTGTCGCCACTCAACAAACATGCAATTGCGGTTGATGCCTCAAGGGCGCGCCTGTACCTGTTTCAGAATCTGCCCGATGGCCCCAAGCTGGTGGCCGACTATTACATCTCGGTGGGCAAGTTGGGCATTGACAAAGAAGCCGAAGGTGATTTGCGCACCCCGTTGGGGGTGTATTTCATCACCAGCCAGCTTGATCCGCGGACGCTAAAGGATTTTTATGGCATTGGTGCTCTGCCCATCAACTACCCCAACATGCTGGATCTGCGACGTGGCAAGACCGGCAAGGGTATCTGGCTACACGGGACGCCGCCGGGTCAGTTCTCTCGTCCCCCGCAAGACAGTGATGGCTGTATTGTGCTGGCCAACCCGGACTTGGAGCGTATTCTGAAAACGGTGGAGATTCGCAGCACCCCGGTGATTATTGCCCGTCAGTTGAACTGGATTCCGCAACTCAGCACCCGAGTCCTGT
>NZ_JAGPBB010000020.1 GCF_018063565.1 Rhodoferax sp.
TCAAGGCTGTCACGCAAAACCACATGACCACCCTCGCCGCCAATCCGGCCAGAGTGGTGTCCTACTTCCAAGATCCGCGAGTCAAGTATGCCGCTTGACGTTCATTACTTTGTTGCCGGGTGAATAGGTCGATGCCAACGCCGATCGTCGCCAGACTGTCCCGTCTTGCCAGCGAGGTGGCTCGCTCGGCCGAGGTGCGGCAAAAACTGTTTTCCCAGGGCTGGCAAGTGGTGGGCTCCTCCCCGGAAGGCCTGACCAATCGCATCAAGTCAGATACTGTGCTGTTTGGCAGCCTGATCCGAGCACTGGCCATCTCAACGCAGTAGCTTCAGGTAGCGGCCACGTTGCCGCATCTCCTGCTCATCTGCCGCTGCACCTGAAAACGGATTCGGCCACCATTCATCAGTGGCCAAGACTGTTTCCAGCATGTCTCCCCATGTCAACGCTCTTTGCCAGCCGTACTGTGTCAGCCGATGTGTCGGTGCCCACAATATCCCCCAACCCAGGTCAGCGGGGTATTTTGGGTAAAGCCAAGTCGGTCGCCGGAGCTGATTGGAAAAAGATCAATCGCGCCAGTCGGAGTGCTTTTCACAAATTTTGTTGGTGGCCTTGCCTTTCGGACTTTCGGAGAACTTAGCCAGATCACCTTTGAAGTCCTCTGGTGTTTCATTCCACATACAGGTGCAAAAAGCCTGTGCCTTGGTCTGTCCGGCCACAGGGCTCTTCTCGTCGCCACCCTCGTAGTTCTTTTTGGAATATGCCAGACAAGCGGCATATTGCTTGTCTCCGGCGGGCACCTTGTTGTAGTCGTCAGCCGCAAACGCCGTCACAGCGCTCGTTAAAAGGAGGGTCGAAAGGAGGGGAGCCAGAAATTTATTCATGATCAGAAAGGAAAAATGGGCTGTATGGAGAGTGAATCGATGAAGGCATGTGGCGTCCGGCGCCCAGGGCACAGTCCAGCGGATCACCAGGAAGATGGATAGGTGTTGCACGTCTCCTTCAAAAAATGGCCAGGCCTGTTCTCAGTGAGTTCGGTGGTTTTGACAAACAGGTGATTGATCAACAAGGACGTCAATCCAGTCACGAGCACCAAGCTGAGCAACAGGGCGGCCAGCACACTGCGTTGCACTTCATGATTATGTGGCGTGGGCGTTGTAGTCAAGCTGTGCCCCGCTGCCAAGCAGGGCTCGTCCGGGTTTATTCGACGTCGGCTGACACAGTGCGGTTTTTCCTGCTGTATTTAAGGGTAATCTTGTTGATTTCGCACAAGTCAAATTCCTCCCACACCACTTCCGACTCGTCGTCATCAAACACCACCTTCAGGTCCTGCTGACAGGCACTCTTGGGCGAAAATTTGAACAGCCGGGACTTGCCGTTTTCCAGATAGCCCTGACCCATGCGATCATTGCCCCACGAGTCCTTGTGAGAGGGTGAAAGATAGACTTCTCGCAAGGTGTAGCCAGTCCTGTTGACCAGGGTGAAATCGGCGGCGCCAGCCAACACAACGCCAGAGAAGCTGGTCAATGCCATGGCGGACAGCAAGACAGCGCGATTCATCAGTTTCATCAGGTATTCCTTCTAGAGTGGTTTGGGTCCAAATTCCAAGCTGCACCAGAGTTTGCAGCAGCACCAACTCTAGTTGACGCGAACCGGTATGTCTGTCACTAGAACTGGTGACATCCCCAAACGCTGAAGGATGCCAACATCATCGCCACAATCGACCTGCCGAGACTTGCCGATAATTCCACGAATACCCTCCCGATCTGCGCCTGCCTCTTTCCATGTCCGCCAATGCCACCCCCCCCACGATCCGAGTGGTCCTCGTGGAAGATGATGTCAGTTTTCAGCAGGCGTTGATCGAGACGATTCAGGGCGCGCCTGACATGGTGTTGCAGTCGGTGGCTAATTGCCGGGCCAAGGGCCTACAGGTGCTTGAGCTGGCACCTGTCGACGTTCTGCTGGTGGATTTGGGCTTGCCGGACGGCTCTGGTATAGACGTCATCCGAGCCGCCCACGCTCGCTGGCCGCAGTGTGGCATCATGGTCAGTACGGCTTTTGGGGATGAACTGCACGTCATGCAATCGCTGGAGGCGGGTGCCGCAGGTTACCTGCTCAAAGACAGCGCCCCACAAAACATGCTGGCCGAAATTCGCAGTCTGCATGCTGGTGGCAGCCCCATCAGCCCACTGATTGCGCGCCAGATCCTGAATCGCTTTCGCGCCCAGGACAAACCAACGTCGGTCACGATGCTGGCCGCACCTGGCAAACCGCGGGCAGCGCTGTCGGCACGGGAGCAAGAGGTGCTGGAGTTCATTACCAAGGGCTTTACTTCAGATGAAATCGCGGTGCTGATGTCGGTGTCAAAACACACGGTGCTGACTTTTGTGCGGCGTATCTACAGCAAGCTTGAGGTGAACTCCAAAGCCGAGGCGATTTTTGAGGCACGTTATCAAGGACTGCTGGATGCGTGAAACCTGTCGGCGCTGGTTGGGTTATGCGCTGCTGTGCTGGGCGCTGATGCCTCTGCCGGGGTGGGCTCTGGCACCCCTCCACTTTGTGCGGGCCGAGTTGCTCGAAACGCCAAGCCATGGCTATACCCCACCCCCTTACGAAGCCCACGACAGCGAGCTCACGGCTGCCTGGACCGAAGTGGTCCTGCCGCATGCGCCCATCCGTCATATCCTGCCTGCAACACCGCCAGACAACCATCCACTCCCACGCACCGTGACCAGTTGGTACCGGCTGCAACTGCCCGACCTGGGCGTCTCGGCCGATCCACGCTACCTCTACCTGGCGCGGTGGAAAACAGACGGTCAGTTGGCCGTGTACGGCGATGGTCGACTTCTGTACCAATCGCACGCCAGTATTTTTTGGAACGGCTGGAATATTCCTTTGTTGATCCCATTGGATGAAACGGCCGATGCGGTGACGCCGCGAGTTATCCTGCTGCGAATCGAACGCCCGCAAGACGCAGGTGGCGGCATTTCGACGGTGTGGGTGGGCGACGAAGACAGTATCAGCTGGCGCTACCACCTGCGTTACCTGTTGCAGGTTCAGCTGCCCTACATCAGCAGCGCAGCGTTTTTGGGGGCCGGTCTGTTTTCCTTGCTAGTGTGGTTCAGACAGCGGGGTGACACCTTGTACTGGCTGTTTTTTTGCGTCTCACTGACGTCATTCTTGCGTACGCTGCACTACCATGTTGGAAAAAACCGACTGCTGGTACCTGATGAGTGGTTTAGCTGGCTCACTGTCAACTCGCTGTTCTGGCTGATCGCGGTGGTGCATCTGTTTCTGAACTCCCTGCATCGTCGACCCTTACCTTGGCTCAATCGGGCGGTGCTCGCCATGACAGTGGGTACCAGCGTGGTCACTCTGCCCCTGACGACTTCCCTGCCCAGTGTGTATTTGCTGTCACCGCTGGCCTATGTTTTCCTGATGTTCATGGGAACCACGGTGGGGGTGGTTGGTTTGATTCAGTCTCGCCGCGCCGGGTCACAAGATGGGCAACTACTTAGCGGCTGGTGCTTGATCGGTATGGTGTTCTGGCTGTATGACTGGATGCTGCAAACCAATCGCATCGACATTGAAGGCATTTATCTCGGTCCTTATACCAATCTGGTGGCTTTCTTGCTGTTCTTGAGCATCATGTTTCGCCGCTACGTCGGCGCGCTGGACGGCATCAAGCAAGTCAATGCCAGCTTGGCCGAGCGTTTGCGTGCACGTGAAGCCGAGCTGCGGGAGAGCCACCGCATCCAGCGTGACATTGCCCATCGCCAAACGCTGGCCGATGAACGGCAACGCATGATGCAGGACATGCACGATGGCATGGGCTCATCGCTGCGAACGGCCTTGCTGGCGATTGAAAAAGGTCAACTGGATGCCAATGATGTGGCCGACGTCATTCGGGGCTGCCTCGACGACCTCAAGCTCGCCATCGATACCATGGAACCTTTGCAGGCCGATCTGCTCTTGCTGTTGGCAACACTTCGCTATCGGCTGGGGCCGCGCCTGGAAGCCGCCGGCATTGCGCTGCGCTGGGAGGTTCAAAGTGTGCCAGAACTTGATTGGCTTGATCCCCGCAATGCGCTGCATATCCTGCGGATTGTGCAAGAGGCCTTGACCAACATCATCAAACATACGCAGGCCAGCGTCATTCGGGTCGCAACCCGGGTTGACGGGGCGAATGTCGTCATCTCTGTGATTGACAACGGACATGGATTTGACACCGCGCAAGGACTCGGTGGCTGCGGCAAAGGAATGAGCAACCAACAACGTCGAGCCGATTCCATCGGCGCTCAGATCGACTGGCAGTCCACGCCGCAAGGGACTTGCATGACCGTGCGCCTGCCGATCCGGCGTCCGACAAGCCCTTTGACCAGTGCTGAACCCGCAGACACTGTAAGCACAGACCTTGCAGCGGTCTGAATCAAAAACGGAACCCGCCCAGGCGGAGCGGCACCGCCTGGTGGTTCATTGCTACAGGCGATGGTGCATTACCGATCGTCCGCACCGTACAGCCAAGTCAGATTGCCACCATCTGCCGCACGCCATCAGATTCCATGTTGGCACCTTCACCCCGTGCCTTGACCGCACCACGCTCCATCACCACATACTGGTCGGCCAGTTCTTGGGCAAAGTCGTAATACTGCTCAACCAGCACAATCGCCATCGTGCCACGGTCTGCCAGCATGCGGATGACGCGTCCAATGTCTTTGATGATGCTGGGCTGAATGCCCTCAGTGGGTTCATCCAGTACCAATAGCTTGGGCCCGGCAGCCAAAGCCCGGGCAATGGCCAACTGCTGCTGCTGCCCACCCGACAAATCGCCGCCACGACGGACCAGCATTTGCTTCAGGACCGGGAAAAGCTCAAACAGTTCGGACGGAATCGGCGTGCCGGCAGGTTTGTAGGCCAGGCCCATGCGCAGGTTTTCTTCGACCGTGAGTCTTGCAAAAATCTCGCGGCCCTGCGGCACGAAACCAATGCCGGCTCGTGCACGCTCGTAGGGCGTCGCGGCATGAATGGGTTTGCCATCGAACTCAATTGCGCCAGTCCGAATTGGGACAAGCCCCATCAGACTTTTGAGCAAGGTGGTTTTGCCCACCCCGTTGCGACCAAGTATCACGGTGATCTTGCCCAGCTCAGCCTGCAAGTTGACGTCACGCAGAATGTGCGAGCCGCCGTAGTATTGATTGATGTTGGTGACGTTCAGCATGCTCATCTTCCCAAGTAAACCTCAATCACCCGCTCATCTGCTTGAACCTGCGCCAGCGTCCCCTGCGCCAGCACCGAACCGTCGCACAACACCGTGACGATGTCCGAAATGGTGTTGATGAAGCTCATGTCATGCTCCACCACCATCAGCGAATGCTGCCCCTTCAGCGTCAAAAACAGCTCGGCCGTCCGGTGCGTCTCTTCGTCGGTCATACCCGCCACCGGCTCATCGAGCAGCAGCAGTTTGGGATCCTGCATCAGCAGCATGCCGATCTCCAGCCATTGCTTTTGCCCGTGGCTCAGGTACCCGGCTTGGCGCGCCACGCTCTCGGCCAAATGGATGGTGTGCAATACCGAGGCAAGTCGGTCGCTCTGGGCAGAGTCCAGCTTGAAGCGCATGGCCGCGCCCACCGCCTTGTTGGTCTTGAGCGCCAGCTCCAGGTTTTCAAACACCGTCAACTGCTCAAACACCGTGGGCTTTTGGAACTTGCGGCCGATGCCCATCTGCGCAATCTCGGCCTCCTTGTAGCGCAGCAGGTCGATGGTGCTGCCAAAAAACACACGCCCCTCGTCCGGGCGCGTCTTGCCCGTAATGATGTCCATCATCGTCGTCTTGCCGGCCCCGTTGGGGCCGATGATGCAGCGCAACTCGCCCGGCGCAATGTCCAGGCTCAGCTTGTTGATGGCTTTGAAGCCGTCAAAACTCACGCTCACATCTTCCAGGTACAAGATGCGGCCATGGGTGACGTCCACCTCACCGGGAATTGCCAGTCGCGAGAAACCCGCAGTGCGCCCGCCCGACTCGGTCGCAGCACCTTTGACCGGATGCGCCGCCTGGTAGGCCTGAATGCGCTGGGCGCCCTGCTCCATCAAATCAGGCGTCATTTCGCACCGCCTTTGATCTTTTTGATCAAGCCCACCACGCCATCGGGCAAAAACAACGTCACCCCAATAAACAGCGCGCCCAGAAAATACAGCCAGAACTCCGGGTAGGCCACGGTCAACCAACTTTTGGCACCGCTGACAATGAACGCACCGACGATTGGACCGATCAGCGTGGCACGCCCACCCACCGCCGCCCAGATGGCAATTTCGATCGAGTTGGCCGGGCTCATCTCGCTCGGATTGATGATGCCCACTTGCGGTACATACAAGGCCCCCGCCACCCCACACATCATGGCCGAGATCGTCCAGATGGTGAGCTTGTAGCCCACGGGCGAGTAGCCGCAAAACATCACCCGCGTCTCGGCATCGCGCACGGCCTGCAGCACCCGGCCAAACTTGCTGGTGACCAACCAGCGCGCCATCAGAAAGAAACCCAGCAGCGTCAACCCGGTCAGCACAAACAGCGTCATACGCATCGACGGTGTGGCCACCGGAATGTCCAGAATCCGCTTGAAATCGGTGAACCCGTTGTTGCCACCAAAGCCGGTTTCGTTCCTGAAAAAGAGCAGCATCGCGGCAAAGGTCATGGCCTGGGTGATGATGGAGAAATACACCCCCTTGATGCGCGAGCGAAAGGCAAAGTAGCCAAACACAAAGGCCACCAGGCCAGGCACCGCCACAATCAGAAACAGCGTGGCGACAAAGTTGTCGCTGAACGTCCAATGCCAGGGCAACTCTTTCCAGTCCAGGAACACCATGAAGTCCGGCAGGTCGCTCTTGTAGTTGCCGTCACGCCCAATCTGGCGCATCAAATACATGCCCATGGCGTAGCCACCCAGCGCAAAAAACAACCCGTGCCCCAAACTCAGAATACCGGTAAAGCCCCAGATCAGGTCCATGGCCAGCGCGCAAATGGCGTAGCACATGATGCGCCCCACCAGGCCGACGCCATAGTCGCTCAGGTGAAACACACTGTCGGCGGGCACCACCAGGTTCAGGACTGGCGCCAGCGCACAGACTCCGATCAGCGCGAGCAAAAAGGCAGCCCAGCCGGTACGACCTAGCAAGGGTGCCGGTGTTGGCAGGGCAAAGGCGTTTGTTGGGGTTGTCATGTTCACGCCTCCGCCGAACGGCCCTTCATGGCAAAAATGCCCTGGGGTCGCTTTTGAATAAAGATGATGATGAACACCAGCACCGCAATCTTGGCCAGCACAGCGCCGGCCCAGCCCTCCAGAAACTTGTTCAGGACGCCCAGCCCCAGCGCGGCGTAGACCGTGCCAGCCAATTGCCCCACGCCGCCCAGCACCACCACCATGAACGCATCGACGATATAGCCCTGACCCAGGTCTGGCCCCACATTGCCCACCTGGCTCAACGCACAGCCCGCCAGCCCGGCAATGCCCGAGCCCAGCGCAAAGGCGTAGGTGTCAATGCGCGCGGTGTTCACCCCCATGCAGGCAGCAATCGGCCGGTTTTGCGTCACGCCTCGCACAAACAGGCCCAGGCGGGTTTTGCCAATCATCCACGCCACCGCGCCCAATACAAACAACGCAAAGCCGATGATCACCAGACGGTTAAACGGCAGCGACAGGTTGCCCAGCACCTGCACGCCACCGCTCATCCACACCGGATTTTCCACCCCGACGTTTTGCGCACCAAACACGCTGCGCACCAGTTGCATCAGCATCAGGCTGATGCCCCAGGTGGCCAGCAGCGTCTCGAGCGGGCGGCCATACAGAAAGCGGATGACCGAGCGCTCCAGCGCCGCCCCCATCAACGCGGCAGCGGCAAACGACACCGGCACGGCGGCCAGCAAATACCAGTCAAACGCGCCGGGCAGGTACTTTTGAAACAGACCCTGCACCACATAGGTGGCGTAGGCGCCAATCATCATCAGCTCGCCATGCGCCATGTTGATCACACCCATCAGCCCGTAGGTAATGGCCAGGCCAAGCGCCACCAGCAACAAGATCGAGCCCAAGCTGATGCCGCTGAAGATTGCCCCCAGCCGGTCGCCCCAGGCCAGGGCAGACTCGACCTGGCGCAGCGCAGCGCCCAGCGCCGCCTTCACCTCGGGGTCTGTTTCTTGCTCCAGGCGCGCCAGCAGCATGGTTTTGGTGTTGGCCTGGCCACTGCCCGCCAACTGCTTGGCGGCCGCAAGGCGCTTGCCCCGATCGGCGCTGCCCAGCAGGGCTGCCGCACGCACCATACCCAGCTGGTCTTTGATGCTGGCGTTTTGCTCGGTGGCCAAGGCTTTTTCGATCAAGGGCAGCTTGGTTTCATCAGCATCACTTTGCAGTTGCTTGACTGCGGCGGCGCGCACCGTGTCGTCTTTGGAAAACAGCTTGAGCGCTGCCAGCGCCGAGTCGATCTCACCACGCATGCGGTTGTTGTTGATCACATCTTCGGCCTCTGCAGGCAATGGCAGCTCGGTGCCCGTGACCGCATCAAAGGCCTTGTCGTCCTTAACCACCAATACTTTGTCGCCAGCGACCTTGACGGCATCGTCGGCGAGCGCCTGAAGAAATGCGGCGGACTTTTCATCAGCCGTCAGCATCGCTTTGCCCAGCGCCTCAACGCGCGCATCCGTCTCGCCGATTGTGATGCCTTTTACCTCATCAGCGCTTATGGCATAAGCGTGACCAGCTACAAATAGCAAAGCAGTGACGAGAAATTTATAGAGCATAGTAAGAACCTGTAGCGTAGGCACGGCATCCATGCCTACGCTGCAATTTCCTGACGGTCATGGTCCATGGTCTTCTAAACCGCAAGAATGGGGGGCAGAGCCGACTCCGCTGGGCTGCGCGGATCCGACCCCCAACTCTTGCTACGTTGCGCTTACTTCTTCGCGGGCTCGTCAGGCTTCTTGTCGTTGCCTTCGATGAACGGGCTCCACGGCTTGGCTTTCACCGGGCCGGGGGTTTTCCAGACCACGTTGAACTGGCCATCGGCCTTGATTTCGCCAATAAACACGCTCTTGTGCAGGTGGTGATTTTTCTCATCCATCTTGCTCACGATGCCGCTCGGTGCCTTGAAGGTCTGGCCGGCCATGGCGGCAATCACCTTGTCCACATCCGTCGACTTGGCTTTTTCAACGGCCTGCTTCCACATGTTGATGCCGATGTAAGTGGCTTCCATGGGGTCGTTGGTGAGCGGTTTGTCTTTATGGCCGGCAATGCCCTTGGCTTTGGCGTAGTCAGACCATTTTTTGATGAACTCGGTGTTGGTCGGGTTCTTGATGGACTGGAAGTAGTTCCAGGCAGCCAGGTGGCCCACCAGCGGCTTGGTATCGACGCCGCGCAGTTCTTCTTCACCCACGCTGAAGGCCACCACCGGCACGTCCTTGGCTTTCAGGCCAGCGTTGCCAAGTTCCTTGTAGAACGGCACGTTGGAGTCGCCATTGATGGTCGACACCACAGCGGTCTTGCCACCAGCGCTGAACTTCTTGATGTCAGCCACAATGGTCTGGTAATCCGAGTGGCCAAACGGGGTGTATTTTTCGTCGATATCGGTTTCTTTCACGCCCTTGGATTTAAGGTAGGCGCGCAAGATTTTGTTGGTGGTGCGCGGGTACACGTAGTCGGTGCCCAGCAACACCCAGCGCTTGGCCGCGCCGCCGTCTTTGCTCATCAAATAGTCCACCGCGGGAATGGCTTGCTGGTTGGGCGCAGCGCCGGTGTAAAACACGTTTTTCGAGAGTTCTTCACCTTCGTACTGCACTGGGTAAAACAGCAGGCCGTTCATTTCTTCCACGACCGGCAGCACGGACTTGCGGCTCACCGAAGTCCAGCAGCCAAAAATCACGTCAACCTTGTCTTGTCCCAGCAGTTGTTTGGTCTTTTCGGCAAACAGCGGCCAGTTGGACGCCGGGTCGACCACCACGGGTTCGAGCTTTTTGCCCAGCACGCCGCCCTTGGCGTTGATTTCGTCAATGGCCATGAGCACGGTGTCTTTCAACACGGTTTCAGAAATGGCCATGGTGCCCGACAGGCTGTGCAAAATGCCGACCTTGATGGTGTCGGCCGCCAGCGCGGGCAGCGCCGAGAGGGTGGAAAGCGCCACAGCAGCGGTGAGCGCCTTGAGCGTGAAACGACGTGAGTTCAAAGTTGACATGGGTACGACTCCAGAGTTGATGAAACCGATGTCGCTGGTGGTCTGGCACTGATGGGTGACAGGAGAAATGCAGCGATGGGTCAACTTTAGGTATCCTCAGCCATTTGTGAAATACGCCGAGTGGCGTATGCAGGTGGCTTGTTCAGTATCATGTACTGCCAGAAGCGGAGACATCCATGCCAGATCCGAGATCCTCACCTAAGGCTTGCGCGGCGTCCAGCGCCGAGCACAATTTGGCGCTGTTCCAGGCGGTTTTCGACGAGATCCCCGACGTCATCGTCCTGAAAGATGCACGCGGTGATTTCCTTTTGTGCAACCAGACCGTGGCACGGCTATATGGCACGACGCCGGAGGCCATGGTGGGCAAACACGACGACGATTTTGGTGTACCCAAGGAAGTAGCCGATGGCTTTAGGGAAAACGTGCTGGGCATCATGGCACGCGGTCAGACGGAAGTGGTGTTCGAGAACAGTCTGGATGCAGCCACCGGAGAGTGGCGGCACTACAAATCGATCAAACGTCCGTTCAAGGATGCCAATGGCAACAACCAGATCCTGGTCATCGCGCATGACATCACCGATGTCGTCAAAGCCCAGCAAAAGGTGACCGAAAGCGAAAAGCGCCTGCGCGATGTCATGGCCGCGACACAAGAAGGCATCTGGGACTGGCAGGTCGACACCGGCATCGTCAGGCACAACGACCAGTGGTACCGGCTGTTGGGTTTTTCTGAGGGTGAAATTGCCGACAACGTCGCGGCGTTTTCCGCGCATGTGCACGCTGACGACCGGCAAATGGTGTGGCAGCGCATCCAGGCCCTGATGAGTGGCGCGACCGACACCTACCACTCAGAGCACCGCATGGTGCAAAAAGATGGCACGGTGATCTGGGTGCAAGATCGGGGTCGCATTGCCGAGCGCGACGCGCAGGGCCAGCCCGCGCGCGTGGTGGGGGCCTACGCCAATATCACCGACCGCAAGAAGCAACAAGCCGACCTGGAACAGGCGCTGAGTTCGGCGCAGGACGCCACCCGCGCCAAGAGCGACTTTTTGGCCACCATGAGCCATGAGCTGCGCACGCCGCTCAACGGCATCCTGGGCATGGCGCAAATGCTGCAATTGCCGCAAGTCGACGAAGCAACCCGCCATGACTACGCCCGCACCATCTTGAATTCGGGGCAAAGCCTGCTGCGACTGCTCAACGACATTCTGGACCTCAGCAAGGTCGAAGCCGGCCGACTGGAGCTGGACCAAAGCGTGTTTGACCTCAAGCAACTGGTGGCCGACACCACCTTGGCCTTTGAAGAACTGGCGCAAAGCAAGGGCTTGACGCTGGAGACCCGCTTTTGTCATTTGCGCAGCAGCCACTACAAGGGCGACCCGCTGCGACTGCGCCAGATGATCTCCAACTATCTTGGCAACGCCATCAAATTCACCCCTCAGGGCAAAGTCGAGCTTGAGGTCGGCGAAGTCAGCCTTGACGGCAAAACACCTCAGCTTGAATTTTCTGTGAGCGACAGCGGCATTGGCATCGCGCCGGACAAGCAGGCGCTCCTGTTCAAGCCGTTCACCCAGGCCGACAGCTCGACCACGCGACAGTTTGGTGGCACCGGGTTGGGCCTGTCAATCGTGGCACGACTCGCCGAACTGATGGGCGGCCAGGTCGGACTGGAAAGCGGTGTTGGCATTGGCTCACGCTTCTGGTTCCGGGTGGCCACCGAACCGCAGGCGAGCCCGCAAAGGCTGCCGGCCACAGCGGCCAGGCCGATCGACGCCACAGCGTTGACGGGGCGGATTCTGGTCGCCGAAGACAACCCGGTCAACCGGATGGTGGCCAAAGCGTTGCTGGAAAGCCAAAACCTGACCGCAGACTTTGTGGAAGACGGACAGGCCGCTGTCGACGCCGTGACTGGCGGGACCAATTACGATCTGATCCTGATGGATATCCTGATGCCCGTGATGGATGGCCTGCAGGCGACGCGCTGCATCCGCAACTGGGAAGCGGCGAACGGTTTGCAGCGGTGCGCCATCGTCGCGCTGACCGCCGGAGCGTTTGAAGATGACAAACAGCGCTGCGCAGAAGCAGGCATGGACGACTTTCTGGCCAAACCGATCGAGCTGGCAAGCCTGGTCTCGTTGTTGTCCAACTGGCTTGCCGTTTAGGTGGCACGCTTGCGGCCCGTTTGCCACGCCACTTGATCGCGCCCGGACAGATCCACCAGCCCAGCGCCATGGCACTCACGCTTGTTGAAAACCTGATCCGCGCCGCCAGAGTCATTTTGACCCAAACCAACCAGCCGGCCGTGGAGGCCAAGTTGCTTGCAGACGCGTATGCCAGGATGCCATTGAACATGACCATGACCGCATCCACGGCCGTGATTTTTGGCGTGTTGACTTGGCAGTTCTATCCACAGCGGTTGGTTGGCTTTTGGGTCGGCACAATTTTGCTGAACGTTTTGCTGTGTTACGGGCTGTGGGCAGCGTTTACGCGTGCCGCACGATCTGCCTTCGTGTTCCAAACCTGGCAAAACTGGTACATCATTCAGTCCTTCAGCGCAGGCGCGGCCTGGGCACTGGGGCCATGCCTGCTGATGCCGTATGCCACTGGCGCGGACCTGGCTCTGCTGATTTGCATTGTGCTGGCGGTCTGCGGGGTAGCCATGATCACCCTGACCGAACAGCGTGCCGGCATGGTGGCGTTCCTGGTGGCAGCATTGCTGGCCCCCAGCATAGCAGCATTCCAAATGGGTGGCAGGCCTGAACAATTGCTGGCGCTGGCCCTGTTTGGCAGCATGGTGTCACTGATCGTCGTTGGCCTCAACACCCACCACACCATCAGAACCTTGCAAGTGACTCAATCAGACCTTCTCGCGACGGTGGCACTGGCGCAAGAGGCACGCCAGCATGCCGAGGCCGCGTCAGTGGCGAAGGGCCAGTTTCTGGCCAACATGAGCCACGAGATCCGTACGCCCATGAACGCCATCCTGGGAATGCTGACCTTGACGCTGAAGACTAACCTGTCGTCACAACAACTGGACTACACCACCAAGGCGGAGGCTGCGGCCAAGTCCTTGCTTGGACTGATCAACGACGTGCTCGATTTTTCCAAAATTGAAGCCAACAAAATGGTGCTTGATCCAAGTCCGTTCCGGCTGGACCAGCTGATCCGCGATCTGGAGGCCGTGCTGACGGCCAACCTCGCCGAAAAACCGATACAGCTGCAGTTTGACCTTGACCCGAGAGCGCCAAACAGCGTGATCGGCGATGCTTTGCGTTTGCGCCAGGTGCTGATCAATCTGATGGGCAATGCCATCAAGTTCACCCATCAGGGCCACGTACGCCTGGGCATCGGGGTGCTAGCCCAGACGGGGGAACAGGTGCGTCTGGGTTTTTCGGTGCAGGACAGCGGAATCGGTATTTCACCAGAGAATCAGCAGCGCATTTTTGAGGGTTTTTCGCAGGCTGAGGCCTCCACCACCCGGCGTTTTGGCGGCAGCGGGCTGGGGCTGGCAATCTCCAGGGAAATGGTGAACCTGATGGGCGGCAGGCTGGAGCTGGAAAGCACTATGGGACGTGGTAGCACGTTCTCTTTTGCGCTGGAGCTGCCGCTGGCGACGCAAGCGACGCAGACCGTGGCACCCGCCGAGTCCGCCCAGCGTGACAGCCCGCCTGGGCCATCCAGAGATCCAGCACCCACGGCAAGCGGACTGCACGGCATGCGACTTCTGGTCGTTGAGGACAACATGGTCAACCAGCAAGTGGCCCGGGAACTGCTGACTTCCGAGGGTGCCAGGGTTGAACTTGCCGACAACGGTCAGTCGTGTGTCTCGCTGCTTGAGCGCGACCCCAGGGCATTTGACGCCGTTTTGATGGACCTGCAAATGCCAGTGATGGATGGCTACATGGCCACGCGCGCCATACGGCATGATCTTGGTCTGCTCGAATTGCCGATTATTGCGATGACAGCCAATGCCATGGCGAACGACCGGGCCGCTTGCCTCGCCGCCGGGATGAATGATCATGTCGGCAAACCCTTTGATTTGTGCCATCTGGTCGCTGTCTTGCAAAGCCAGTTCCACCAAGCAGGCCAGAGACCAACCGATTCGAAGGACAATGGGTGACATGGCGCGATCATGGTGTTAGAGTTATTTCCAGAGCCTTCCGCCATGTCACCCAGCCATCTCCAGCGTTTGTCCATCAAGACCCGGGTCACCCTGTTCACGCTGGTGATCTTTCTGGCAAGTCTGTGGTCGCTGGCGTATTTGGCCTCCCGAATGTTGCGCGCAGACTTGGAACAAGTCTTCGGACAGCAGCAGTTCGCAACCGTGTCTTTGGTGGCCGCGCAGGTCAACCACGACTTTGAGATTCGCAGCAAGGCCCTTGAGAAAATGGCAGCAACATCTGCTGCTGCCCTTCAAGCCGGCTCTGCTGCGATGCAGACTCTGCTGGAGCAGAACGTCACACTGGCGGACTTATTCAACTTTGGCGTATTGGCCTACGGCGCCGACGGCACCGCCATTGCCGATGTGCCCCGTAACACCGGGCGGATTGGCGTGAACTACCTGGACAACCCGACCGTGATTGCCGCATTGAGGGAAGGGAAATCAACGCTCAGTGAGGTCCACCTTGGTAAAGTCTTGCGTGCGCCGGTGTTTGGGATGACCGTGCCGATTCGCGACACCCATGGACAGGTCATTGGCGCCTTGTCGGGCGTCATTGACTTGGGCAAGCCCAGTTTTCTGGACAATGTTTTTACCAATCGATACGGCGAGGCTGGTGGATATTTGCTGGTTGCACCCAGACAACGTCTGATTGTCGCGGCCACAGACAAGTCACGCATCATGGAGCAACTGCCACCGAAAGGCTTCAATGCAACGCTTGACCGTTTTATCGAGGGTCAAGACGGGTCAGCCATTTTTGTCAATCCGCGCCAGGTGGAGGTGATGGTCTCCGACAAACATATGCCCGATGTCGGTTGGATCGTGGCTGCCGTATTGCCCACCAGTGAGGCCTTTGCACCCATTCGCGCCATGCAACAGCGCCTGCTGCTGGCCACTTTGCTGTTGACCGTTTTGGCCGGTACCCTGACTTGGTGGATGCTGCGTCGCCAACTCGCGCCGATGCTCGATACAGTGCAGATGCTGCTGAGCCTGGCCGACAGCAATGAAACGCCGCAAGCGCTTCCGGTGCGACGCCCGGACGAACTGGGTCACTTGGTGGACGGCTTCAACCGCTTGCTGCAAACACTCGCGCTGCGCGAATCTGCTCTGAAAGAAAGCTCCAGACACTATCGTCAGCTGGTTACGGATCTTCAGGTTGGTGTGGTGATTCAATCGCCCAGCTCGGAGATCGTAATGAGCAACCAGCTGGCGCTGGAGCTACTCGGTCTGAGTGAAGACCAGCTGTTGGGAAGAACCTCGATGGACCCCGGCTGGGACGTGATTCATGAGGACGGCTCGCCCTTCCCCGGCCCGACCCACCCGGTATCTCAAGCCATCTCGACCCTAAAGGCCATTGAAAATGTGGTGATGGGGGTATTCAGACCCACCAAACAAAACAGAGTCTGGCTGCTGGTCACGGCCAAGCCACAGTTCCACCCCGATGGCAGCCTGCATCAAGTGGTGGTCACCTTCAGCGACATCAGCAAGCGCAAGCAGGCTGAAGCCGCCCTGGCCAAGAGCGAGGCTTTCAAGAACACCATCCTGGATTCACTCACCGCCGAAATCGCCGTGGTAGACAGCCAGGGCATCATTCAAGCCGTTAACGAAAGCTGGCAACGCTTCTTGCTTGACAACTCAGCTGGCCCAGGGTCCGCGATGCCGCTGATCGGTGTTGGCGCCAATTACCTGACGGCCTGCCGTTCCCAAAACAAGGCGCATGCCAGCAGTAGCCTGGAGGCCAGCACGGGCATTCAGGCGGTGCTTGGTGGTCGTCTTCCTCACTTCAACCTGGAATACCCGTGCGACTCGCCGAAGCAAAAGCGCTGGTTTGCCATGACGGTGGTGCCCCTTGGCCAGAATGTTCGCGACGGTGCGGTCATTTCACACACCGACATCACCAAATTGAAGCAGGCCACACAAGATGAACATCTTCGCAATCACATTCTTGAGCTGCTGGCAAGCGATCAAACCCTTTTGACGATTCTTGAACAATTGGTTCTGGGTGTTGAGAAACTGCAATCCAGTGCCTATTGCAGCATCCTGTTGCTCAGCGATGATGGGCGTTACCTCGAACACGGAATCGGTCCAAGCCTGCCTGCAACCTACAACGCCGCGCTGGAAGGCATAGAAATCGGCATGGGCGTCGGGTCGTGCGGCACAGCAGCGTTCACAGGTGAGAGAGTAGTGGTTGAAGACATCTCCACTCATCCGTACTGGGCGCCGTATCTGGACCTGGCCCGCAACGCCGGATTGGGCTCATGCTGGTCGCAACCGATTTTGGCTGCCAGCGGCCAGGTGCTGGGCACGTTCGCCATCTACCACCCTACACCCCATTCACCCGAAGTGTCCGACATCGCACGAATCGAACAGTCGGCGCGACTGGCCAGCATTGCCATCGAGAAAAGCAGATGGTTGCAATTGCTCCGCGACAGCGAAGTACGGTTTCGCAGCATGATGGAAGACGTCGCCGGCGTGGCGGTACAAGGCTACGCGATGGACGGCACCATCACCTTCTGGAACCGTGCCTCTGAACGGCTGTACGGCTTCAGCGCCCAGGATGCCATCGGCAGCAACTTGCTTGACTTGATCATTCCTGTCGAAATGCGCGAGGGAGTTGCCGCCGCGATGGCTGAGATGGCCACAACTGGCGTGGCCATTCCAGCCGGTGAATTGACGCTCCAAACTCGCGGTGGCGGTCGGGTTCAGGTTTTTTCCAACCATGTGCTGGTCAAGCCCGCAATGGGTGCTGTCGAAATGTTCTGCCTCGACATTGACCTGACAGAGCGAAAAGAGATGGAAGACCAGGTGCGACAGCTGGCCTTTTTTGACCCCCTGACCAAGCTGCCAAACCGTCGGGTGCTGGATGACCGGCTCAAACTGACCATGGCCAGCAGCAGTCGTACCGGCCGCTACGGCGCCTTGATCTTTCTTGATCTCGATAATTTCAAACCACTCAACGACAGCCACGGTCACGATGCCGGTGACCTGCTGCTGATCGAGGTGGCGCGGCGACTCACTGCCTGCGTGCGGGAGATGGACACGGTGGTCCGCATGGGCGGTGACGAGTTCGTCGTCATGCTCGGTGAGCTCAAGACTGAACGCCATGAATCACATACACAGGCGGGCGTGATTGCCGAGAAAATTCGCATGGCACTCGCCCAGGCCTACACGCTCACCGTACGCCGCGAGGGTTTGCCAGAGATCACGGTGCAACACCATTGCTCTGCCAGCCTGGGTGTCGCACTCTTTGTCAACCACGAGAACAGTCAGGCGGACATATTGAAATGGGCTGATGCCGCCATGTACGCGGCCAAAGATGCTGGTCGCAACCGCGTACGGTTCCACGCCCCGGAAGGTACACCCGCAGCATGAGCCGACCCGACGCTGCGTCTCCATCCATCCAGACTGCACCAACCTTGAGCTGGGGCATTGGCGCTGTGCTGACCACTTTGTCGCTGTTGTTGCTGCTGCCGTTGCTGGTTTTCTTGCTGTGGAGCGTCAGGGACGAAGCCAAGCGCATCCAGAGCCGCACCGAATCCGTGGCCATGAGTCTGGCGCAGATTTCAGCCCATACGCTGGAGCGCAAGCTCAGTGACACCCAGCACTTCTTGGCCACGATGTCGGCCCGCGCCAGTGTTCGCGCGCTCGACAGCGCCCGCTGCGACCCGGTTTTTGGTGATTTTCAGAAGTCGCACCCCGGCTTCACCGTGTTGACCACATCGACGCTGGACGGTCAACTCATTTGCGGTGTGGTCGGTGCTGCCGCCGATCGCCCTCGACTGTCAGCACCGCTGACCTCCGGCCCCGCCAGCGGGGCACCGCAGTTTCAACTGGGACACGCACAAAAGGGGACAATCTCCGGACGCTGGGTCATGCCCATCAGCCTGCCGCTGTTGGACGACAGCGGCGCCCCACGCGGTGCCATTGCCGCCTGGATTGATCTGACACGGCTGAGCCCGCTCAATGAAAGTGCCCTGAACCGCATGCCCAAGGACACCGTCAGCACGGTATTTGACGACGATGGTGTCATTCTGGCCCGCTCGCGCGATGCCAACAAAATGGTTGGAGAAAATCGCAGCGGCTTCCCCCAGGCCACGCAGGCGCTCCAACAACGTCAGGGCTTCTTCCAGACCACTTCACAAACCGACGGCATCCATCGTCTCTACGCTGTGGTGCCGGTGGAGGGCACCCGCTGGATCGTGTCGATGGGCATCCCCACCACTGCCATGGATGCAGAACTGGCGCTGGCCCGGCAGCAGAATTTCGCGCTGTTTGGCGGCCCTGTGCTCTTCACCGGACTGATGCTTTGGCTGGTACGACGCTATACGGTGCGCCCAATACAGATTGGTGCAGCTGTGACACAGGCGGTCAAGGAGGGTGACCTGCAGCGCCGCATTCCACTGGAATCCGTCGGTCATCTCAGTGAATTGAAAAGCATCGCCATCGGCTTCAATGCCATGCTCGACACCCTGGTCGATGAACGGGTCCGACTGACACAAAGCGAGGCAGATTTTCGCACCCTGTTCACTGAAATGCGCAGTGGTTTTGCCGTGCATGAGCTGATTTTTGACACTGCAGGGGTAGCCGTTGACTACCGCTTTCTCGCGGTCAACCCGGCGTTTGAGGCCATGACCGGTCTGCGCGCCAGTACCTTGATTGGCAAACGGGTGCTCGAGGTGCTGACCACGCTGGAGCCCATCTGGATTGAGCGCTATGGCCGTGTCACATTGACCGGCGAGCCAGCGGCGTTTGAGGACTACAGCGCCGAATTGAAAAAGTATTTTGACGTGCGCGCTTTTCGCATTCGCCCCGGACAATTTGCCGTGATGACACTTGACATCACCGATCGCCGCTTGGCGGAGAATGCGCTGGCCCGTGAACGTGCCCTGTTACGCCGGGTGATGGACAGTATTCCGGACCTGATTTTCTTCAAGGACATCAACGGACATTATCTCGGCTGCAACAAGGCATTTGAAGCGTTTGCCGGGCGTGACGAGCAGGCGCAGGTGGGCAGAACCGACTTCGATTTTTTTGACGCCAAGACCGCCAGCTTTTTTCGCGAGCAAGACCAGAAAATGCTGCAGAGTGGTGAGGCGCGTCAGAACGAAGAGTGGGTGACTTACCCCGACAGCCGGCAGGTGCTGCTGCAAACCATCAAGACACCGTTCAGCATCATGCAGGGCGAGTCAATCGGCATCCTGGGCATTAGCCGCGACATCACAGCGCAGCATCTGGCGCAGATCGAGATCAAAGCCAGCAACCAGACTTACCAGGCCATTCTTGCCACGGCACTTGATGGCTTCTGGATAGCCGACCTGCAGGGCCAGTTGCACGAGGTAAATGACGCCTATATTGCGATGTCAGGCTTTTCGCGCGAAGAATTGCTACAGAAACATGTTTCCGATCTGGATATACAGGACCCACCCGATGTTGCCCGTCGCCGTCTTGAACGCATCAAGCTGATCGGCAGCGACCTGTTTGAGACCCGGCATCGGCGCAAAGGCGGCGAACTGTGGGATGCAGAGGTCAGCACCAACTACTGGGCCGAGCAAGACCGGCTCTTCATCTTTATCCGTGACATCAGCGCACGAAAACAGGCCGAAGGCCAGTTGCAACAAGCGGCTGCCGTGTTTGAGAACACCCAGGAAGGCATGATGGTGACCGACACACAGGACATCATCGTGCGGATCAACCCGGCCTTCACCATTCTGACTGGGTTCAGTGCCGAAGACGCCATTGGCAAAACGCCGTCGATTCTGAACTCACCGCAACAGGATGCATCGCTATTTGTCATGATGCGAAAGTCCCTGGCGCGAAGCGGCCAATGGAAGGGTGAAATCATCAATCGCCGCAAAGACGGCACGGATTTTTCGCAGTGGATGACGATTTCATCGATTCTGGACTCGGCAGGCGAAGTTAGCCACTACGTGTCAACCTTCACTGACATCTCGCAGCTTAAGGATGCCCAGGCCAAGATTCACAACCTGGCTTTCTTCGATCCGCTGACCCAGTTGCCCAATCGCCGGCTGATGCTGGACCGCCTGCACCGCTCGGTAGCGCTATGCGCCAGACGCAAGAGTTGTGGCGCTGTGCTTCTGATTGATTTGGATAATTTCAAGCTGATCAACGACACCGAAGGCCATGAAGTCGGCGACATGTTGCTGGTGGAGGTGGCACGCCGCCTTAAGAGCTGTGTGCGCGAGCAGGATAGTCTGGCGCACCAGGGTGGAGATGAATTCATCATCATCCTGGACGACCTGGGGCACGAACTCCACGAGGCGGCGAGTCGCGCTGAACTGGTGGCTGAAAAGATCATGCAGTCGCTGCGCGAGAGTTACCAACTTGGCTTGCTTGAACACCACAGTCAGGCCAGCATCGGTGTGGCCACCTTCCAGGATCCGACCGACAACGCCGAAGAAATACTCAAACGCGCCGATACGGCCATGTACCGCGCCAAAGCCGAAGGTCGCAATACCGTGCGTTTTTTTGACCCGGCCATGCAGGCTGCGCTGCAGCAACGCATCAAACTTGAAACTGAATTGCGTCACGCCCTACCGGGCAATGAACTCCAGCTCTATTACCAGGCGCAAGTCGATGGCGACGGCAAGGTGCTCAGCGCCGAGGTCCTGATCCGCTGGCAACATCCACAACGCGGGCTGGTGTCACCCGTACAGTTCATTCCGTTGGCCGAAGAGTCCGGCTTGATTTTGCCGATTGGGGCCTGGGTACTGGAAACCGCCTGCGCACAACTCAAGGCATGGGAAAACCACCCACTTGCCCGTGATCTGAAGCTGGCGGTTAACGTCAGTGCGCGCCAATTCCGGCAAGACGATTTTGTATCGATAACCAAACATGTCGTTGATCAAAGCGGCATTGATCCCACTCGCCTGAAACTGGAGCTGACGGAAAGTATCGTCATCAACAACGTGGCGGACACGATCGAAAAGATGCATCAACTCAAAGTGCTGGGATTGACTTTTTCGATGGACGACTTTGGCACCGGTTACTCATCACTGGCCTACCTGAAACGTCTGCCGCTGGATCAGCTCAAGATCGACCAGTCGTTTGTACGAGACATCAGTCACGACCCCAGTGACGCCGCCATCGTGCAAACCATCATCACCATGGGCAACACGCTGGGCTTGAACGTGATTGCGGAGGGTGTGGAAACCCAGGTACAGCTGGATTTTCTGCAGAAACACGGCTGCAAGACCTTCCAGGGCTATTTGTTCAGCCGCCCGGTGCCGCTCGCCGAGTTTGAGAAACTGTTGATTGCTTGACGCCTTGCCACAACCCGTGCCAACACTATCGAATCAGGAACTTCAGGACGCCCTCGGCAAACTTGCCGTAGGGTGGCCATAAAAATCGCATGGAGCTCAGGCGCGTCTGGTAGAACACCGGACGCATCTTGGAAAAGGTCTCAAAACCCTCATGCCCATGGTAGTGACCCATGCCCGAGTCGCCCACCCCACCAAATGGCAAGTCGTGCTGCCCGACATGGAACAGCGCATCATTGACCGACACACCACCGCTCATCACATGGTCAATGATGTACTGAACTTTATCGTTTTGATAGCTGAAAGGGTACACCGCCAAAGGGCGTGGCCCTGAATTGATACATGAAATGACCTCATCCAGTTCACTGTAGGTGCGCAGCGGCAGGATCGGACCAAAAATCTCGCGCTGCATCATCACACTGTCGGGTGGTGCGTCGAGCACGATATGCGGGGCGATCTTGCGCGTTGCGGCGTCAAAGGCAGGGCCGTCCAGCAGGCTCAACACGCGTGCACCGCGGCTGCGGGCATCTTCCAGGGCGGCCAGCAAGCGTTCAAAAGAGCGCTGATCAATGATCGAGGTGTAGTCCAGGGAGCTCAGGCTGGGGTAGCGCGTTACCGCCAGGCTGCGTGCCATGTCAACAAAGGTGTCCACCTTGCCCACGGGCAGCCAGGCATGGTCAACGGTGGTGCAAATCTGCCCGGCGTTGAGCAGTTTGACGAAGAGAATTCGCTCCACCGCCGTCTTGAGCGGAAAGTCGTCGCAGACGATGGCCGGCGCTTTGCCGCCCAACTCCAGCGTGACCGGACACAGATTTTGCGCTGCGGCTGCCATAACCGCTTTGCCCGTCTGGCCCGATCCGGTGAACAACAGGTGGTCAAATTTGAGTTTTGAAAACTCCACCCCCACACCACCGGTCTCGTCAAAAAACCGTAGCTTCTCGGGTGGGAAGTAAGCCGGCATGTGGGTTATCAGGTACGCTGCCAGATGCCGCGAGTTCTCACTCATCTTGACCATGGCGCGGTTACCAGCGGCAAAGATGTAGCTCAAGGGCACCAGGCTCAGGTTGAGCGGAAAGTTCCACGGCACGATAACGCCGACCACACCCAGCGGTTGCGCCACGACGCGGTTGCTGGCGCCAAAAAAACTGCGCCAGTCAACCGAGCGGCGCTGCGGACGCATCCAGCGGCGCAAATGACTCAGGATGTGGTCAATGCCGCTCACGGCCGGGTACACCTCGGCCAGCAGCGTCTCGTGGCGCGAGCGGTGGCCGTAGTCGGCACTGATGGCGTCGCACAGCGCCTCCTGGTGGTCAAGGATAAACCGCTTGAGCTTCAACAAGTCGGCTCGCCGCTGGGCATAGTCGGGCACCGGATCGGCCAGATAGGTCTGGCGTTGCAAGGTCAATGCCTCTGACAGGGCAGGATTGGAGGAGAGCGTGATGGTATTCATGGCGTTTTTCAGTGTAGACCTGAAACATCCTTGCTGCGACCGGTACGCAGGTGATTGAACGTGACGCTCTAACGGGGCTGCGCGCCCCACAGCTGCAGCAGACGGGCATCACGGCCGCAACTGCTACGGTAATAGCTGTAACGCACCGGGTTCTTCAGGTGGTAATCCTGGTGATAAGCCTCAGCCGCGTAAAAATCTCCGGCGGTTTCGACCGGGGTGAGGATAGGCTCTTTGAAAGGTTTCGATTGCTCAACCGCGGTGCGTGACGCCAGCGCTTGGGCCATCTGCGTCGCGTTGATGGCAAAGATGGCCGTGCGGTACGGTGTGCCGTGGTCGCAAAACTGTCGATCACGCATGGTCGGGTCGATGGTGCGCCAAAAGTGGTCCACCAGTTGGCGGTAACTCAGCCTGGCCGGATCGAACACTATTTTGACCGCTTCGGCATGGCCCGTGACGTGGCTTGACACCTCTTCATAGGTGGGGTTGGCCGTCTTGCCGCCGGTGTAACCGGAAGTGGTCGAAATCACGCCCGGCAACTTGTCGAAATCGGCCTCAACACACCAAAAGCAACCGCCTGCCAGAATTGCTATTTCATGGCCGTCTGCGGCGGCCGCCTCGGCCTGGGGTATCGGCAGTGGATGCGGTGCCCGTTGCGCGGCCAGTTCCCACCAGCCAATGAGCAGCAGCACAAACGCCAAAGCGAGCCAAAGCGTCAAGCGAGATTTTCTGGTCCGGACAGGAAGATTTTTTGGCGTCATGCCGCATCATAAAAAGCACCGGCAAAGACCGTTGCCCACGGGGGCATTTTGGCGACCGAGGCCGCTGAGCCGTCGTTTCACACACTCTGTCACTACCACGCCGCTGATGCTGGCGGGGCTGGCTTGGCGAGCGCTGCCGGGATTCTTGCCGGCACAACGCCGCAAGTCAAAACAAGCCGCGCGCGCCGGCAGAGGTGTGCGCCGATGTCAGATCAATCCGAAAGCTGCAGCCAGCAAGTAACCTGCCACACACGAAGTGCCAACGCCGATCAAACCCGGCAGGATGAAACTGTGGTTGATCACATACTTGCCAATACGGGTGGTGCCGGAGCGGTCGAACTGGATGGCGGCCAGGTCACTGGGGTAAGTGGGCAGAATGTAATAACCGTATGCCGCTGCTGCATACGCCACCACATACCCCGGTGGCACGCCGATGGCCAAACCCACCGGCACCATGGCGCTGATGGCGGCGGCCTGTGAATTCACCAGCTTGGAGACCAGCAACAAAACCAGTGCATAGGTCCACGGCTGCGACTTGACCAGGTCCGTCAATGCCGCCTTGAGGGTTGGAAGATGTGATTCGAATACGGTGTCGGCCATCCAGGCCACACCAAACACCGCCACCACGGCAATCATGCCGGCGCGAAACACCTCGGTCTTGCCAATCTGCGAAGCGTCGGTGGGGGTAAACAGAATGATCAAGGTGCCCGCCAACAGCATAAACATCTGGATGGCCAGCACCATCGACATCGGCTTGCCATCAAACACCGGGCGCATTCCAGGGAAGGCACCCAACATGGAAACCAGTGCAATTGCGCCCAGGAAAATCCACATGGCAGTCCATTGACCAGCCGTGAGCGTTTTGCCCATCAACGACGTGCTGTCACCATAAATCAGCCTGCGCTGCTCGGGGTCGGCAATACGCCGTTGGAACTCGGGGTCCTTATCCAGGTCTTTGCCCCGGAACCAGCTAAAAATTCCGATCATCAACACACCGGCCAAGGTGGATGGCACCGTGACCGACAGCACCTGCACGAAGTCGATCACCGGTGTGCCCTCAGGAACCTTGGCCAAAAATGCCACCAATGAGACCACGGCCACCGACACCGGGCTGGCAAGAATGCCCATTTGCGCTGAAATCGAGGCAGCCGCCATGGGTCGCTCTGGCCGGATGTTGTTCTTGATGGCGATATCGTAGATGATGGGCAACATGGTGTACACCACATGCCCGGTGCCACACAAGATGGTCAGGGTACAAGTGACAAACGGCGCCAGGATCGACACGTAACGCGGGTTGCGCCGCAACAACTTTTCAGCCCCCTTGAGCATCACTTCCAGGCCGCCAGACGCCTGCAAGGTGGCCGATGCTGCCACCACTGCGATGATGGTCAACATCACGTCAACCGGTGGTTTGCCGGGTTTGAGGCCAAACGTGAACACCATCAGCACCAGACCGGCACCGCCCAGTAAACCTAGGGCGACTCCGCCCTTGCGAGCGCCGTAAAACAGGCAGACCAGAATAATTGCCAACTGCAGGAAGATATCCATACCGAGTTCCTTTCGAGGCGGCCATTGTATTTTTGATACCTAGGGTTAACCCTAATCTATTCGAGCAACATCTGATCTGAGTCAATGTCCCTTTACATTGGTCCTTGGTGATATACAAAGCAGTTCGCGGCTGTGGTGCACCGCGTTGCGGTGACCCGGCGTCGCCGAATCTGCGCCTCTGACCCACATCATTGAGCGTCGATGAAACTCAACCCTCTGTACGTCTTGATTCACAATGGCCTGCGAAAAAGGCTGGTCTGTGGCCGGGTTGGCCGACGTCAGCAACCATGCACTGAGCACCCTGATGCACGGCACTAGATTCGCGTGCCGCGACGGTTGGATGGAACTGCGCCACACCCAGTCCATGTCAGGCGCCTTTACCGAGGTGCAACTGCAAGTCCCAATTGCATCCACCCAGACTCCCGCGCCAGCACTCCATGGCGCGCACTGCACAACTACTGCTGGGGATGAAGCAACGAAAAGAGGCCGTTTCGGGCAGCCAGGTTGTAGGAAGTTTTGGCCAATAGCGCTTATCCGGTATGCGATAAGCGCTACAAAACAATTAGCTTTTTGGTAGCGGCGCAGCATTGTCAGCCAGGTGGACCCGGTTGCGCCCGGCACTCTTGGCTGCATATAGCGCGGTGTCAGCGCTGTGCAACAGCGACGTCAGGTCATCGTGGTGCGCACCCAGCGCCGCCACCCCGATCGAGACGGTGATGGCAATGGGCACGCCTGCGGCCACTGGCAAGGTCTGCACGGCGACTGCCGCACGCAGCCGCTCCGCCACCTCCAAGGCACGCACCGAACCGGTGTCGGGCAGCAGAATGGCGAATTCCTCGCCGCCCAGACGCCCGGCGAGGTCGATCGAGCGAATGTTTTGCTGGCAGATGCGGCACAAGCCCTGCAGCACCTGGTCACCGGCCTGATGCCCGTGGCGGTCGTTCACGGCCTTGAAAAAGTCAATGTCAAGCATCAACACCGCCAATTCGCTGCCGTGACGCCGTGTGCGCACCAGCTCGCGCTCGCCGATCTCGAAGAAATCGCGCCGGTTGTGCAATCCGGTCAGAAAGTCGGTGTGAGCCTGACGCGCCATCTCGGCCTCTTGTGCGCGCAAGTGGTCGAACAAGCGGCGCAATCCCACCATGCCATACAGCATCAGCAGCGAGATCAACAAGCCCATCAGCGAGTTGATGGCATTCACGTTGCCGTGATGCAGCCATTGCCAGATCTCGGTGGCGCGGCGCAGAATCATCAGCAGCAGTGCCAGCGACACGCTGATCCACGCCAGCCAGAAGCGCCCGGTTTCGCGCAGCCGCGAAAGCGCGATGGCCGCAGCAGCCAACTGCGCGGCGATCGAACAGACAATGGTGACCAGCAGCAGGAGATTCATGGCGCAGGACAGGGATATGTGGCAATGCCAAACTGTAACCGTGCCGTGTCAATCCTTGCCAGCGGTCTTTTTCATCCAAACGACTGGAATATTGAACCGTTTGCCTGCCAGACAACGCAGATCGATTCGGCCAGTGTCAGGCGGCAAGTCAAGTCATGTGCCAAACACAATTGGGGGGAGTTGGTGGCCCGCAACGTGACCAGGGGCACCTTCTGGCAGGCGCAGAGTGGGACAGCAGTGAACGAAAGTGGCTACCATCTCACTGAAATGTTGACTGGCGCAGGGCGACATCGGCCAGTGGAGATCCATTCACCAACCAGGAGCAGGCATGGCGATCAGGAAAGAAGATGCACGAACAGATCCGATCAGGCCGGAAGACACGATGTTCCACTTTCATGCAGACCAGCAGAAACTCAAATGTTTCCACGGTAACGGCATGATGCAGTGGTGGGTCACTGCCAAGGGCATCGGCTCACGCATGGACTTCGGGGTCAACGGCAACACGCCGCCAGGGCTCTACGAACTTGAGCAACCCCAGCCGATTTCGCCACGCGACGAAAAAGCCCCCGCACTGGGTCTGTGGTTCGTACCACTCAAGCCGTTTATCTCGCACGATTGCGTGAAGTTTGGCCGCAAAGACATCGGGATTCACGGCGGTGGGTCCGACTTGCCACAACCGCTCGCACCACGACAGGGTTGGGAGAGCACACTCGGATGTATCCGCGTTCAAAATCAGGATTTGCTGCGGGTCACAACGGCTGTGGCAAATGCACTCGGCAAAGGGCATCACGCGTGGTTGCTGGTGAGCTGGATCGAGTTTGTGGCGGGCAGACAGCAGATTCGCTCGTATTAGAGAACAGCCGTCGCGGTATCCACCATGAAGTTGCCGACATGGCACCTGTTGCTCTGGATGTTACTGGGCTGGCCAATCCCGGCTGTGCTGGCACATGCAATGGGCTGGCACGCGATCTGGGGCAGTGGGTCGGTTGCACTGGACTACCTGTTGCCGATACCGGTTGCTGCCGGTGTGTTGCATGTGCCCTCGTTTGTGCTCTGCACGATCGGCCTTTGGCAACTGCCAACCGTGTCTGCAAAAACGTCGGGGCGCCTGCGCGCGGCAGCCTGGGGTCTGGCACTCGCCAGCGGTCTGGGCTTGCTCAGGCTTGATGAAGCATTAATTGCGGTCCGCAGTGGTGGTGCATGGTCTGGCACGCTGTGGCAGGAAAACCCCTTGGCCTTGTTTGTGTTGACCGACGCGGGATTGGCATTGCTGATGAGTGTTGGGCGTACGGTGGATGCGCCCGGGGGGCGTGACCCGGTTCGCTGGCTGTTGTGGCTTTGCCCGGGGTTGGGGGTGTTGGTGTTGGCCTGGCAAATGGCACCAGCGGCAGACGCGTTTCTTCCGGGTGCAGTTCGTCCGGGTCTGGCGCGAGGTGATGAACAGTGGATGGTCTATACAGGGCAAGACATCAAAGCCCCTGAATTTCAGCCGAAAGCGACCATTTGGGCACAACAACGGCATCGTTCTGGTCTGGGTCTTGGAGGCGACATGGCCATTCTTTTCAGCCAAAGCCGGGATGCAGTGAAGCGTTCTGACATGGAGCGCGCACAGCTGACGCTTTGCCTTTTTGACGATGACACGCCCCCACGTTGGTTGCCGGGCGCTCAGTCCCTGGCATGTTTCGACGGGCATCAGAATTTCAGCGAAGAAGTGGACATTGCGATTGCCAGCCAGGCTGCCGACTTGCCCATTGATAAACGCCACGCGAATGCACAGCGGCAAGTCTGTTCCGAACGCGGTCGTCGCACATCCACCACCCAAGCCTACGGACCCTGTGCAGCACCGATACTGCCATAGTCGCAGGGCAGTTACGACTCTGGTACAGCGTTTGTGGGTTCACCCGGATTTTGGTTGCGACGCTTCTCCCGCAGCATATAGAGGTATAGACTTTCCACCTTTTCTCGCGCCCAGGGTGTCTTGCGCAAGAACTTCAGACTCGACTTGACGCTGGGGTCCAAGGCAAAACAGCGTATTGGAATGCGCTGCGCCAAGCCTGGCCAGCCGTAATGTTCGTACAGACACGTGACAAGGCGCTCCAGGGTCACCCCGTGCAGAGGGTTGCGCGCTTGGGTTGCGGAGGGCATCGACGCAGAAGGCAAATCGGGCATTGGGTCAGACTCAAGTCAGAATGGGCAACGTTTGGGCTATAGTTGATCATAGAAGTAGCAGAGGACATCATCATGCGACTCTTTCGTTGGATTCCCACCCTGTTGATGGGTTTGGGTTTGATGGCTTGTGGCGAAGCCAGCGGACCCAGCGTCAAGACCGCGACGGTGCCTGCAGCGGCGGCATCCGCGCCATTGCCACAGACTGCGATCGGTCTGGTGATGAAAACGCTCACCAATCCGTTCTTTGTCGAAATGGAAAAGGGTGCCCGCCGTGCTGAAAAAGAGCTGGGCATCACCCTGACCGTCAAGACGGCAGCACAGGAAACCTCGATCGAGCAGCAAATCCAGCTGGTTGAAGACCTGATTTCGGCCCGGGTCAACGCCATTGTGATCGCCCCGGGTGACTCGCAGCGTCTGGTCCCAGCGCTAAAGAAAGCGGCTGATGCCGGCATCAGGATCATCAACATTGACAACCGACTCGATGCCAAGACGGTCGCGCAGGCAGGTTTGGCACCGGTGCCTTTTATCAGCGTTGACAATGATGCGGGTGCCTTTAAAGCCGGGCAGTTTTTGGCCAGAGAAATCACCAAGCCCACGCAGGCAGCCATACTGGAGGGCATTCGCAGCGCTGACAATGCCCGGCAGCGTGCCCAGGGTGCGCTGCGCGGTTTGCAGGAGAACAAGGTCATCAAGGTGGTCGCCTCCGAAACGGCCAACTGGAAAATCGACGAGGCCTACACGGTCACCAAGCAGATTTTTGCCAGGAACCCTGAGGTCAAACTGCTTTTTGCGTCAAACGATGTGATGGCCATTGGTGCCATCAAGTACCTCGCTGAAGCCCGGCGTCGCGATGTCAAGGTGGCCGGGTATGACGCGCTGAGCGAGGCGATCACTGAGATCAAGGCCGGTCGTATGGCGGCCACGGTTGACCAGCAAGCGGCAGAACAAGGTTACCAGGGCGTGGCTCTGGCCTTGCGTTTGACGCGGGGCGAGGCGGTCCCTGCGGTGACAACGATTGAGACACAACTGATTACGGCGGCCAATGCCCCCTGAGTCGTGAAGTGGCGTTCTGACATCACGGCAAAGCTGCTGGCATTCTTGCTGGTGGCTGGGGTACTGCCCCTGATCCTGTTGGGAGTCTCGGCCTTTGAGTATTCCAAGCGCGTCATCATTGAGCAGGCCGAGTTGGAAAACGCCCGCTTGCTGGCAAGTCTGGCGTCGTACCTGAAGCTATACCAGGAACAGATCGAAGACCTGGCGGCCAACATCGCGGGCAACACCAGCATTGGTGCGACCTTGCATCATGCGAGTACGCAGACCGCCAATAGCTTTGATTCTCTTGAAACCAAGGCACAGATGGGATATGCCCTGAACAACTATGTGCGCGTCAAGGGCCTGGTGTCGATCAACGTCTTTGCGCGCAGCGGTGCCCGCTTTCAGGTGGGTGAATCGCTGGATGTCAGCGATGTTGACCCGGCGCTGGTCGCGCAGTTACTACATGAAGCCAGTCAGACACGCGCGCCGGTGCTGTGGCGTGGGGTGGGTGACAATCTCAATACGCGTTCCAAACACGCCAAAGTCGTCAACGTCCTGCGCACCATCCTGCATTTTTCGCCTGAAACCGGGCAATCTGATGTCGTGGGGGTACTGGTCATCAGCCTCAACAACGACATCATGCGCGGTTTTCTGGATGCGGCACCGCTGCCCGATGGCACACAGCTGCTCGAGCTCGACCACCATGGTCGCATTGCGCTGCATTCGGAAGATCAACGGGTGGGTCGGCCGATGTTGCCTGCCATGCTGCAATTGATTGGCGCACAGCCTCCGGTTCGCCAGTTGGTGCTTGGTGGCGAAGACATGCTCATGCGGGTCTCCTCCATCAACCAGCGACAAAGCCAGCTGGTGGTGCTGTCTCCAAGACGCACACTCACTGAAAAGGTCAACCAGCTGGCGCTGCTCACCACCGGACTGGTGGCACTGGCGCTGATATGCACATTGGCGCTGGCATGGTACTTTGCCCGCACAGTCGTACGCCCGATCGGCGCCGTATCACAGGGCTTCCGGCAAATCGCCTTCGCCCCACAGGCACAACATCTGCCATTGCCCACTGGCGCGGCACCCGACGAGATCGCCCGTCTGATTCACGGCTACAACAACCACCTCAGTGCGCTGCAAACACAGGCAGCCGCTGCCGAGGAACTGCGCCTGGCCAAAACCGCCGCAGAGTCGGCCAACGTGGCAAAAAGCCGCTTTCTGGCCACCATGTCACACGAAATTCGCACCCCGATGAACGGCATTCTGGGTATGGCGCAAATGCTGCTCGCGCCAAACCTGACGACCAAAGAACGGGAGCACTATGTCAACACCATCCTGTCGTCGGGTCAGACGCTGTTGACCCTGTTGAACGACATCCTGGACATCTCCAAGATCGAAGCGGACAAAATCCATCTTGAGGCGGTACTGACCGATCCGGTGCAACTGTTGAGCGATGTTCAGGCTCTGTTCGCCAATCAAGCCAATGCCAAACAGTTGCGGCTGGAACAACAATGGCACGGGCCGGTGGGGCAACACTACCTGCTCGATGCCCACCGGCTGCGCCAGATGCTCTCCAACCTGACCGGGAATGGCATCAAGTTCACCGAGACCGGTTCGGTACGCATCGAGGGCCGAGAACTACGCCGCGACGCCGAGCAGGCAGATCTTGAGTTTTCCGTGACCGACACAGGGCTCGGCATTGCCCCCGACCAGCAGGCGCTGCTGTTTCAGCCCTTTTCCCAAGCCGACAGTTCCACAACGCGACGCTTTGGTGGCTCGGGCCTGGGCCTGTCCATTGTGCGAAGCCTTGCACATCTGATGCACGGTGACGTGGGTGTCAGCAGCGCTTCAGGGCAAGGCTCGCGCTTCTGGTTTCGCATCCGGGTCACCTGCTCTTCCGAGTGCCTGGCGCAAACACCACCTGCCGCCCATCGGGTGGCGACCGCGTCGCCGGTCGACCGACCCGTTGGTGGACGGGTGCTGGTGGCCGAGGACAACCTGGTCAATGGTATGGTGATCGAAGCACTGCTGAAACAGCTGGGTCTCGATGTGCAGCTGGTGACTGACGGCCAACAGGCCGTTGATGTGCTCACCAGCGGGGAGATTCCGGATGTCATCCTGATGGACATCCAGATGCCGGTGTTGGATGGCTACGCGGCGACCGAGCATATCCGCCAATGGGAAGAGCGACATGACCGGCCACGTACACCCATCATTGCACTCACTGCGGATGCATTCGAGGAAGACCGGCAACATTGTTTTGCCGTTGGGATGGACGCCTTTCTGACCAAACCGGTGGCGATGGAAGCATTGCGCGCAGCGTTGAGCCCGTGGGTCACCCCGGCCTGAACCAGCCCCACGGCAGATCAACGCCCTTGCCGAACTTCAGCGTTGCCAGAAGTTCAGGTGCGGTGCCATCAGCTCTTCGCCCAACTCGGCAAACGGCCCGCTGACCCTGATGGCTTTCTGACCCCTGGCAAACAGCTCCCGGCACGGAAGATTGAGGGTCGGGTTATCGGCTGCATTTCCGGTAAGGGCCAGCAACTGCTCTTCTGCCGCGCCATAGACCAGGTGGCCGATGTTGGCCCAATACAGGGTACCCGCACACATGGCACAGGGCTCGAAGCTGGTCACCAAGGTGCATTCCCAGAGATAGTCGCGGCTGTAATTGAGCGACACCGTGCGTGCGAGAGTGGCCTCGGCATGGTGCACGGTATCAATGTTGCCCTGCTCGGCCAGTACGGTTTCACCGTCGGGGGCGACCAACAATGCACCAAACGGGTGCCTTCCAAGGCTCGCTGCACGCAGGGCAACGTCATTGGCACGACGCAGGTGGCGCAGGCATTGCTCGGTATTCATGGCATGAGTGTCCTTTGACAGGGAGGTCAATGGTTGTTCGAACCACGGTGCGCCCAGGCCGTGGTGTGTTTCTCGATGGCAGAAAACAGCTCATACATACCCATCGCCATCGCGCCCACCACCACCAGGCCGGCAAACGCCAACCCCATTTGCATCGATGAGCCGGCGGAAATCAACAGGTAGCCGATGCCCTCGTTGGCCGCTGTCATTTCGCTGACCGTGGTGCCGACAAACGCCAGCGTGATGGCGACTTTGAGCGAGCCGTAAAAATACGGCATGGAGCGTGGCAGACCCACCTTGACCAAAACGTCCCAGCGCTTGGCACCCAGCACCCGCAATACGTCTTCCAGCTCAGGCTCCAAGGTTGCCAATCCCGTGGCAATGTTCACCATGATTGGGAAAAAACTGATGAGAAACGCCGTCAGAATGGCCGGACCCACGCCAATGCCAAACCACACCACCAGAATAGGCACAAACGCCGCCTTGGGCAAGGCGTTAAACGCCGTCATCACCGGGTACACCGCCGCGTAGGCCAGGCGCGAGCTGCCGATGACAAAACCCAGCAGCACGCCGACCACAATCGCCAGCGCAAAACCCACCATCGTCACCCAGAAGGTGCGCCACGCGTGGCCGGCAATGTTGTCACGAAACTCCCAGAACTGCGTCCAGATGCGCCACGGGCTGGGGAAAATGAACTCTGACACCTCAAACGCCGAACACAGGATCTGCCAGATGGCAATGATGGCGATCAGCAGCAACCACGGTGACCACAGGATGACCTGATTTCGTTTCAGCATGACGCAAACCCTTACTGGTTGATCACTGCACCGGCCTGGCGCATGGCGCCAATGTGGCCGCGCAGTTCGTGCACGATATTGGTGAATGCGGGCGTGTAAGTGATCTCCAGGTCCCGCGGGCGTGGCAGGTCAATCTCACGGCGCACCACAAAACGACCGGGGCTCTTGCTCATCACGTACACCGTGTCGGCCAGGAAAACGCTTTCACGCAGGTCGTGTGTGACCAGAATGACGTTGAATTTCTGCTCGGTCCACAGGTCACGCAGAATGCACCACAGCTCTTCGCGGGTGAAGGCGTCGAGTGCGCCAAAGGGTTCGTCCAACAACAGCATCTTGGGTTCGTGGATCAGGGCGCGGCAAATACTCGCGCGCTGCTGCATGCCACCCGACAGTTGCCAGGGGAACTTGTCCTCGTAACCACCCAGCCCCACCTTTTGCAGCAGCTTGCGGGCACGCTCTTCGTACTGACGGCGATGGGTTTTGAAGTTGCTGCGGTAGGGCTCCACAATTTCCAGCGGTAACAACACGTTGTCGACGGTGGTGCGCCACGGCAGCAGGCTCGGTGCCTGAAACGCCATGCCGGATATTTTGAGGGGACCGGTGACCGGCTGCTGGTCGATCAGAATCTTGCCCATGGAGGGCATCTTCAGCCCGGTGGTGAGCTTCATGAAGGTGGACTTGCCGCAGCCCGACGGCCCGACGATGGCAATGAACTCGCCCTGGCGCACCTTCAGGTCGATGGCCTCCACGGCAAACTGATTGGCAACCAGCAACTCTTCGTTATAGGCCAGCCATACGTCGCGAAAATCAACAAACCAGGGCGTGTCGTCGTGCATCATTTGTCCATAAAAACAGGCTCCAGCGCATATGAATAGAGCTTTATCAGCTATCAAAGATTGAGCTTTTGCCGACTTCCTGTTGCGCTCATTTCTTGGGCAATACGTCCAGCTCGGCCTTGGAGGGCAGGAAAGCGCCATTCCACACGGCGTCGGCGTCGACCCGGTTCTTGGTGTTGAAAGCGTCAGACACCTGGCTGGCCATCAGCGACAGGCGTGGACCATTCACCTGACCAAAACCCTCGCTGCGGGCATTGGCACTGTTGATGACGGTGTCGATGGCCAGTTTCAGGCGACGGGTTTCAAGCTCAACATTGACAATGCCGTCGCGTGCTTTGACATCCGCAATGGCCGCTGCCGGATCGGCAATCACCAGTTTGGCGCCTTTGGCGAAAGCCGCCAGAAAGGCCTTCACGGCCGCCGGGTTGTCCTTGATCATCTTCGGGCTGGCGATGATCACATTGCCGTAGAGCTTGACGCCATAACTGGGGTACGGCAACACCACCACATCGGCCGCTTTGATACCCCGCGCCTCGAGATTGAGCAGTGAGGTGAAGGTAAAGCCGGTGATCGCGTCGACATCACCGCGCACCAGCATGGTCTCGCGCAGCGGCGGGTCCATCGCGGTCCAGTTCACACCGCTGATGTTGTTGGCTTTGGAGAAGATCGGAAACGCCCGACGACCAGCATCAAACACCGGCGCACCGAGTTTCTTGCCATTCAGATCGGCCGGCGTCTTGATGCCGGACTTCTTCAGCGCCATCACCGAGGCCGGTGTGTCGTTGTAGACCATCATCACCGCCACCGGCTTGTTGGGTGCATCGGGGTTATTGGCGTGAAACTCCATCAGCGCGGCCAGATCGGCAAAACCCATGTCGTAAGCCCCCGAGGCCACGCGCGTCACCGTGCCACCCGAACCATTGCCGGCGTCCACCGTCACATCGAGTTTGGCATCCTTGAAATAGCCTTTGGCCACAGGGGTCAAGAACAGCGCACTGGGTCCCTCAAAACGCCAGTCAAGCTGGAACTTGATGGGTGTGGTTTGTGCCTGGACGGCTCCCATCAGCGTAAGGGCGATGGCAGCGACCGATGTCTTGAGCAGATGACGTTTGTTCATGGTAATGGCTTTGCAAATGAGGAAATTGGACACAAGTTACCCCAAAGCAAAAACAATGCCTGAAACTATTTCGCGGGCTCCCGACACAACAAATGGGCGTGGACCGCACCCGCCTTCAGATACCGGTGCAAACGCAGCCCCAGGGTTGCCAGCCGTTCATCACTCCAGCGCAACGGCGCCTCCAGGTAGATCAGGCCGGCAGACTGCAGTGCGGGCACTGCGGCCTCAAGCGCCGGTGCAAACAAGTCAGAGTCAAAGGGCGGGTCCAGCAACACCAGGTCCAGACTGTGGGGCGCCTGCTGGCGCAGTGCGCCAAGTCCATCGGTATGCTGAATGCTCACCGCCTGCGCCTTGAGCTGGGCCTGATTGCGCTGCAACTGGGCAACCAGAGTGCGATCCAGTTCTACCAGACACACCTCGCGAGCCCCCCGCGAAGCGGCTTCAAAACCCAGTGCTCCGGTACCGGCAAACGCGTCCAGACAACGCCAGCCGCTCAGGTCCTGGCCCAGCCAGTTGAACAGGGTTTCACGCACGCGGTCCGGCGTTGGCCGCAAACCCGGCTTATTTGCCACGGGCAACTTGCTGCGCTTGAACTGACCGCCAATGATGCGCACGGCGTGGCTTTGTGGTTTGTGTGCCTGGACCGGCAGCGGTGAGCGATGCTTGGAAGTTGTCATGTGCCGGATGGAAGGTAGGACTCGACCGCGACAGTCTGATTTGCAAAATTCCCAATAAATATGCCATTAGCGCATATTCCAATTATGTTATTAGCTATATTTTTCATATCATTTTTGGCATACATTTGCCAGCCTTGGCACGGTCACCACCAGGTTTTAACACGCCGGCGTGGCGCTGCCCTGGCGCTCACGCACCCGTCACCCACACCAGCCCGGCAGCGCTGGACCAGGCCACCATTGACTGGCAAGACCGGTTTGCTCTGGCGCGATGCGCTGTTTCATAGAATGCAGCTCCACCACGAAACGCAAAATGTTCAGTTTCTTCAAGAAAAAGTTCCTCTCCGAGGTACCCCCCACCGATCCGGCCGTCGTTCCTGATACCGCGGCTGGCGCTTTGTCTGCGCCAGTCCCGGTGATGCCAGCCCATGCAGCGCTCTCTGGCCACAAGGTGTCAGGGCAGGAGGTGGTGCCAGCGGTCCGAGGGTCCTGGATGGACAAGCTCAAGACCGGATTGAAAAAAACCGGAACCAGCATTGCCACAGTCTTCACCGGCGCACAAATTGACGATGCACTGTACGAAGATCTGGAAGCGGCGTTGCTGCAGGCCGATACGGGCGTCAAAGCCACCACTGCGCTATTGGTTGACCTGAAGTTTCGCGTCAAGGACAGTGGCGCCACCAAGCCGACCGCCGTCAAGGGCTTGCTGATTGATGCCCTGACCCACATGCTCACCCCCCTGCAAAAATCACTGGTAGTGGGGCAGTTTTCGCCCACGGTGGTGATGGTGGCGGGTGTCAACGGCGCGGGCAAAACCACCTCGATTGGCAAACTCACCCGTCACCTGGCGGATTCGGGGGCCAGCGTACTGCTGGCGGCGGCGGACACCTTTCGGGCGGCTGCACGCGAACAGCTCGGTGTCTGGGCCGACCGCAACACGGTCGACATCATCAGCCAGGACGGTGGTGACCCGGCGGCCGTTGCGTTTGACGCGGTCAGCGCGGGCAAAGCACGCGGGCGTGATGTGGTGCTGGTGGACACCGCAGGGCGTCTGCCCACGCAGTTACACCTGATGGAGGAGCTGAAGAAGATCAAGCGGGTGATCCAGAAGACCGGGCCGCTGGCCGATGCTGGCAGCGGCACCCCCCCGCACGAGATCCTGCTGGTGATTGACGGCAACACCGGGCAAAACGCGCTCACCCAGGTCAAGGCCTTTGACGATGCGCTGGGTCTGACGGGGCTGATTGTGACCAAACTGGACGGCACCGCCAAGGGTGGCGTGCTGGCCGCGATCGCGCGCGAACGGCCCATACCGGTATATTTCATCGGGGTTGGCGAAAAGCTCGAAGACCTGGAAACCTTCAATGCGCGCGAGTTTGCCCAGGCGCTGCTCAACTGAAGAGGGTATGCGGGCGGCATCCAGCACGGCACGACTCAGGTAGTACATTCGCACCTTATGCCCACCCACGACACGCCTGTTGTGAACGAACCGACTGACGCTTTACCCGGCGTCGGGCGGGCACTGGTGGCGGCAGGCCAGCTGGACCTGCACTTTGCCCAGGGGATTTACCGCAAGGCCCTGGCCAATCGCGCCAGTTTTGTGGCCGAGTTGACCGGCTCGGGCGCGGTGTCGGCCAGCGATCTGGCCCATACGCTGGCACGGGCATTTGCCTTGCCGCTGCTGGACCTGGATGCGGTCGATGCCGATCGTCTGCCCAAGGACCTGCTGGACAAAAAAATCTGTCAGGACTACCGCGTGCTGGCGCTCGGCAAGCGGCAAAACCGGATCATTGTCGGCACGGCTGACCCGTCTGACCAGCAGGCAGCAGAGAAGATCAAGTTTGCCACCGGCCTGAGTGTGGACTGGGTGGTTGCCGAGTACGACAAACTGCTAAAGCTGGTATCCAAAAATACGGTGACGGCAACCGAAACCATCGAAAGTATCGTGGGTGACGGCTTCGCATTCGACGATCTGAGCACCGAACCGATCACCGAAAACGTGGCGGCGGCGTCTGAAGTCGACGATGCGCCGGTGGTCAGGTTCCTGCAGAAGATGCTGGTGGATGCGGTCGGTATGCGCGCGTCCGATTTGCATTTTGAGCCCTACGAACACACTTACCGGGTACGTTTTCGCATCGACGGCGAGCTGCGTGAGATTGCCTCACCACCGGTGGCCATCAAGGACAAGCTGGCGTCACGTATCAAGGTGATCTCGAAGATGGACATCTCCGAGAAGCGCATCCCGCAGGATGGCCGCATGAAGCTGAAAATCGGCCCCGAGCGGGTGATTGATTTCCGGGTCAGCACCCTGCCAACGCTGTTTGGCGAGAAGATCGTGATTCGCATACTGGACCCCAGCAGCGCCAGACTGGGGATCGATGCGCTGGGTTACGATCCTGTCGAGAAAGGGCATTTGCTCAAAGCCATCGGCCGCCCTTACGGCATGATTCTGGTGACCGGGCCGACAGGTTCAGGCAAGACGGTGTCGCTCTATACCTGCCTGAACCTGCTCAATCAGCCTGGTGTGAACATTGCCACCGCCGAGGATCCGTCGGAGATCAACCTGCCCGGCGTCAACCAGGTCAATGTCAACGAGAAAGCCGGTCTGACCTTTGCCGCCGCCCTGCGCTCTTTTTTGCGCCAGGATCCAGACATCATCATGGTCGGCGAGATCCGGGACCTGGAAACGGCCGATATCGCCATCAAGGCGGCACAAACCGGCCACCTGGTGCTGTCAACCTTGCATACCAATGACGCGCCGTCCACCCTGACCCGTCTGCGCCACATGGGCATTGCGCCCTTCAATATTGCCGCCAGCGTGATACTGATCACGGCGCAACGACTGGCGCGACGGCTCTGCCCGCTGTGCAAGCGCGAGGCGGACGTCGAACGTCCGGCACTGCTGGAGGCCGGATTTCGCCAGCAGGATCTGGACGGCAGCTGGAAGCCGTATCGTCCGGTCGGTTGCAGTGCGTGCAACAATGGCTACAAGGGCCGGATCGGTCTGTACCAGGTGATGCCGATCACCGAGGAAATTCAGCGCATCATCCTGCGTGACGGGAACGCCCTGGAGATCGCCGATCAGGCCCGGCGTGAAGGGGTGAAAACCCTGCGCGAGGCCGGGCTGCAAAAGGCGAAAATGGGGCTGACCTCCATTGAAGAAGTTCTGGCAGTCACCAACGAATAATCGGTACGGCGAGCAATTCAAACCAAAGCAGTCACTCACTATGGCCACTGAAAAAACCAAAAACCCCACTGAGTTTGTTTTCGAGTGGGAGGGCAAGGACCGCAACGGCAAACAGGTACGCGGTGAAATGCGCGCTGGGGGTGAGAACCAGGTGCAGGCCGCGTTGCGGCGCCAGGGCGTCATACCGTCCAAGGTCAAGAAACGGCGCATGAGTTCGGGCAAAGCGATCAAGCCCAAGGACATGGCCATTTTCACGCGCCAGCTGGCCACCATGATGAAAGCCGGTGTGCCCTTGCTGCAGGCGTTTGACATCGTTGGCCGCGGCAACCCGAATCCAAGTGTGACGCGACTGCTCAACGACATCCGCACCGATGTGGAAACCGGCACCTCGCTGAGCGCCGCATTCCGCAAGTACCCTCTGTACTTTGACAACCTGTATTGCAATCTGGTGGAGGCTGGCGAGGCGGCCGGTATTCTGGACCAGTTGCTGGACCGGCTGGCGGTCTACATGGAAAAGACCGAGGCCATGAAGTCAAAAATCAAGTCCGCCCTGATGTACCCGATCTCGGTGCTGATTGTGGCTTTTGTGGTCACGGCGGTGATCATGATTTTTGTGGTCCCGTCCTTCAAACAGGTGTTCACCAGCTTCGGTGCCGATCTGCCAGCACCCACTTTGCTGGTGATTGCTGTCAGCGAGTTTTTTGTCTCTTACTGGTGGCTGATTTTTGGTGGCCTGGGCGGTGGATTCTATTTTTTCATGCAGGCCTGGCGACGCAACCAGAAGGTGCAGATTTTCATGGACAAGTTGATGCTCAAGATGCCCATCTTTGGCGTACTGGTCGAAAAATCCAGCATCGCACGCTGGACGCGTACCCTTTCCACCATGTTTGCAGCCGGTGTACCACTGGTCGAGGCACTGGACTCGGTGGGTGGCGCTGCCGGCAACTGGGTGTTTGAGTCTGCGACGATCAAGATCCAGCAAGAGGTTTCGACCGGCACCGCGTTGACCGTGGCCATGACCAACGCGAACCTGTTTCCGTCGATGGTGCTGCAGATGTGTGCCATCGGCGAGGAGTCGGGATCGATTGACCACATGCTGGGCAAGTCGGCAGACTTTTATGAGTCGGAAGTGGACGACATGGTGGCGGGTATTTCCAGCCTGATGGAGCCCATCATCATCGTGGTGCTCGGTGGCGTCATTGGTGGCATCGTGGTGGCCATGTACCTGCCGATCTTCAAATTGGGTCAGGTGGTCTGATGGAGTTTGCTGCACCGTGGAATGCCAGCCTGCTGGGCTTGCTGGGTCTGTTGATTGGCAGCTTTCTGAACGTGGTGATTTACCGCTTGCCGGTGATGATGCAGGCGCAGTGGCGTGCCGAATGTGCAGATTTGTCTGGTACGCCCGCGCCAGATTCACCCGTTTTTAACCTGATGACACCCCGCTCGCGCTGCCAGCACTGCCAGCACCAGCTCAGCTGGTTCGACAATATTCCTGTGCTCAGCTATTTGCTGCTGCGTGGCAAGTGCCGCTACTGCCGGGCACCAATCAGCCCGCGCTATGCGGCAGTGGAACTGGCCACTGCGGCACTGTTTTTTTACTGTGGTTGGCGCTTCGGCGCTACGCCACTGGCCTTGTTATGGAGCGGTTTTGCCGCCACCCTGCTGACGCTGGCGCTGATCGACTGGGACACCACCCTGTTGCCTGATGACATCACACTGCCTTTGTTGTGGGCGGGTCTTATCGCTGCAGCGACACATTGGAGTGGTGTGTCACTGGCCGATGCGGTATGGGGTGCCGTCGGTGGTTACCTGTCGTTGTGGCTGGTTTATTGGGGTTTCAAACTGGTCACCGGGAAGGAAGGGATGGGATTTGGCGACTTCAAGCTGTATGCCGCCCTGGGTGCCTGGTTTGGCTGGCCGGCGCTGGTGCCGATCATTCTGATGGCCTCGGTGATTGGTGCGGTGGTGGGTATCGGCATGAAGTTCTCGAGCGGTTTGCGCGAAGGTTCCTATGTGCCTTTTGGCCCCTTTCTCGCCGGCGCAGGTTTGACGGTGATGGTGACGGGCCCACAGGCACTGTTGCAAGCGATGGGGCTATAGGTCATGGGGCGGGCCTTCAAGCTCGGGTTGACCGGCGGTATTGGCAGTGGCAAAAGCACGGTTGCGGCCCTACTGGCACAACTGGGTGCCGTGGTGCTGGATGCAGATGCCATCTCGCGCGCACTCACGGCACCGGGCGGTGCTGCCATCGACCCGATTCGGCACAGCTTTGGCGATGCGTTCATCAGCCCGAGCGGTGCGCTTGATCGCGACCTGATGCGCACCAGGGTCTACGCCGAACCGGCTGCCAGACAACGCCTGGAAGCCATCATCCACCCTCTGGTGCAACAAGACATCTGGCGTCAGGCCGGGACGGCCGAAGCCGCTGGTGCACCGTGTCTGGTGTTTGATGTGCCCTTGCTGGTGGAGTCAAAAAGCTGGCAACAGCGGGTTGACAAAATTCTGGTCATTGACTGCAGCCCCGAGACGCAAATCAGTCGGGTACAGGCACGCAGCGGGCTGAGCCGTGTTGCCGTTGAGGCCATCATGGCAACCCAGGCCAGCCGGGCACAGCGCCTAGCCGTCGCCGACCATGTGATTTTGAATGACGGTATCTCGCTGGAGATACTGGATGAACAGGTGCGGCAGCTGGCACCCGCCTTCGGGCTATCATTGCCACACCCAACTGCACCCGGCACATCAGCGTGATCCTTTACGAATACCCCCTGCACGAACGCATCCGTACCTATTTACGGCTTGAACACCTGTTTGTGCGCCTGCATCAACTGGCAGCGCGCATGGATGACCTTGACCACCACTTTGCCCTGGCCACATTGTTCGAAATCATGGACGTGGCTGCGCGTGCCGACCTGAAGTCTGACCTGCTGAAGGATCTGGACAAACAGCGGCACCTGCTGGACGCTTATCGCGGCAATCCGGCCATTGCCGAATCGGTGCTGGACCAGGTGATTGGCGAACTGGATGCGTGTTTTGAAGCCCTGAACCACCACCCTGGCAAAGCCGGGCAGGCGCTGACGGAAAACGAGTGGCTGATGAGTATCCGTAGCCGTATCTGTATTCCGGGCGGCACCTGTGAATTTGACCTGCCATCGTATTACGCCTGGCAACACCAAACCGGGGTGAGCCGCCAGGCAGACCTGAACCTGTGGATTGGCACGCTGAGCCCGTTAGGGGATGCCGTGCACTTGCTATTGAAGTTGTTGCGCGATTCAGGCACGCCGCAAAAGGTCATGGCCGTCGGTGGCCAATTCCAGCAAAACCTGCCGCAGGGTCGTACCTTCCTGCTGGTGCGTCTGGCGCTGGAGGTGTCGCAACAGCTGATTCCTGAAATCAGCGGCAACCGGTTGATGGTGTCGGTGCGCTTGATGCGCCAAGGCGAAGACTACCGGGCGCAGCCCGTAAATGACGATGTGGCATTTGAACTGGCGCTTTGCTCATGACCGGTCAGCTGGACGCCACAAACATCGCAACACGCTGGGTGGAATGCCCTACCTGTGGCGGAGACAGCGCCTACAGCAGCAACCCGTTTCGACCCTTCTGCTGTGAGAAATGCAAGCTGATGGATCTGGGTGCCTGGGCAAGCGAACGGTTTGCGCTGGCTGCCGCAGACACACCGGAAGAACCGCCGACCCACTGAAAACACCGGCAACGCACCTGGGTAAAGTAAGTAAAAATGCCTCCAGCCCAATGGGTAATTGCTTTTATAGCTACCTAATGTGTAGCCAAATAAAACCCTCGCTCCTGCGCCAGCCACTGCAACACCGGCACCGTGCCTGGCAGTACCGGACGCACTGACACCGGCAGACGTTGCCAGGAAAAAGTTTGCGACTCGCGCATTTGCAGTTCACCGCGCCAATCCAAGACCTTGCAAAAATGCAAACGGACCAGCGCGTGCGGGTAATCCACCAACTCTTCACGCCAGGGTGTCACCGCGCCGATGTCGATGCCCAGTTCTTCGTGCAGTTCACGCGTCAGCGCCATGGCGACAGTTTCGCCTGGCTCCAGTTTGCCTCCTGGAAACTCCCAGTAACCCGCATAGACCTTGCCCGCCGGGCGCGAGGTGAGCAGGAAATCGCCATCGGGCTGAATCAGCACGCCCACGGCAACATCAACCACCTGGCGGTCCGGTCCACCCTGGCGTGCTTCATGGGCATCCGCCACCAGGGGTGTTGCAGGCGCGTTCATGAGAAGGCGTTGAAACCGTCAGGCCAGCGCCGGCCCGACCGGCGCTTGCTGCCCGGCAAAGTCGCGCGCAAACTGGTAGGCGACACGGCCGCTTCGGGCACCACGCTCCAGCGCCCACACCAGGGCTTGTGCGCGGGCGTCATCAATGCTTTTGGCATCCACGCCAAAAGAATCCAGCCACTGCGCCACGATGGCCAGATACTCATCCTGGCTGAATGAATAAAAGCTCACCCACAGGCCAAATCGCTCCGACAGCGATATCTTTTCTTCGATCACCTCACCCGGATGCACCTCACCGTCGGGGGTGTGGGTGTAGCTGAGGTTGTCCTTCATGTGCTCAGGCAGCAGGTGGCGGCGGTTGCTGGTGGCGTAAATCAGCACATTGGCTGTGGTCGCCGCCACCGAACCATCCAAAATCGACTTGAGCGCCTTGTAACCAGGCTCGCCGTCTTCAAAACTCAGATCGTCACAGAAGACGATAAACTTTTCAGGCCGGTCACAGACCAGATCGACAATATCGGGTAAATCCACCAGATCCAGCTTGTCGACCTCGATCAGGCGCAGGCCCAGGTGTGCGTACTCGTTCAGGCAGGCGCGCACCAGCGAAGACTTGCCGGTGCCCCGCGCCCCGGTCAGCAGGACGTTGTTGGCCAGGTCGCCGCGAACAAACTGCAACGTGTTGCGCTGGATTTTTTCTTTTTGGGCGTCGATCTCCTTGAGGTCGCTCAACTTCATGGCACCAATGTGGCGCACCGGCTCCAGGCTACTGCGCCCGGCGCTGCGTTGCCGATAGCGAAACGCGGTGGATGCCACCCAATCGGGGGCAGGTAAAGGCTGCGGCAGCACCGCCTCAATCCTGCCCATCAGTTGCTCGGCACGTGCCAGCAACTGGTCAAACCGCTCGCTCATGAGCGATAGTCGGCGTTGATCGAGACGTAGTCGTGGCTCAGGTCGCAAGTCCACACGGTGTCGGCGGCGGTACCGCGCCCCAGCACCACACGCACGGTGATTTCGCTTTGTTTCATGACACGTTGGCCCTCGGCTTCAAGGTACTCGGGGTTGCGGCCACCCTGTTTGGCGACCAGGACCTCGTCGAGATACAAGTCGATCTGTGTTTGATCCAGGTCCGCAATACCGGCATAGCCGACCGCCGCAAGAATGCGCCCGAGGTTGGGGTCGCTGGCAAAGAACGCCGTCTTGACCAAAGGTGAATGGGCAATCGCGTACGCCACCTGACGGCACTCAGCCTGGTTTTGCCCACCTTCGACCCGAATAGCAATAAACTTGGTAGCACCCTCCCCGTCTCTGACAATGGCTTGAGCCAGTTTTTGTGCAACACCGAGCATGGCCATGCGCAATGCCTGACCGGCTGGGCTGTCCAGTGAGTCGATGGCGGGGTGACCCGCGCGGTGGGTGGCAATGACCACAAAGGAGTCATTGGTTGAGGTGTCACCGTCGACGGTCACACGGTTGAATGAACCTTCAGCCAGTTCTGTGGCAAGCTGTTTCATCAACGCCGGCGCCACGCAGGCATCGGTGGCCATGAAGCCCAGCATGGTGGCCATGTTGGGGCGGATCATGCCCGCGCCCTTGCTGATGCCAGTGATGCTCACGGGTTTGCCGTCCAGCATCACCTGTGCGCCAAACGCCTTGGGTGCGGTATCGGTGGTCATGATGGCCTCGGCCGCGCGTAGCCAGTGGTCGGCCCGAGCGTCGGCAATGGCCGCATCCAGGCCGGCTTCAATGCGCTCAATTGGCAAGGTCTCCATGATGACACCGGTCGAAAACGGCAATACCTGCTGCGCACTGACACCCGCACGCGCCGCCAACGCCGCACAGGTTTGACGGGCACGCGCCAAGCCATCGGCTCCCGTGCCGGCATTGGCATTGCCGGTATTGATGACCATTGCCCGAATGGATGACCCCGGCGCACCCAGATGCTCGCTGCAAATTTGCACCGGTGCGGCGCAAAAACGGTTCTGCGTGAAGACCCCCGCCACAGTGGCCCCCTCGTCGATCAGGACCACGGTAAGGTCCTTGCGGTTGACTTTGCGGATACCCGCCTCGGTGACGCCGATGCGCACGCCGGCGATAGGGTACAACTCGTTGGGATTGGGTGCAGCGAGATTGACGGGCATGGTGATTTCTTTCAGGCCAGTTTGCCGTGGCAGTGCTTGTATTTCTTGCCGCTGCCACAAGGGCATGCGTCGTTGCGGCCAACGCGCGGCACCGCCTGGGCCACGGTGCTGGCGTCAACCACGGTTTCGACTTCGCCCGTTTCCGTGGGGGCTGAATAGGTCACGTTGGAGATGCGCTCAGCACGGCTTTCCATGTCTGCCGCGGCCTGGCTGACTTCGTCGTTGGACTGGATGCGCACCGTCATCAGCACCTTGGTGACTTCGTTCTTCACAGCATCAAGCATCTGGCCAAACAGCTCGAACGCCTCGCGCTTGTACTCCTGCTTGGGTTGCTTTTGCGCGTAACCCCGCAAGTGAATACCCTGGCGCAAATAGTCCAGCGCACTGAGGTGGTCACGCCAATTAGTGTCGATACTTTGCAGCAACACCATGCGCTCAAACTGGGTGAAGTTCTCATTGCCCACCAGCGCCACCTTGGCTTCAAATACCTGGTTGGCGTGCTGCAAAACAGTGTCCAGCAGGTCCTGGTCCACAATGGCAGTGGCGGCATTCACCTGATGCTGCAGCGCCAGGGTGATTTGCCACTCGTCCTGCAATACCTTCTCAAGGGCTGGCAGGTTCCATTGCTCCTCAACCGACTCCACCGGAACGTGCTGGCGCACGATGTCTTCGAAACAGCCTTCACGCAAACCCTGAATTTGCGCCGACAAGTCTGATGCATCCAGAATTTCGTTGCGCTGCTGATAGATCACCTTACGCTGATCGTTGGCCACATCATCGTACTCGAGCAGCTGTTTGCGCATGTCAAAGTTGCGCGCTTCCACTTTGCGCTGGGCGCTTTCGATCGAGCGGGTCACAATTCCGGCTTCGATGGCTTCCCCTTCGGGCATTTTCAGGCGGTCCATGATGGCCTTGACCCGGTCACCGGCAAAGATGCGCATCAGGGAGTCGTCCAGACTCAGGTAGAAACGCGACGAACCCGGGTCACCCTGGCGCCCGGAGCGTCCGCGCAGCTGGTTGTCGATACGGCGCGACTCGTGCCGCTCGGTGGCAATAATGCGCAACCCTCCCAGACTGGTCACCAATTCATGGTCTTTGGTCCACTGCGCACGCAGCGCGTCGATCTGCTGCTGCTGCTGCGTGGCATCCAGAGAAGTGTCAAGCTCCACGGCTTCGATGGATTTGCTGATGTTGCCACCCAGAACAATGTCGGTGCCGCGCCCCGCCATATTGGTGGCAATGGTGATCATCTTGGTACGCCCGGCCTGGGCCACGATGTCGGCTTCGCGCGCATGTTGCTTGGCATTGAGCACCTGGTGCGGCAATTTTTCCTTTTCCAGCAATTGCGCAATGATTTCCGAGTTTTCAATCGACGTGGTTCCCACCAGCACGGGCTGTCCGCGCTCATAACACTCGCGGATATCCTGAATCGCGGCCTTGTATTTTTCGGCAGTGGTTTTGTAGACCCGATCGAACTGGTCGTCACGACGACTCGGCTGATTCGGCGGAATCACCACCGTCTCCAGGCCATAGATCTCCTGAAATTCGTAGGCTTCGGTGTCGGCCGTGCCAGTCATGCCTGCCAGCTTGCCGTAAAGACGGAAGTAGTTTTGGAAGGTGATCGACGCCATGGTCTGGTTTTCCGGCTGGATGGCGACACCCTCCTTGGCCTCGACCGCCTGGTGCAACCCGTCACTCCAGCGCCGTCCTGTCATCAGGCGTCCGGTGAACTCGTCCACAATCACAATCTCACCGGCTTGCACCACATAGTGCTGGTCGCGGTGATACAGGTGCTGTGCCCGCAACGCCGCATACAAATGGTGCATCAACGTGATGTTGGACGGGTCGTACAGGCTGGCCCCTTCGGGCAACAGCCCCAGCTCAAACAGGATGCGCTCGGAATTCTCGTGACCACGCTCGGTCAGGAATACCTGGTGACTCTTCTCATCGATGGTGAAGTCACCCGGCTTGGTGATGCCCTCCCCCGTATGCGGGTCCGCTTCCCCCTCCTGCTTTTCCAGCTTGGGCACGACCCGTTTGATCGACAGGTACAAGTCTGTCTGGTCTTCAGCCTGGCCGCTGATGATGAGTGGCGTGCGAGCCTCGTCGATCAAAATTGAATCCACTTCGTCGACGATGGCGAAGTTCAGGCCACGCTGCACCCGGTCAGCCGCCTCGTAGACCATGTTGTCACGCAGGTAATCAAAGCCGTATTCGTTGTTGGTACCGTAGGTGATGTCGGCCCGATAGGCCGCCTGCTTGTCCTCGCGCGACATCTGCGGCAGGTTGATACCCACCGACAAACCCAGAAAGTTATACAGCTTGCCCATCCACTGGGCATCGCGACCTGCAAGGTAGTCGTTCACGGTCACCACATGCACCCCTTTGCCCGTCAGTGCATTGAGGTAGACCGGCAGCGTCGCCGTCAGGGTCTTGCCTTCGCCGGTGCCCATTTCAGAGATCTTGCCATAGTGCAGCGACATGCCGCCGAGCAACTGCACATCAAAGTGGCGCATCTTCATGACACGCTTGGAGCCCTCGCGCACCACAGCGAACGCTTCAGGTAGCAGGTCATCGAGGCTCGCACCCTGTGTCGAACGCTGCCTGAACTCGTCGGTTTTGCCCCTCAAGGCGTCATCCGACAGTTGCTCAAATTCCTTTTCCAGGGCATTGATCTTGACAATGGCGTGGCGATATTTTTTGAGCAGGCGGTCATTGCGACTGCCAAATATTTTGGTGAGAAAGTTGGTTGCCATGAATACGGGGCGATTGGTTCTGACCACAACGGGCCAAACTGCAACGCAGTCCTTTTTTTACGATCTAACTGATATGGGGATAACCCGGGGTAACACAAGCTCTGGCGCACCGACGCGGCGTGAACTGCTTCTGCACGATTTTAGCTGTGCCTTGCCGGCCATCCGAATGGCCTCACCTGGCTGTGCCGGTTGCTGGCCTCAGCGGCGATTTTCCGGCATTCACAGATGCCGTCAGCTGGCCAGCCAACTGTTCACCGGCGGACAGGAATTTGTGCGGGTCCTGCGGTATGCCTTGAACCAGCACCTCAAAATGCAGGTGAGCACCGGTCGAGCGCCCGGTGTTTCCCAATTCAGCAATGGCTTGCCCGCGTTTGACCAGGTCGCCCTTCTTGACCAGCACCCGAGACACATGGGCATAACGGGTGACCAGTTCATTGCCATGATCAACCTCGACCATTTTGCCGTAGCTGGGATGGTATTCCTCAGCCACAACAACGCCGCCCGCAGCCGCCAATATGGGGGTGCCGACCGGGCCCGGGAAGTCCAGTCCGGTGTGAAGCGCAGACTGACCGGTCATGGGGTCAAGACGCCAGCCAAACGGCGAGCCGACCTCGCCCTGGGCCACCGGGCGCGAGGTTGGAACCATCATGCTTTTCATCCGACGCTCAAACAAACGGGATTCCAGCACCGTCAGCAAGTCAGTCCGTTGATGGGTCAGGCTTTCCAAATCGTCCATCGCGGCTTTGACCTGGTCCAGTGACAAGCTATGTGCACCAATCTGTATGCCCCCTTGACCTGGCGTGGATCTGAGCGGTGCCACGCTCACACCTGCCAAGCCCGAAACCCTTTCGCCCAGCGACTCGAGCTGCGTCAGTTTGGCCTGCATTTCGCCCAACTGGCGAGCCATCAGGTCAAGGTTCTCGCGCAGGTAACGATCGCGTTGGTCAAATTCGTCTTTGGTCACAAGCTTGATGACCGACCCGATAATCGGCCAGCCCTCGCGAGCACCCTTCAGGAAAACCCAGTGATACAAACCGAGTGCCGTCAGCATCAGTACCAGCGCCGCCAACAGGAACGCCAGCACCATCTGGACGCCACTCAGATGAACGGCCCGGGTTTTGGCCAGCCATGTATCCGTGATGATCAATTGCATTTGTTGTCGTCTCCTGTCACATGAATCCCCACCGCAGTTCATTCACCCTGTTGCAAGCGAG
>NZ_JAGPBB010000161.1 GCF_018063565.1 Rhodoferax sp.
GCCTGCGACGACCTGGCCATCACCCGCCGCTTTGTGGTGTACCCAGGCACCGAGCGCTTTGCGCTGCGCCATGGGGCACAGGCCATTGGGCTGAATGACATGGTGCAGGAACTGACGGAACCCATGCGCCGTGTATTGCACGAGGGGTAAGGGATGCAGAAATCACAAATATCCCATTTCTGGCGGCACTGGCGGGTGCATTGCGTCGTTGCAATCCGCTCGTTTAGCTGGCTAAACTTCGCGTCTTGCGCCTGGCACTGCATCCCGTCAGCACTCGCCATAAACGGGACATTTGCAATTTCTGCATCCCTAAGCATCAAATCAGCCCCTTGCGCAGGTAGTACCTGCGCAAGCAGCTATAAAAACAGTAGCATTCAAAGCTCTTGGAATGTAAAAAAACCACCCCAGCAGCAAGTTCGGGTGGGTCAGATTTGCCAGAAAAAGATGGTCAGCACCGCTTTGACCTGCACCCAGACTTGGCTGCAACGCTGCGGGCCATGGGCCACACGGCACTCAACCCCGCCGAAAACCCCGCGCCGCCGTGCGGATCGTGGCAAGCCTACATGCGACAGGCCATCACCCAGCTTGTGCAATGCCAAAGCATCGTGCTACGGCCCGGCTGGGCTGATAGCAAGGGCGCAGGGCTTGAGTTTGACATTGCAATGCGCCTTGGGCTGACTATGCACCGCTTTGAAGATGTGGTTCAGAAACCTGAAACGCTATTTATTTAATAGCTATCTGCGCACATCCAGCGTGCGCCAATGTCGGTTTTGGCTACACTCGCCCGGCCAAGTGCAGCGAGGCTCGCAGTGTGTCGTTAATGCGCGTTTGCCAGCCGTCCCCACTGGCGCGCAAGGCAGCCAGCACGTCGGCATCAAGGCGCAGCTTGACCGCCTCTTTGGTAACGATGGCCTTTGGCCTGCCCCGCAACTTGGCCTGCAAAGACGCTGGCAGCCCATCCAGGCGCACGGACTGATTGAACATTTCGTCCGTCCACTCCGGGTTTTCATCGTCAACCAGTTCAGGGTTGGGTTTCTTGTTCATACCGTTTTACCTCACGTTTATTCGCTTTGCGAAAGCTGATAACCCGAATGCCTTTGGCGGTTTCGGAAAACACCAGCGCATGCACCCGACCCGCCACCAGTAGTCCGTTTCACCAGAATTAGACATCAAATCAGCCTATTGCGCACGTACTACCTGCGCAAGCAGCTATAAAAACAGTAGCACCAAAAGCCCTTGAAACGCAAAAAACCCACCCCAGCAGCAAGCTCGGGTGGGTCAGGTTTGCCAGAAAGCGCGGGAGATACCCGCTGGCCCAGGGGTTTGGCGGCCCCTGGGTCACGCCCGCTTTAACGGTTGTAAGCCGTTTCTCCGTGGTAGGTAATGTCCAAACCTTCGCGCTCTTCTTCTTCGCTCACCCGCAGGCCCACGGTCAAGTCCACCAGTTTGAACGCCACCACCGACACCACAGCCGACCAGACCACGGTGGTCAGCACCGCTTTGGCCTGCACCCAGACTTGGGAGGAGATGGAATAGTCGGCACTGGCAATGGCCGAGGCCGTGACCCAGTCGGCCACGTAGCCGGGGCCGCCCAAGGCTGGCGAGTTGAACACGCCGGTCAGCAGCGCACCCACAATGCCGCCCACGCCATGCACGCCGAACACGTCCAGCGAGTCGTCAGCGCCCAGCAGCTTCTTCAGGCCATGCACACCCCACAGGCAGGCAAAGCCGGCCACGGCACCAATGACCAGCGCACCGCCGATACCCACGTTGCCCGCAGCAGGGGTGACGGCTACCAAACCAGCCACAGCACCCGAGGCAGCGCCCAGCATGGAGGCCTTGCCCTTCATCAGCGCTTCACCCATGCACCAGGCCAGCACAGCAGCCGCTGTTGCGCCAAAGGTGTTGATGAAGGCCAGCGCGGCAAAACCGTTGGCTTCCAGCGCGGAACCGGCGTTGAAACCAAACCAGCCCACCCACAACAGGGAAGCACCCACCATGGTCATGGTCAGGCTGTGCGGTGCCATGGCTTCACGGCCATAACCAATACGCTTGCCGACCATGAAGGCACCGACCAAGCCCGCCACCGCCGCGTTGATGTGCACCACGGTGCCGCCGGCAAAGTCCAGCGCGCCGCTTTGCCAGATGTAGCCGGCCTTGGCGTTCATCGCATCAACCACTTCTTTGCCGGTGTAGGCGTCAGGCCCCATCCAGAACCAGACCATGTGCGCAACCGGTGCATAGCTGAAGGTGAACCAGATCACCATGAACATCAGCACGGCAGAGAACTTCATTCGCTCGGCAAACGCGCCCACAATCAGCGCGCAGGTGATGCCGGCAAACGTGGCCTGGAAGGCGGCAAACACGATCTCGGGAATAACCACGCCCTTGCTGAAGGTGGCTGCGTTGACAAAAGTGCCTGCCGCGTTGTCCCAAATGCCCTTCATGAACAGGCGGTCAAAGCTGCCAATAAAGGCGTTGCCCTCGGTGAACGCAAGGCTGTAGCCGTAAATGAACCACAGCACCACAATCAGTGAGAACGTGACCATGACCTGCATCAGCACCGACAGCATGTTTTTGCTGCGCACCAGGCCGCCATAGAACAGCGCCAAGCCGGGCACGGTCATCAGAATCACCAGCAAAGTGGAGACCATCATCCAGGCGGTGTCGCCTTTGTTGGGCACGGGAGCCGCTGGCGTGGCCGCCGGGGTGGCGGGTGCCGCAGCAGCAGCCGTTGCAGCAGGTGCCACGGCATCGGTTGCCGCAGCTGGCGCTGCCGCCGTGGCCGCCGCATCAGCAGGTTTGGCCTCAGCGGTGGCTACGGCAGCAGCTGGCGCCACCGCAGCAGTTTCAGCGCTGGCAAAGGTTGCAGAGCTGAGCAGACCCAGCCCCAAAACCAGGGATAAAAATAGTTTTTTCATGGCAGTTCTCGCATAGGGGTTAGAGCGCTTCTTTGCCGGTTTCACCGGTGCGGATGCGAACAACTTGCTCCAGGTTGTAAACAAAAATCTTGCCGTCGCCGATCTTGCCGGTGCGCGCTGCGCCCTCAACGGCTTCAATCACGCGGTCCACCAAAGCGTCGTCAATGGCGGCTTCGATCTTCACTTTGGGCAAAAAGTCCACCACGTATTCGGCACCGCGGTACAGCTCGGTGTGGCCTTTTTGACGGCCAAAGCCTTTGACCTCGGTCACGGTAATGCCCTGCACACCGATGGAGGAGAGTGCTTCGCGCACCTCATCGAGCTTGAAGGGTTTGATGATGGCAGTAACAAGTTTCATGGCTTTTCCTTCGGTTTTATCGGGTCATCAGAAGCTGTATTTCAGGCCAACCGTCAGCGCGTTTTTGCCCAGGTTTTCAACCGGCGAGACCGCATTGGTGTAGAACGACGCACTGGCGTTGGTGCCAACGGCAGCCACTGTGGCAGACAGGCCGTTGCCAAAGTCTTTCGCCAGCGTCAGGGAATAGTCGGTGTAGTCACCCAGATCACCGGCTTGGTTGGGGATCATCTGGCGGCCAATATGCGGTGTGAGCGTCAGGCCGGAGCCCAGATCAAACGCAGCGGCCAGCTCAAAATAGGCGCTGCCTGCGCTGCTGTTGTTGGCAATGAAGTTGCTGGTGGCGCGGCTGTATTTGGCCGTGACCAAACCGTAGGTCAGGGCGGCATACACCTCGGTGGTGTTTGCGTTGGCAAGTTTGGTGGCCGCGTTATTGCCGGGGTACTGGTAGGTGATCACGCCAAGGTCGTAGCTCAAACCGCTTTTGATTTCACCTTTGTAGCCGCCGTACACGTCCACTTCAAGGTTGCCCTCGGTGGCGGTCACATAGTCCTTGATCCAGTTGATGCCGGAGCCCCAGACACCCAGGTACAGCCCGCTCTTGTGCGCAAAATCAACCCCGCCTTGCAGCGTTGGTTTGAATGAGGTTTGTGAAATGCCCCGAAAACGGTAGTCACTGGTTGCACCCACGTTGTACGATAAGGTGTAGATTGGCTCTGGTGCTTTGGCTTGCGAGAAAGCAGAGGTGCACAGGCACAAAGCGGCAAGCGCCAATGAGGATTTAGAAGTCAGGGTCATAAAGTGCTCCAAAGTTAAAAGGGGG
>NZ_JAGPBB010000162.1 GCF_018063565.1 Rhodoferax sp.
GTGCCTTGAATTGCGCTTCATGACAACGCTCTGTATCTTTGGGTGCCAGAACTTTCATTTGGAGATACAGGCATGCCTGGCGGACGCGGCGTGGCCAGATGTCGTGTCACGTGCCTTTCCTGCGCGCTGCGGACGGCCACCGGTCAGTTGGGATGAACTTCGAGCCTTTTTGCCCGAGGATTGTTCCGATGTGGTCGTCCTGGGCCGTGCCTGCCTCGGTGCGTTAGGAGCGCCGCCTTCAGACTTTCCTGCAACACGTGTGCTGGTTCAGGAGCAGTGTTTCCACCTTGTAGCTGGCACCACCATGGTTGCCGAGGCGATCTCCGCTCGCGGCTACCTGATAACGCCGGGGTGGCTGCAACACTGGCAGCAACACATAGCCGATCTGGGCTTTACCAGCGACAGCGCCGGCAGTTTTTTTCGTGACTTTGCAAATCATCTTGTTTTGCTGGATACGGGGATTGACAACAAAGCCGCGGACCGACTGGCTGCGCTTCAAGCTGCCCTCGGATTGCCGGCTCAGAGAATTGGGGTCGGGCTTGACCACATGCGCCTGTTTGTAAATCGTCTGGTGCTCGAGTGGCGGCTTGGTCAGTCTCAAAATCTGCTCAAACAGCGCACCCGAGAGCATGCGCGCGAGTTGGCAGACCACACGACAGCGATGGACCTGCTGGCGCGCATGACAAAGTCGCGAACTGAAGCTGAAGTGATCGGTGCCATTGAAGACCTGTTTCGCATGCTTTTTGCTCCGGCTGTCTGGCATTACGTTGCGGCAGAACCACAGCATGGAACCGGAAACACGGAAACGCCCGCTTCAATCTGCGAAGAAGTTCGGTCACTGAATACAGCGTATGGATGGACCCGTTCGAACCACGGTTTCTTGCTGCGCGTGGCACGGGAAGAACATGTGTTTGGGCACATTGTGGTGGATGGCCTGGCATTTCCTCAACACCGAGAACGCTACCTCAATCTGGCTCTGGCAATGACCGACATGATGGCGCTGGCAATCGAGAATGCCCGAACCCGCAAACGTCTGGTTGAAGCAGAAAAGATGGCTTCGCTGGGTGTGATGGTGGCCGGGGTTGCACACGAAATCAACACACCAGTGGGCGTTGGCGTGCTGGCTGCGTCTACCATGCAATCCCGCACCCTGAGCCTGTCACAAAGTTTTTCAGAACGACGCATGACCCAATCGGACCTGCAGGGCTACCTCAAGGACTCGCAGGCACAGTCGTCACTCATCCTGTCCAATCTGGAACGCATTGGCTTGTTGATTGACAAGTTTCGCCAAGTCGCCGTCAATGGCTTGCCGCAGACAAAAAGTCGTTTTCGGGTAAAAAAATGTCTCGACGAGGTTGTTCTTAGTTTTGGTGATCGCTTGCCATCCGAACGGTTTCGCGTCACCGTGATGTGTGATGATGCACTGGAGCTTGATAGTTATCCGGGGGACTGGACCAGCATATTTACCAATTTCATTGCCAATTCGTTGCAACATGGATTCAAGGGGCGTGAGCTGGGCTGCATACAGGTGCAGATCGCACAGACGCAGGCCATTCTGTCTGTCATTTATTCAGACGATGGCATCGGACTTACGCCTGCAGCGCGGGAGCGAATTTTTGATCCGTTCTTCACGACAGACATGCAAAATGGTATAGGTTTGGGAATGCACCTCGTCTACAACCTGATCACCCAGCGGCTGGGCGGACGCATAGAAGTTGACGGCAATCCCGGTGTGGGCGTGTGTTTTCGTATTGAGATCCCCACACATGACGATTTGAGGGAAATGAAATGACTGAGTCTGACAGCTTCGCCGACCTCTTCGCGCCTGAACCGGAGTCGATAGCCGCACCCGACAAGTCCACAGATGCGGCTTGGAAAGTCTTGCTGGTGGATGATGAAAAAGATATCCATGCCGTCCTGAATCTGGCACTGCGGGATATGCGCGTGGAGGGTAAGCCCCTTTGGTTACTGGATGCCCACTCGGCCGCCGACGCCAAACAAGTATTGGCCGAACATCCCGACATTTCGTTGATTTTGCTCGATGTGGTCATGGAGTCGCAACTGGCGGGATTGAATCTGGTGCGCCATATCCGTCGTGACATCTGCAATCGCATGGTCCAGATTGTTCTCGTAACCGGTCAACCCGGCTATGCGCCACAGCGCGAGGTTGTCACCGATTACGAGATTGACGGGTATCGCCTGAAATCGGAGCTGACCGCCGACAAGATCTTTGTGTCCGTTTACGTCGCGCTACGAACTTACAAGGCCTTGCGGGATTCAGAGCTTCAGCGCCAGCAGGTGGAAGCCATGTCAAAAGTGCTCGGCGAAAAGGAGCAAAGGTTGCGCTCGGTAGTCGACACGGCGCCGGATGCCATTGTTCAGGCTGATGCAAACGGATTGGTAATCGGTTGGAACGAAGGCGCAAACAAGCTCTTTGGATATACCTCCAGCGAAATGCTGGGTCAGTCCGTGAACCGCCTGATGCCGCAAAGACTCAATCTGACCCACGATTTGGCCATGTCGCGTTTACGTGACGGGGCAGAGCCGCATTTGCTGGGCAAAGTACTCGAACTGGTCGGGCTTCGAAAGAATGGTGTTGAATTTCCCATTGAATTGGTGCTGGGCTCATGGGCCTCTTCAGACGGTGCACACTACAGCGCGGTGATTCGGGATGTCAGTGAAAGAAAGCGTGCCGAATCGGGCTTGCGCCTGGCGGCCAGTGTTTATGCCAACAGCTACGAAGGCATCGTTATCTGCGCGCCGGACAAGTCCATTGTGGATGTGAACCCGGCATTCACCCGCATCACGGGTTACGCCCGCGAAGACGTGATCGGGCGAACACCCAAACTGCTTGCATCCGGCAAACACGATGCAGCTTTCTACCAACAGATGTGGACATCGGTCCTGGAACACGACTTCTGGCAGGGCGAAGTCTGCAATCGCCGCAACAATGGAGAGTTGTACACCGAGATACTGTCACTTTCTGTCATTCGCGACAGTGCGGGCAAGTTGCAGCATTACATTGGCGTTTTTTCGGACATCAGCCTGCTCAAAGCCCACGAGGAGGAGTTGTACCGGATTGCGCACTTTGACCTTTTGACAGGCGTTCCCAATCGCCGTTTGCTGCTGGATCGTTTGGGCTTGGCACTCGCCCGCGCGCGCCGAAGCGGCCGGTCTTTAGCCGTTTGCTACCTTGATCTGGATGGTTTCAAGTCCGTCAATGACCGGTTTGGTCATGATGGCGGCGACAAGTTGCTCGTGGAGATGACCAAACGCCTCAGACTGGTTTTGCGAACCGACGACACCTTGGCAAGACTGGGTGGTGACGAGTTCGTTTTGCTGTTGACAGACCTGACTGGTCCACAGGAAAGTCAATTGGCGCTTGACCGGGTACTCGATGTCATTCGGGAACCTGTGGAGATCGAGGGGCAGTCTGTTGGAGTGTCGGCGAGTGTGGGTGTCACGATCTATCCGGCCGACGAAGCAGATGCGGATGTTTTGCTGCGGCATGCTGATCAAGCCATGTATCTGGCCAAAGAAACTGGCAAGAACAGCTACCATTTCTTCGACCCGGTTCATGACCGTCTGGTTCAGACACAGAGGCATTACATGCAGCGATTGGGCGAGGCGCTGGAAAACAAGGAGTTCGTGCTCCACTTTCAGCCCAAGGCGAATCTGGTCAATGGCGACATTGTGGGCTTTGAAGCATTGATTCGATGGCAGCACCCCGAAAAAGGTCTGCTGCCCCCTGGCGAGTTCTTGCACTTCATGGACGGCAGCGAACTCGAAGTGCAGGTCGGCGAGTGGGTTATCGACACAGTGTTGACGCAAATGGCGCGTTGGAGTCGTGCTGGCATAGAGTGCAAGGTTAGCGCGAACATCAGTGCCGACCATCTGTTGCGTGACAACTTTGCGGATCGGCTGCATCGGATACTTGAACGGCACCCAGAAGTGGCTCCGGAACATCTGGAGCTTGAAATTCTCGAAACGGCAGCACTTGCCGACATGAAGAAAGCGGTTGAAACCATTACACAGTGCCGAAAAATCGGGGT
>NZ_JAGPBB010000163.1 GCF_018063565.1 Rhodoferax sp.
AGTACACCCCTTACGAGCCCATTACCACCATTGAAGAGGCCATCAAGCCGGGCGCACGACGTATTCACGCGCACGCCGAGAACAACCAAATCAACCATCACCACACAGCCAAGGGTGATATTGACGCTGGCTTCGCTGCATCGGCCCACATTCTCGAACGTGATTACGAAGTCGGCTTTCAGGAGCACGCTTACATTGAGCCTGAAACCATCACTGCCTATATCGACCCCACGGAAAGAACGCTGGTCATTACCGGTTCGGTGCAAAACCCGCACCGTGTGCGCGGCTTTGTTTCGGGCTTCCTGGGCATTGCACAGTCAAAAATCAACATCAAACGCGCGGTGATGGGCGGATCATTCGGCGGCAAGGATGACGTGATTGACCACCTGTCCTGTCGGGCGGGGTTGATGGCGACGTTGACCGGGCGACCCGTCAAATTCACATACACGCGTGAACAATCCATACGCGAGAGTTGCAAACGTCATCCGTACAAGATGAAGTACAAAGTGGGGCTGGATGACCGGGGTCGTATCCTGGCCATCAAGGTCGATATCCTGGCAGATGGAGGTGGTTATGCGGCATCAACGCCCTTTGTGACCTGGCGCTCCGTGATTCAGGCAGCAGGCCCTTACAACATTGCCAACGTGCGTGTTGATACCGCCGGCATCTACACCAACAACAGCTACACGTCAGCAATGCGCGGCTTTGGGTCGCCGCAGATCGTTTATGCCAATGAGTCTTTGATGGATGAAATTGCCCGGCATTTTGGTATGTCGCCCATCCAAATCCGTCAACTCAATATGCTCAGGCAAGACGACCAAAGCATCACTGGGCAAGCCTTCACCCAACACGTCGTTTCGACTGGCGAAGTGCTGAACCTCGCCGTCACGAATGCGAAATTTGAAGAAAAGCGCGAACAATGTATGAAGCGCAATGCCGAAGGTGGCACGATCAAGTACGGCATCGGCTTGGCATTGAGCTACCGTGGCTGCTCCATGGGAGCTGAGGGCGTGGACACCGGCACCGCGCTGGTTCAGGTCAACCACGATGGCAGCATCAGCGTGTCGACTTCGGTAGCTGAAAACGGACAGGGGCTGCAGACCACCATGTCCCTGATTGCCGCTGAATCGTTTGGCGTCACCCTGAAGAACGTGGTTTTCAGCGAGCCCCCGACATCGGTCATTGCTGACGGCGGCCCGACCGTTGCGTCACGTGCAACCCTGATGGGTGGACAAGCGGTGGTTGATGCCGCCGAGAAAATCAAGGCGCGTATCGTAGGTGTCATCGGCGACGCCATCAAAGTCAAGAGTCTGGCTGAAACCGAATGGCGAGACGGCCAAATTTTCAACAAAACGCATCCTGAGCACTGCGTTTCGTTCGTGTCAGCCGTCAACACCAGCAAATGGGCGTCTGTCAATTTGGCTGACTATGGCTGGTTTGCCGCGCCCGACATTCACTGGGACGAGGAAAATGGCAACGGTAGCCCTTACTTCACATGGGTTTACGGCTGCAATATCGCTGAAGTCGCCATCGACACCAGTACCGGCAAAGTCACCTTGCAGCGCGTCACGGCCGTACACGACGTTGGCAAGGTCATCAACCCGGTGGGGTTCGAAGGGCAAGTATGCGGCGGCATCGCGCAAGGCTGTGGCTACGCCGTTCTGGAAGATTTCAATATAGAGCACGGCATCGTCAAATCGGAAAACTTTGATTCGTACCTGTTGCCAACGATCAAGGACATTCCGCCCATTGATGTCTATGCCGTTGAAAATTATGACCCGCAAGGTCCGTTTGGCGCCAAGAGCATCGGCGAGCCGGCGACAGAATTGGCAGCAGCGGCTATCAACAATGCGGTCAATTTCGCGTTAGGCACTGCCTTTAACAAACTGCCGCTCACGCTGGAACAGGTGTTCTTGGGCTACAACCTGAAGAAGCCGGTACGTCAGAGCGAGTTGTTGATCTCCTCTACTGTGAAGAAGCAGGTACTGCGATTGAATAACATCAGTATTCGCAGCCCAGCTTCTCTTGATGAAGCGCTGAAGATGTTGGCAGACGCCAACGTGACCGCAGTGGCTGGTGGTACCGACGTGATGGTTCAGGGACGGATGAAGACCAAGGCGCAAGACCTGATCAATATTGCGAATCTCCCTGGTCTATGCCACATCGAAGAACGTGATACATCGGTGGTGATTGGTGGTGGTGTTTGCTTTAACAAACTGACCGAGCATCCTTTGGTACGAGAGCGCTATCCGCTACTGGCTCAGGCATGCCAGAAGGTGGGGTCCAACCAAATTCGTAACCGTGCAACCATAGGCGGGAACATCGCTAATGCAGCACCGTGCGCGGACTCGGTTCCGCCTCTCATTGCTTATGGTGCTGAACTCGTGCTGCAATCGGTGGCTGGTAAGCGCCGCATGTCTGTTGCCGATTTCATCACCAATGGCTACGAAACCAAACTCGAAAGGGGCGAACTGCTGGTTGAAATAATCTTGCCGGCACCACCACCCAATTTGATTCAAAACTACGATCAGCTGGGTCGCCGTAACGCGTTGAACATCACACGACTGAGCTTGACCAGTCTGTTTTCAATCGACGACGATAGCAAGATCAGCTTGTGCCGACTGGTAGACGGTGCGCTTCTGAGCAAACCAGGGCGCCTCACTGTAGTAGAAGATGCATTGCTGGGAAAAACGCTAAACGACGCAAGCGTTGCGGAAGCTTTGAAAGTTCTGGAGAAATTGATTGAAGATGAGATTGGCGGGCGCTGGTCTGCCGTGTACAAGCAACCTGTTTATCTCAACATCTTCCGCGACCAGGTGAACAGAGTTCGCGCGCAAATCCGACAATAACCCAAGGAAAAGTGATGAGCAAAATCTCTCTACAGGTCAATGGTCAAGCCGTCAGTGGCGATGTTGATGGAAGCACTCGCCTGCTCGACTTTGTCCGTGACTCACTCGAACTGACTGGCACAAAAGAAGGGTGCGCCGTGGGTGAATGTGGTGCTTGCACGGTTATCCTGAATGGTGATGCTGTCTGCTCTTGCCTTGTCTTGGCCGCACAGTGCGATAACGCAACGGTCACAACCGTCGAAGGGTTGGCATCGGACAGCCTGGGTCGAGAGCTGCAAACGGCTTTCGTCGAGCATGGCGGCGTTCAGTGTGGTTTCTGCACCCCCGGCGTGTTGATGAGCGCCAAAGCATTGTTGGATAAGAACCCCAAGCCCAGCGACGAAGAATTGCTTGACGCACTAGAAGGCAACATTTGCCGCTGCACGGGGTATCAACCTATATTGCAATCACTACGCGCCGTTATCGACAAGTAGTCGCCGACAAAATACAGCCGGCGAATAGCGGACCTCGATTGGTTCAACTCGACGTGCCACAGCAGTGCGACAACCGGGGCATCAGCTTGCCTCCGTGTGTTTTTGCCCAACCGAAAATCCGACCGCGCGCAGCGCGCGCTCCAGCTTTTCCTGCGTCACATTCTCTCCGTCACCCTTCACAACCACGTGACCGGTCGACATTCTGACCTCCACGTCATGCACGCCATATAACACATTCAGAGCCTTCTTGACACCCAGAACGCTGCCACAGCAAGTCATGCCATCTACTTCCAGTTGAATGATGGTGGGCAGTTTCCCAGCGCTTGGGGGCGGCATGTTTGGTGGATCAGTCAATCTATTCATGGTGAGGCAGTCTCAGCTTTACGAAAGCTGCATACCGCCATCCTAGCCCGCTTCAAGCGGTCACACAAGTTATCAAACTGATCTGCCGCTATTGATTTGATCCTTAACTTCCCCGCGCCCGGGAGGGTCGGAGGTGGTGTTTCTACTGCGCGCCAGTGCAGCGATGCGCTCGCTTCGACAGTGCGCCAGACACGGCTCTTGCTCGATAGCCTTTGGTCCGAAACTTGCATGGATATCGCGAAATATCACACTTCGCTTTTCCACCGCAATAACTGAGATATTGGAGATCATCATGAGCGACATCATGCGGCCTGTCCCGTTCGAGGGACTGTTGCAACGTATCTTTGACGAGTTTCGGG
>NZ_JAGPBB010000164.1 GCF_018063565.1 Rhodoferax sp.
GGCGGTGGCGCGTGCCGGAGCGGGCGTGAACAACGTGCCGATTGCACAGTACAGCAAGCTGGGCATTGTGGTGTTCAACACGCCGGGTGCCAACGCCAATGCGGTCAAGGAGCTGGTGATGGCTGGCATGCTGCTGGCCACGCGCAATGTTTTGCCCGCGCTGGCCTACGTGCAGACGCTCACCCACATGACCGATGCGGCGGAGATGGCGCAACTGCTGGAGAAAGAAAAATCCCGCTTCGTGGGTGGCGAACTCAAAGGCAAGACGCTGGGCGTTGTGGGGCTGGGTGCCATTGGCTCCATGGTCGCTGACATGGCGCTGGCGATGGGCATGAAGGTGGTCGGATTTGACCCGGCATTGTCGATCGATGCGGCGTGGCGCCTGTCCAATGCGGTGACGCGCATGGAGAACCTGCAGTCGCTGATGGCGCGCTCGGATTACGTATCCGTCCACGTGCCGGCGATGGACGCCACGCACCACATGATCAACGCCGAAGCGCTGGGACTGATCAAGAAGGGGGCTGTGCTGCTGAACTTTGCCCGCGAAACCATTGTGGACCCGGCCGCCGTGCTGCAGGCTCTGGACCAGGGCAAACTGAGCCGATATGTGTGTGACTTCCCCGAGCCCGCCATGCTGGGGCGCGGCGACGTGATTGCCACCCCGCACATTGGCGCCAGTACCGAAGAGTCGGAAGAAAACTGCGCCATGATGGCGGCCAACCAGTTGATGGATTTTCTGGAGAACGGCAACATCACCAACGCGGTCAACTTTCCTGCCATTGCCATGGCCCGCAGTCCCGGCACTTGGCGCATCACCTTCGCAAACGACAACGTGCCCGGCGTGCTGGGCAATGTTCTATCGGTGCTGGCATCCAACCAGGTCAACGTGGTGGACATGATCAACAAGAGTCGTGGTGAATTGGCGTTCAACATCATGGACGTGGAGCACGCGCCCAGTGCGGCGGTTGTGGCGGCCATTCAGGCCACTGAACATGTTGTCCGTGTGCGGGTCATAGCACCCGGTGTGCTATATAAATAGTAGCTAAAAACTCAGGTTTTACAAGGACAGAAGGCATATTTTGATATAAAGGCTCGCGTGCGTCATCCGATTGACACATGCGCGCGGCACCATTGATGGAGATTCTCTTTTCCATTCAAGGTGCCTCATGTCAAACACTCCCCAAATTTCACGTCGCTCCATTCTCCAAGCCTTGTCTGGCGTGCCCTTGCTGCCGCTGTCAGGTGCCTTTGCCGCCGTGGGTTTGACCCAGACCGCCTGTGGTGGTTCGTCTGCGCCGGTTACGTTTTCTTCGGTGAGCTTCTCCAACATGGCAGCACCCAGCCTGGCCAGCGCCGCCGCCATGGCAACCACCAGCGTCGGATCTGTCATGTCGGTCAACTTCACCGACAACGGCAAGCTTGACTACAAGCTGGCCTACCAGCCCTTCTTCATCACGGGCGATCTGGTGCCGGACGGCAAAGGTGGCAAGACGCTGGCCGGTGGCTACTACGACATCAATAACCAGCCCATCATGGACGCCACCGTTGCGGGAAAGACACGCCAGTACTTCTCGGACTCGCCCGATGGGACTTCGCTGCTCAGCGTGGCGGGCGCGAAAGTGACGGGCGTGGTGGGCAACACGGTGTTTGCGGTCGTGCAGTTTGAATATGCCACCTGGGCGCAGGACGGTGTGACCGCGATGTATGGCAAGCTGCCTTCGCCCGTCGCCGTGTTGACCCTGGACCAAAGCCCCTCCACCGGCAAACTGTCGCTGGTGAAGTACCACAATGTTGACACCTCGGGCGTAAACGGCTTGTGGATTACCTGTGGCTCCAGCCTGTCGCCGTGGGGCACGCATTTGTCCAGTGAAGAGTACGAGCCGAATGCCTTTGGGGTGGCAACCGATGCCCAATTCAAGGCCTTCAGCAAGAACCTGTATGGCAGCGAAACGACGGCCAACCCCTACCATTACGGACACACGCCCGAGGTGACCGTGAACGCCGATGGCACCGGCTCCATCAAGAAGCATTACTGCATGGGCCGTATTTCGCACGAGCTGGTGCAGGTGATGCCGGATAACCGAACCGTCTTCATGGGTGACGATGCCACCAACAGTGGCTACTTTGTATTTGTTGCGGATCGTGAGAAAGACCTGTCGTCGGGAACCCTGTATGTAGCCAAGGTGGGTGCCGGTTTCAGTCTGGACACAGCCGCCGCCCCGGCACCGCTGACCTGGATCAAACTGGGCTCTGCCACCAGCGCAGAAATCCTTGCACTGGCCAATACGCTCAAGCCAACCGACATCATGACCGTCTCCAGCACAGACCCACTGGATGCCAGCTACGCCAAGGTCAATGCCAACGGCAAGACCGAGTGGATCAAGCTCAAACCTGGTATGGAAAAGGCGGCGGCGTTCCTGGAAACGCACCGTTACGCTGCCTTGGTGGGCGCTTCGGTTGGCTTCTCGAAAATGGAAGGAACCACCGTCAACATCAAGGACAAGGTGGCGTACTCGGCGTTGCAGAACTGCCGGGATTCCATGGTGGCCGGCAATGCTTTCAACACGGTGGGCAATGGCATTTCCATTGCCAAGGCGCTCAACGCAGGTGCTGTAATGGCGCTGAACCTGCGCGGCAGCCAGAAAGACACTGCCGGCGCAGCCATCAACAGCGAGTGGATGCCGGCGGACACCCGGGCGCTGCTGACCGGAGAGGACATCGCCGCCGATGCACTGGGCAATACCGCCAACCCGAACAGAATAGCCAACCCGGACAACCTGAAGTTCTCTGAAAAAATGCGCACGCTCTTTATCGGTGAAGACAGCGGCCAGCACGTCAACAACTTCCTGTGGGCCTACAACGTTGACACCAAGGTGCTGTCACGCATCATGTCCATTCCGGCGGGGGGCGAGGCCACAGGCCTGCAAGCGGTGGATGAACTCAATGGCTGGACCTACATCATGAGCAATTTCCAGCATCCCGGCGACTGGGGCAGCATTCACAGCGTGGTAAAGGCCACCCTGGACCCGCTGCTCAAGGCCAACTACAAGGACAAGTTTGGTGCGGCTGTGGGTTACCTTACGGGTGAACTGACGCAGACCAAACTGACCTATGCCTGATGCTTACGGTGCTCCCAGGCTTCTGACGCTTCAGCGGGACTCCTCACGACCGTCGGCGTGGCGCGCAAAGCGCCCACGTTCGCGGGGGTGCACCGGGTCGGTGACGGGCCAGGGCCAGCCGCCAAATTCGGTCGCGCGGTAGTCTTCAAACGCCCGCTGGATTTCTGCCTTGGTGTTCATGACAAACGGGCCATATTGCACAACGGGCTCGCCAATGGGGCGACCCTGCAATACCAGAATCTCGGTCAGGTCGGCACCGCCAGCCAGTTGAACCGACTGATCGGCAGCCAGCTCGATGGCCGATCCCGGTGGAACAGGCTGGTCGCCAATCGTGAGCGCATCACCGGCAAAAAAGTAGAGCATGCGGCGCGTGTCCGTGCCGCTTGCCGCAGGAAGCGTCCAGCGTGCACCGGGCTGCATCCGGATCGTCCAGATGGCCAGGTCCGACTCCGGTTGCGATGCCCAGGAGTCGGGCGGTGAAGGCAGCCCTTTGGCGTCGCCCAATGTGCCGGCAATGCAGGCGACCTCCGTGGCTTTGCCGTTGGCGTCCAGTGTGTGCACGCGTGCAATGTCCTCGCGCCAGAACATGGTGAAGTGGGGCTCCACCATCTTGTTGCGTGCGGGCAGGTTGAGCCAGATCTGGAACAGTTCGGCCGGGTTGGGCTGCTCAGTCTTCAGGAGCGGAAACATTTCGCAGTGGACCACGCCCTTGCCGGCAGTGAGCCACTGCACATCGCCACCGCCAAAGCGTGCGGTAGCTCCCAGCGAATCGGAGTGGTCGATCAGGCCCGCGCGGGTGATGGTGACGGTCTCAAAGCCCCGGTGCGGGTGTGACGGAAAGCCGGGAATGGTCTGCCCGTGGTACATGCTCCAGCCGTCTTTGCCGGAGAAATCCTGCCCGA
>NZ_JAGPBB010000021.1 GCF_018063565.1 Rhodoferax sp.
CTGGTGCTTGATTTTTCAAAGCTGGATGGCCCGATTTCGCGGCACGCGGTCGAGACGCTGTTATCGACTTTGGCGGCCTGCCGCCTGAAGCCGGTGGCTTTCAGGGGCTGCCATCCTTCGGACCGGGCGGGTCTGTTGGAGCTGGGTCTGGTCGAGGCCCCGCCAGACCCGGTGCGATCAAAGTCGTCCGGCAAAACCGCTGAGCCCAAAGCATCTGCCGTCACCGCGGCACCGGTGATCCAGGAAGTGATTCGGGAGGTACGTGTCGAGGTACCCGGCCCGGCTACCCTGGTCATCGACAAGCCGGTTCGTTCGGGTCAGAAGATCTACGCCCGCGGGGCCGATCTGGTGTTGCTGGCCATGGTCAACCCGGGCGCCGAAGTGGTGGCCGATGGCAACATCCATGTGTACGCGCCCTTGCGAGGCAAGGCCATGGCGGGTGCCAGTGGCAACACCCGGGCGCGCATTTTTTCGATCTGCCTGGAGCCTGAACTGATTTCGATCGCCGGGGTATACCGGACCAGCGAAAATCCCCTGGCTGCCGGGATCCAAGGCAAGCCAGCGCAAGTGCGGTTGAGCGACGACGGCCAGGAAAAGCTGCTGTTTGAGGCTTTGACAGCCTGAACTATTTTTGAAAGACTCTGTAGACATGGCAAAAATCATTGTGGTGACTTCGGGCAAGGGTGGCGTTGGCAAGACGACCACCAGCGCCAGCTTTGCAACCGGGCTGGCGATGCGCGGCCACAAGACGGCGGTGATCGATTTTGATGTGGGCTTGCGCAATCTGGACCTGATCATGGGTTGCGAGCGCCGGGTGGTGTACGACCTGATCAATGTCATCCACGGTGAGGCCAACTTGAACCAGGCACTCATCAAGGACAAACAATGTGAAAACCTTTATGTTCTGGCGGCGTCGCAAACCCGCGACAAGGACGCTTTGACCCAGGACGGTGTTGAAAAGGTGCTGGCCGATCTGGGGTCGATGGATTTTGAATACATCGTGTGTGACTCACCCGCAGGCATTGAGACTGGCGCGCTGATGGCCATGCATTTTGCCGACGAGGCACTGGTGGTGACCAATCCAGAAGTGTCGTCAGTGCGCGACTCGGACCGCATTTTGGGTATGTTGGCGAGCAAAACCCGCCGCGCAATGCAAGGTGAGACACCGGTCAAGGAGCATTTGCTGATCACCCGCTACAACCCGTCGCGGGTCAATCAGGGCCAGATGCTCTCGTTGCAGGACATTCAGGACATCCTGCGTATCAAACTCATTGGTGTGATCCCGGAGAGTGAGACCGTTTTACAGGCGTCCAACCAGGGTGTACCGGCGGTTCACATGACCGGCAGCGATGTGGCCGAAGCCTACAAAGACGTGATTGACCGGTTTTTGGGCGAAGAAAAGCCCTTGCGTTTTACCGAACCACCCAAGCAAAGTCTGCTCAAGCGCCTGTTCGGGGGAAAGTAAAGCCATGTCGTTCTTTTCATTTTTCCTCGGTGAGAAAAAGAAAACCGCCAGTGTGGCCAAAGAACGGCTGCAGATTATTCTGGCGCATGAGCGCAGTGGGCGCGGGCCTTCCACACCAGACTACCTGCCGGACCTGCAGCGCGAGTTGATTGCTGTCATCAGCAAGTACGTCAAAATCAACCCGGACGATATCAAGGTCAATCTGGAGCGGCAAGATAACCTTGAAGTGCTCGAAGTCAAGATTGAATTGCCTGACAAACGCTGATTTAAATTGAATGTTGCAGCCTAAAATCGGATGAAAGAATGAACAGACAGTTGAGTCTGTTTGAAATTGGAGCCATCATGATCAAGCGTCAAGTCATTTCCCGTCTGGGTATGGTTGTTCTGGCCAGTTCGCCACTTTTTTTTGGTGTGGCACAGGCTGCCGATAAAACCGGACAACAAGTGGTGCAGGAAGTGTGTGCCAACTGCCACGTCAGCGGCAAGGACGGTGCCCCCATCATTGGTGATGTTGGTGCCTGGACCAAACATTCCAAGAATGGCCTGATCAAGTTGACCGAAAACGCCATTGCCGGCATCGGCAAAATGCCAGCCCATGGTGGACAGGCCAATTTGACTGACCTGGAAATGAGCCGTGCCGTGGCTTACATGGTCAGCGCTGGCAAGGCCAAAGACCCCAATAAGCCCTATGCGTCACCAAGCCGTGTGACAGGCGAACAACTGGTGGCAGAACGCTGCACGGTTTGTCATGAAAGTGGCAAGGAAGGTGCGCCGCGGATCGATGACTTTGCTGCCTGGAAACCTCGCCTGCAAAAAGGTGTGGAGAACCTGGTTCAATCCGCCATCAAAGGGCACAAAGCCATGCCTTCGCGCGCCGGCATGGCCAATCTGAGCGACACCGACTTGCGCAACGCCGTCACCTACCTGATCGTGCAAAGCGCCACTTACAAGCCTAAATCCTGAAACAGGATCTCGAAGGCTTCCAGACTGCAATAAATGTTGTAGCTATAAAGTCATAGCTAGATTGCGCTGAAGGCCATTTTTTCTTGAAATCTTTCATGGTTTCCAGCGTTTTAGCAGGAGTGCGTTGCTCATCACGCTGACTGAACTCAGCGCCATCGCCGCACCCGCCATCACCGGATTCAGGTAACCCAGGGCTGCCAGTGGAATGCCCGCCACGTTGTAGATAAGGGCCCAAAACAGGTTCTGCCTGATTTTGGCCACAGTGCGCCGTGAGATGTCCAGCGCTGCAGCCACCAGCAAGGGGTCACCACGCATCAGTGTGATGCCCGCTGCGTGCATGGCCACGTCGGTTGCGCCCTCTGCGTTGGCCATGGCCATGCCCACGTCGGCTGCCGCCAGTGCCGGTGCGTCGTTGACACCATCACCCACCATCACCACGGTTTTGCCACTGTCTTTGAGGGACCTGATATGGGCTTCCTTGTCGGCGGGCAAGACCTCGCTGATCACCTCGCCTGCTGTGACAGACAAACCCACGCGCAGAGCCATCGCCTGCGCCGCACTGCGGTGGTCACCCGAGAGCATCTGCACCTGCAGTCCCAAGGCTCGCAGCTTGCCGATGGCAGCGTTGGCCTGGGGCTTGGGTTCGTCGGAAAAACCCATCAGTGCCAGCAGCTGCAAGCCCTGCGGGGTGACCATGGCCATGCAAGCCAGCGTGCTGTCACTGGCTTGCAGGCGTTTGAAAGGCAGGTCAAAAGTGTCAAACTTGCCGCCTTGCTCCAGCATCCAGCTCGGGCTGCCAAGCTGGTAGCACACACCCTCGAGCTCACCACTGAGACCTCTGCCTGGCCATGACACGATGTTTTGCACGGCTGGCAATTCCAGAGATTGATCCGCGGCAGCGCGCACCACTGCGCGCGCCAGCGGATGGCTGCTGCCACTTTGCAGGGCAGCAGCCAGACGCAACAACTCGTTGGCCGCCACGTCGGGGTGAACCACAAACTCGGTCAACTGCGCTCGCCCAAGCGTCAGTGTGCCGGTTTTGTCAAACACCACCACATCGGCCTGGTGTGCCAGCTCAAGGGCTTGCGCGTCCTTGATCAGGATGCCATATTGCGCGGCCACACCGGTGCCAGCCATGATGGCCGCCGGCGTGGCCAGCCCCAGCGCACAAGGGCAGGCAATGACCAGTACCGTCACGGCGTGGATGATGGCCAGCTCCAGCACAAGTCCATTCAGCCACCATCCCAGGAATGTGGCGAGCGCGAGCAGCAGTACCACCGGCACAAACACCGCACTCACGCGATCCACCAGCCGCTGGATGGGCGCCTTGGCAGCCTGCGCGTCCTCAACCAGTCGGATGATGCCCGCCAGCACCGTGTCCACCCCGGTGGCCTGTACCCGCACCAATACCCGCCCGTCACCATTGAGGGTACCCCCGGTCACACGATCACCGGCCGCTTTGGCCACTGGCAAGGGTTCACCGGTCAACATCGACTCATCCACCTGCGTCTGGCCCTCAAAGATCAGACCATCCACGGCAAAACGTTCCCCCGGTCGCACCACCAGCTCATCACCGACCATGACCTCATCCATCGGCACGTCAAGTTCGCCATCCAGGCCAATCAGATGGGCCAGCTCCGGGCGCAACTGGTGCAAGGCACGGATGGCCGAGGTGGTTTGCCGCTTGGCGCGCGCCTCCAGCCACTTGCCCAACAGAACCAGACTGATGACCATGGCTGACGCTTCAAAATACAAATGCACCATGGCATCGGGTGCAGCCGTCAGCCACAGCCACATCGACAACAGCCAGGCCGCGCTGGTGCCGATGGCGACCAGCAGGTCCATATTGCCGCTAAGTGACAGCAGTGCGTGCCAGCCGGCCTTGTAAAAGCGAGCACCCAAAATGAACTGCACTGGCGTGGCCAGCAGACACTGCAGCCAGGCTGGCAACATCCAGTGCTGGCCAAACAGGCCGCCCAGCATGGGCAATGTCAGCGGAAGTGACAGGGCCAGGCCAAGCGCGACTGGCGCAAAACCAGCCCAGGCCGAGGTTTCCGTGGCATCAATGGCGGCGCTGGGTGCTACAGGTTCATACCCGGCATCTCGCACGGCACGGCGCAAACGTGCCTCGATGTTGTCGCCTGGTGCCACCATCACCCGCGCGGACTCGGTGGCCAGGTTGACCGCTACGTCCTGCACTCCAGGCACTCTCTTCAAGGCGCGCTCGGCACGTCCGACACAAGAGGCACAGGTCATGCCGCGAATGCCAAGGTCGATGCGCACGGAGTCGTTGTTGTTTTCTGGGGTTGTCATGAAGTGTTGATCTTGAGGGGACACGAAGGTTCACAATACGCGCTTTTGCAAGACACCCATTTTCCAAGCATTTCTATGAAACAAACTTTCCATGTGGACGGCATGACCTGTGAACATTGCGAAAAAGCCGTGGTACGCGCCATCAAGCAGCTCGATCGGGCAGCGCTGGTGCAGGCGGATCGCCTGACCAAGCGGGTCGAGGTGGAGTCGGGCTTGACCACTGAGGTGCTCAGGCAGGCCATCACCGACGAAGGTTACCGCGTGGTTGATTGACACCATGGCTGACCTTGCTGACTTGCCCATTGACCAGATATTGGGCCTGTATCCCTCGCTGGCGCAGGTGCAACCGGCACTGGCTGACCTGGGCCAGACACTGGCGGTATATCAGGTCCCCGCAGACACCGTGCTGTTCAGTGAAAACGCCGCCTGCCAGGGATTTCCGCTGGTCTTGCAAGGCGAAATCAAGGTCTCGCGCAATTCCGGTGACGGGCGGTCACTGGAGCTGTACCGGGTGGTGCCAGGCGAGTTGTGTCTGGTTTCCAGTGCCTCGCTGTTTCGTGCGCAGCCACTCTCCGCCTTCGGCGTTACCACCAAAAACAGCCAGTTCATGCTGATCAAGCCAGATCTGTTCAAACGCTGGATCGAAACCCCCGCGTTTCGCAATGATGTACTGGGTCTGTTCGCAGAGCGTATGGCAGACCTGACCGGTCTGATCGATGCGGTGGCCTTTCATAAGCTGGATCGGCGCCTGGCCGCTGCGCTGCTGGGTCGGGGCCAACAACTCAACCTGACCCATCAGGCACTGGCCGATGAACTCGGGACGGTGCGCGAGATCGTCACCCGCTTGTTGCGGCGTTTTGAGCGCGAAGGCTGGGTGGTGCTGGGTCGAGAGCAAATCCAGATTGTCAACAGTGCGGCCTTGCGGGCGTTGGTAAGTGCTAACTTGAACTGAAAGCTAGCGCCGCACCCACTTGAGAATGACCTCAAACAGGTCGTTGGGGTGGACCGGTTTGGACAGGAAGTCATTCATGCCGGCGCCAAAACAGCGATTGCGGTCTTCCACAAACGCGTTGCCGGTCATGGCGATCACCGGCACCTCAACGCCATTCGGCAGGGTACGTAGCTGGCGTGTCGCGTCGAGCCCGTCCATGCGAGGCATCTGCATGTCCATCAGGATCAGGTCATAGCGTTTGTTTCTGACACATTCCACGGCCTGCAGCCCGTCTTCGGCCAGGTCCACGACCGGCCAGATTTCCTGCAGCATGATGAGGGTGATTTCCTGGTTGAACGGGTCATCTTCCACCAGCAGCAACCGGCGGTCGGCGTAGTCACGCGCCAGTATGGTCTCCGCCGGCAGGGTGGGGACCGGTTTCTGACTGAGCGCACAAGCGGCGCCCCGGCGCAGGCGCGCAGTGAACCAGAATACGCTGCCCTGCCCCAATGTGCTGCTCGCTCCCGCATCCCCATCCATCAGTTGCGCCAGTTTTTTGGTGATGGCCAAACCCAGCCCGGTGCCGCCGTATTGGCGCGTGGTCGAGTTGTCGGCCTGCTCAAACGCGGTGAACAGCCGTGGCAGGACGGCAGGGGCAACACCAATGCCCTGATCCTCGACCTCGAAGCGAAGCAGTGAGGCATCCGCGGTGGACTCCAGCAACTGAACACGAAGGGTCACCGTCCCCCGATCGGAAAACTTGATGGCGTTGCTGCCGAAGTTGAGCAATCCCTGCTGCAGCCGGGTGGGGTCACCGACAAAATTGCAGCTGGACAGCTGGTTGTCGATCACGAAGGAAAGTTTTTTTGCCTGCACCTGATGGCTCAGGATCGACGCCACGTTGGCCACGATGGCACCCACATCCAGCGCCACCTCTTCCAGGGTGAACTTGCCCGCCTCGATTTTGGACAAGTCCAGGATGGTGTTGATGATTTCCAGCAGGTGGCTGCCTGCCATTTCAATTTTGCCCAAGCGCTCACTTTGTTCAGCGGTGACACCCGAGCGTCGGATCAGGTGCGTCATGCCAGTGATGGCATTGAGCGGGGTGCGAATTTCGTGCGACATATTGGCCAGAAATGCGCTCTTGGCCACTGTGGCGGCCTCAGCCTGCTGCTTGGCGTCGATCAAGGCTTGTTCCGCGGCCTTGCGTTGTGTGATGTCGGTCTGGAACGAGATCAAATGTGGCGACATTGCTTCGCCACCCTCATGATAGTAAATAGACACCTCCAGGGGCAGGTACTTCCCATCACGGCATCGCTGTTGTGTTTCGATGCTGATTTGCCCTTGGTTGCGGATGATTTCTTTGATGCGATCGTACTCAGACCTTGGAAAGTTGGGGTCGACATCCATCACGGTCAACTGGAGCATCTCGGCCACCTCGTAGCCGATCATCTGCGCCGCCTTCTGGTTCACGGCGATAAAGCGACCTGTTTCGAAATCGACCCAGTGGATGCCGATGCCAACGCACTCCATGGCAAACTGGGTGCTCAGCAGCTTCTGATGGGAGGCATTGAGTGCGCTGGTACGCTCGTCCACCAGCTGCTGCAGATGGTGCTGGTGCATCACCAGCGCCTCTTCGGTGCGTCGTTGCTCGGTGATGTCGTGCGAGATGCCCAGCACGCCCTGCAAGCTGCCATCGGAGCCGTACATGGGTGTCTTGCAGGTGCTCAAGAGGGCGCGACGGCCGTCAATCGCGTAGGTGATCCATTCCTCGTTGTAGGTCAGTCCCCCGGCTTCAATGGCGGCAAGGTCGTTGGTGCGGAAAAACTGCGCAAGTTCTTCATCCACAAAATCGAAGTCCGTTTTACCCACGATATTGGCCTCGATTTGACCAAAAAACGCCTCGAACGCCGGGTTGCAGGCCAGGTAAACACCCTTGACGTCCTTCAGCCAAACCAGCTCCGGGATGGTGTTGATCAAGGTGCGCAAGGTGTCGTGTTGCTTTTCCAGCGCTTGTTCGAGCGAACGTCGTTCAGAAATGTCGCGTGAAACCCCCAGCAGCGCGGGTTGCCCATTCCAGTGACCATGCACGATGCGGGTGTCCACCATGATCTCCGAGCCATCGGCCTTCAACAGTGGCAGCGGGCATGATTCACGCTTGCCCTGGAGCATCTCCGTGACAATGGACCAGGCCGAGGCGTGTACCCGCTCTGGGTGTACCGCCAGCACGGATTGTCCGAGCAGGCTTTTGTCGTATCCCAGCTTCAGGTGGACGGCCGGGTTGACGTAGAGCATCTCGCCCTGTGGGTTAAGCACGAACACAAAATCCTGCAGGGCGTTGAAGAAGCCGTCCAGGTTCTGGCGTTGATTGAGCGCGTCCTCGCGTGCCACCAGGCGCTCGATGGCCAGGCCGAACTGCTCGGCCAGGCTTTGCAGCAGCGTGATGGAAGCTGGGGGAAGCTGGCGCACATGTTTGCTGGCCAGATTGAGGCAGGCGTGGCCGCGTCCGGCAACCCGGATCGGTAACACCACCAGGGCCACAATGCCCTCGGCCTGAATTTGCGGCAAACGGACCAGGCCAGGGTCCGTACAGACATCCTGTGGCTCGATACAGCTGCAGACCATGGCACCGGCTTGGATCATACCGGCGCGTGGATCGTCGGGCTCGATGTTGCCGGTGTTGATCAGGAACGCCTGACTCAGGCCGCGACTGATCAGCAGGTCAAAGCCGCCGTCACCGCGTTCCCAGTACAGACCACCACCATCCAGATCCGAAAGACCCAGCACGGTATCGAGCATGGTGGCAATCAGGGTGGGGCGATCCGGGCTTTGCGCCAGCACTTCCAGGAATTTGCGTTGCAGTGTGGCGTGTTCCGCCAGACGCTCGCGCTCGGTGATGTCGGCCAGCACCCCAATGAGTTGAACGGATTCAGGGTCCGCCGGGTTTTCCAGCGGCTGCGACTGCAACTCAAACCACTGCCAGGTTCCCAAGGCGTCCATGACCCGGAACACCACTGACTGCGCACCTTCTGCGCCAGCGTGATCGAGAAAGTCCTGCAGTGCCGCAGCGTCCTGCGGATGGATGTGGGTGACATCAACATAACGGGCCAAACCTTGAAGGTTCAAATTCTGAACGATGTGGAGAGGCATGACGCTGGATTCTGGCTGCTGGGCAAATCAACTCTTCATCGTAGCGGTGGGGAAAAGCCCAGGGTTGATTTACGTCAAATGAGTACGGTTTTCTGTGGCACTGGTTGAATCACGGTCCAAACACCAGATCGGGCAGAAACAGCACACTGGTTGGCCAGACGATCATCAAGATGACCAAGGCGATGACCGCACCCAGCAGGGGTAAGGCTTCTTTGATGTATTCGTCCATCGGACACTTCAAGATGCCACAGACAGTGAACATGGCCACCCCGACAGGCGGTGTCATACCGCCCAATGTGACACAAGTCATCATTACCAGTCCAAAATGCACCGGATCAATGCCTACGCGCAGGATGATGGGCATCAGGATCGGGGTCAGCAGCAGCACAATCACGGTCGCTTCCAGAAACATGCCCAGCACCAGGATGAAGCTGATCAGCAGCAGCATCAGCGCTATCCGGTTTTCGGTGATGCTCACCAAAAACGAAGCGGCAGTCTGCGGCACACCCTCGAGCGTGATCATGTAGCCGATCATGGAGGAGAACATGATGATCAGCATGATCATGCCAATGTCGGCGACACTGTGGCGCAAAGCGTTCAGTAGCGCGTCCAGCGTCAGCTCGCGGTAGATCGCTCCACCGATGAAGATCGCGTATGCCACGGCAAAGGCACCCGCCTCGGACGGGGTGAAGATGCCATAGCGGATGCCGACAATCAGCAGAATCGGGAACATCAAGGCCCATTTGCACTCCCAGGTGCGATGCGCAATGACCTTGAAAGACGGTGCGTGCTCAAGTTCTGCGGTGTAACCACGCCGTCTGGCCACCAGGTAAGCCACACTCATCAGAACAATGGTCATCAGGACGCCGGGCACGATGCCGCCAACAAACAGCCGACCGATCGAGACGTTGCCCATGAACCCGTACAGGATCAGACCGATGCTCGGTGGAATGGTGGCGGTGATCAGTGAGCCAACCGCAATCACGGCGCTGGTGTAACCCCGTGTATAGCCACGCTTGATCATGTCCGGGCCCAGAATGCGGGCTTCCATCGCGGCGTCAGCAACGGCCGAGCCAGAAACGCCGCCCATCAGCGCACTGAGCATGATCGCCACCTGTGCCAAGCCACCACGCATCCAGCCGGTGAGCACGGTGGACAGCGAAATCAATCGGCTGGTGATGCCCGAGGCATTCATCAGATGCCCGGCAAACACAAACAAGGGCACCGCCAACAGCGGAAACGACTGGGTTGCGGTGGTGATCTTCTGGATCGCAATTTCGGGCGGCACCGGACCGAAAATATAAAACATCACCGCCGAGATACCGATGGCAAACGCCACCGGCATGCCCAGAAACATCAGCACCAGAAAAAGAAGTGTGAGGATGCCGCTCATATCGCTGTCCCGTCATGACCTTCGAGTGAAAGCACCTCGCGCCCGGTCAAACCGCGCCACAAACGGGTGACCGCCGTGCCCAGCATCAGCAGCGCGCCGACCGGAATGCACCCGGTGACCCAGCTATAACTGATCCCCACGTCACCCAGCACACGTTCCATGTTCTGCAAGGTCAGCTTGGTGCCGTACCAGACCAGAAAGCACAGAAAGGCGGCGATGGCCACCAGCCAGATCACCGCCAGGACTTTTCTGACCTGGCGCGGAAACTTCCTGATCAGGATGTCGATTTCGATGTGGGTATTTTTCTTCAGGGCCAGGTCCGCCCCCAGAACACAGGCCCAGGCAAAACTGAGCTGGGCCAGGTCTACCGCCCAAATGACCGGAACACCCGCCGTGCGGGTGGCAGCTCCGATCAGGACAAAGATGGAGGTCGCTGCAAAGAACGCCATGGCCAAGCGTTCCTCCAATTTGAAGAATAGGCTCGCCATGGCAGGTTCTTACTTGCCCAGGACCACATTGACCTGCTTGCGCAGATCGGTATAACCCAGCTTTTCATAGACACCGCTGGTTGAGGCGATGAACGGCTTGATGTCGATGTCGACGATCTGCACGCCTTTTTCGCGCATCAGCTTTTCGTAGTTACCAATCGAGTCGATGGTGGCTTTGGAGGCGGTATCGCCGGCCTTGAGCGCTTCATCACGGACCACCTTTTGCAAGTCGGCCGGCAGCTTGTCGAACCACACTTTGGAGCCCACCAGCCCGGTGATCAGGCTGATGTGCCCGGTCTTGGTGATGTACTTGACCACTTCGTACAAGCGTTGGCCATAGGTGGCGGGTGCCTGCGCCTCGGCGCCGTCAATCGCCTTCATCTGCAGCGCCGAGTACACCTCGGCCCAGGGCATGGGTGTCGGGGTGGCCCCCAGACCCCGCACCGTTTCCAGCCAGACCGGTGCGCCCGGGGTGCGCATGCGCACGCCAGCCAGGTCGGCGGGTTTGGTCACCGGTTTGTTGGTCAGCAGTTGGCGGTCCCCCTGGTACCAGTTGAACGAGAGCACCTGGTGACCACTGGCAGCACGCAGTTTCTGATTCCACTCCTCCATCATGGGCGACGTGACCACTTTGCGCATTTCGGTAAATCCGCTGGCCAGATACGGTGCACCCAGAATGCCAAACTCCTTGACAAAAGGTGCCAGCCGCCCGCCATCCACCAGCACCGCCACGCCGGCACCAGAGCGTGCCTGTTCGAGTACGTCTTCGTCAGACCCGAGCTGTGAGCTGGGAAACAGTTTGACCGAAATCTTGCCGCCGGAATTTTTCTCGACACCGTCCTTGAACTGTTGCAGGCCCTTGAACATCGGGTCATCGACGGTCAGCGACGAGTTGACGTTGAGGTTGAAATCTGCCGCAAAGGCAGCGGTGGCGACCAGCGCGGATGCTACGGCTACTGACAGCAGTTTGAGCATTTTCATGGTTGTTTCCTTGATCAAGTGTGTGGTTTGAAGCTCTTCGCCCTGAGGTTTTCCTCATAAAGCACTTGTATGGTAGTATTGTTTTTGCGATACTGCAATCGATTTATGAGCCGCGACGCAAAAGTTCATCTCGTTTTGGCGCAATTCTTGTGAAATTGGGTTTGAACCTCTGGCATCAATGACGCCATCGCCATCACCTTCGAAATTGACACGAAAGGGACTTCAATGAAAATTCTCAGCGCCAATGTGATCGTATGTTGCCCAGGGCGCAACTTTGTCACCTTGAAAATCACCACCGACGAGGGAGTGACCGGCCTGGGAGACGCCACTTTGAACGGCCGTGAACTCGCAGTTGCTGCTTACCTGCAAGATCACGTTTGCCCGGCGCTGATTGGCCGTGATCCGCAAAACATCGAGGATATCTGGCAATACCTGTACAAAGGTGCGTACTGGCGCCGCGGTCCGGTCACCATGTCGGCGATCGGCGCCGTCGACATGGCCTTGTGGGACATCAAAGGCAAGCTGGCCAACATGCCGGTTTACCAGCTTCTCGGTGGTGCATCGCGCGAGCACGTGATGGTCTACAGCCATGCCACCGGGCGCGATATTGCCGAAACACTGGACGCGTTTGCCCAATACCAGGAAAAGGGGTTCAAGGCGATCCGTGCGCAGTGTGGTGTGCCGGGCATGAAGTCCGTCTACGGGGTGTCCAAAGGCGGTGCTTACGAGCCTGCCACCAAAGGCTGGCCGCAGGAGCAGGTCTGGTCCACCGAGAAGTACCTCGATTTTGTCCCCAGCCTGTTTGAGGCCATCCGCAACCAGTTCGGTTTTGACACGCATTTGCTGCACGACGTGCACCACCGCCTGACCCCCATTGAAGCGGCCCGCCTGGGCAAATCGGTGGAGGACTACCGCCTGTTCTGGCTGGAAGACCCAACCCCGGCCGAGAACCAGGAAGCCTTTCGCCTGATTCGCCAGCATACCGTCACGCCGATCGCAGTTGGCGAGGTGTTCAATACCATCTGGGATTGCAAGCAGTTGATTGAAGAGCAGTTGATCGATTACATCCGCATGACGATCACCCACTCCGGCGGCATTACCCATATGCGCCGTATCGCCGACTTTGCCGCCCTATACCAGGTGCGCACCGGCAGCCATGGACCGTCTGACCTGTCACCCGTGTGCATGGGTGCCGCGCTGCACTTTGATTTGTGGGCGCCGAACTTCGGCATGCAGGAGTACATGGGTTACCACGAGCAGACCATGGAGGTTTTCCAGTGCGGCTGGAGCTTCATGGACGGCTTCATGCACCCCGGTGACAAACCTGGTCTGGGCGTAGAGATCGACGAGGAGCTGGCCAAAAAGTACCCCTACGAGCCAGCCTCACTGCCGGTTGCACGCCTGGAAGACGGCACCTTGTGGAACTGGTAGTCAGGGCAAAACCTGCCAGGTCGGCGCGATGTGAGGCAAGACGCCCGCGTCAGGAGGTTTCAAACAAGTCTGGGAAGTGCGCGGCAATGTCAGGCAAGGAGACAATGATTTCCCGCAGATGGGCTCGGGTGGCCGTTGCAGCGGCGTCTGGATCTCCGGCTTCGATGCCATCCACAATGCGGATGTGCTGCTCGATGATCAGATCGATCGGTGTTGCATCGTCAAGGCTGAGGTAGCGGATCCGGTCCATTTGCGCCTTGATGCCTTCAATCACCCGCCAGGCATGGGCGCGGCGAACCGACAGCGCAAGGGTGCGATGAAACTCTTCGTCCAGCGCCAGAAAGTCTTCATTTCGGCCATGCGCCACCGCTTTTTGTTGCTCTATCAGATCGCGCAGACCTTTGACGGCCTCCGGTGAGGCGGCGCTGGCGGCCTCCTGGGCCACGGCGACCTCGATGGCCTCGCGCACAAAACGCGCGTCAAGCACATCAGCGACCGAAATCTTCACCACAAAGGTGCCGCGCTGCGGCAAGATCGCCACCAGCCGTTCCTCGGCCAGTTTGATGAATGCCTCGCGCACCGGTTGGCGACTGGTGGCGTACTGTTTGGCGATCTCTGACTCTGACAGGGCCTGACCCGGGCGCAGTTCGCCACGGATGATGGCACCGCGCAGATGCCGATGCAGCTGGGTCCCGATAGAGACCGGCTCAATGTGCTGAAAAGCCCGAACGGAATGAAGAGTAGACCGCATGACACCAAGTATCGCACCAGGGTTCTGACGCATGGCGCATCGCGCCCCGCGCGGCGGTCAAATCATCGCGCCATTGATCGAAATCACTTGGCCCGAAATGTAGGCGGCCTGGTCAGATGCCAGGAAAGCGACCAGATCAGCCACCTCGTGGGCCTGACCAACGCGTTGCATGGGCACCAGTTTTTTGACGGTCTCGGCATCAAATGCGCCTTCAATCATGTCAGTGGCAATCAGGCCCGGTGCCACCGCATTGACGGTGATGCCACGGCTGGCCAGCTCCAGCGCCAGCGATTTGCTGGCCGCATGCAGGGCACCCTTGGCAGCCGAATAGTTCACCTGACCGCGGTTGCCGGTGATGGCTGCCACGGATGAAATGCTGATGATGCGCCCCCAGCGCTTGCGGATCATCGGCATCGTCAGCGGTTGGGTCACGTTGAAAAAACCGTTCAGCGACACATCAAGCACCCGGTCCCATTGCGCGCCGTTCATACCGGGGAACACCACATCGTCGTGGATGCCAGCGTTGTTCACCAGGATCTGAATGGCACCCTCACTCAGCAGGGTTTCCAGTGCGGTCAGCGTCGCCAAGCGGTCGGTGACATCAAAAACCACAGATTCGGCGCTCCCGCCCTGTGCAATGATGCGGGCCACCAGCGCCTGCGCCTTGTCCAGCGCCCGGTGGGTGTGCACGATGACATGCTGGCCGTCTGCCGCCAGGCGCTGGCAAATGGCAGCCCCAATGCCGCCGCTTCCGCCCGTGACCAGGGCTCTTTTTTTGTCGTTGCAGGGTGTCATAAAGTCTGCCTGTCAAGCACCACCGAAGCCCGGCCGTCCATCAGGCAGCGGCCCGCGTGGTGCAGCCTAAATTGGTACAACACCAGTCGCTCATCGCCCGACAGACGTTCGGCGCTCACCTGCAGTGGGCCGTCCAGGTCGTCAAGTCGTTGCACCTGCAGGTTCAGGCTGCGCACGCTGGTCAGGTAGCCTTGGCTGGGTGGGCTGCTGGGCCGGGTCAGCAACGCACCATGCACCGCCATCGCCTGCGCAGCGTATTCCACCCCGGACACCGCACCCAGCCGGTCGGCGTTGCGCAAGGGGTGGTCGCGGGCAAAGTGGCTGGCGGTTTCACACACGATGTGTTGCTCACTCCAGGCCAGCACCGTGTCGAGCAGACACATGCGGCCCTGGTGCGGAATGTGCGCCGCAATCCATTGCCGGTCTAACACGTTTGTAGGTCCAACTTGAGTTGCATCGGAGCCAGATAGTCAAGCACCACACCACCTGTTTGACCCAAAGCCAGCCGCTGCAACAGCGGCAGGGCGCGCAAGGCCGGTATCTGCAGGCGCAAGGTTTCCAGTGCGGCATCGTCCATGACATCGGCGGCGAGCGTGCTGGTCGTCAGCGTGACGCGGGCGAGAGACGATGCGTTGCGCTGCGGACTCAGCAGCAGCGCCACACCGCCACAGTCCGGCGTGTTGCGTTTGGCGTGCAGCGGTTGAGGGTATTCGCTGTCGTAGGCGACCAGCAGCACCGGCTGGCCGTCGCACACCACCTGGGTCAGCGCATCCAGCAGTCCGGCGCCAAAACTGGCATCAAAAGCCGCGATCACCTGGCAGGGTGCCATGCTGTGGGTGGCGATACCCCAGTAGCCGGCGGCGGCGTTGTGCACTGAATTGTGAAAACGGGTGGGCGAAATCTGTCGGTCGTCACTGGCGAGTTGCTCGCACAAGGCATGGCAGTTGTGGCCATCGGCTCCAGACGAGGCAAACACCGTGGCCAGACTGGCGGCATCAGCACCGGCGTGCTCCACCGCTTGCAAGCCCACGCCCAGACACAGTTTGATCACGCGGCTGGCGCGTCGGCGCTCGGCCGTTGGCAGCACCGCAGGCGCTGGCAGCACGCTGGCGGCTGCGGCATAGTCCTGCTCGCCGCGCAACACCGCGCGCGCGCTGGGCCAATCGGGCAGACCGGGGGCGATCAGGCCGATGCCGTCGATCCATGCCTGCGGAGCGCGGGTCGCCGTGGCTGCGCTCATGGGCTGACTCCCAAAATCAGGCTGCAGTTGCTGCCGCCAAAACCAAACGAATTGCTCAGCGCCGTTCGCAATTGCGCCGGTGCACTTTGGTGTTGATAGCGGATGGCCATCGCGGGGTCGAGCACCTGGGTTCCCGGGCTGCCGGGCAAAAGGCTCTCTTGGAGCGCCAGTGCGCAGACCAAGGCTTCAACTGCTCCCGAGGCACCCAGCGTGTGGCCGGTAGCCCCCTTTGTCGAGTTGCATGGCACGCGTTCGCCAAAGAGAGCTGCCACGGCCTGGCCCTCGGCCGCATCATTGGCTGGTGTGGCAGTGCCGTGCAGGTTGATGTAGTCGATGTCTGCCTCAGCCAGCCCAGCGCTGCGCAAGGCGGCCGCCATGGCCAGTTGCGCGCCCAGCCCTTGCGGGTGTGGAGCCGACATATGGTACGCATCGCTTGATTCACCCACGCCCAGCAGCAGCACCGACGCGGGGGCGGGCGTGTCAGCCCGCTCCAGCAGTGCAAAGGCAGCCGCCTCACCGATCGAGATACCGTCACGCGCGGTGTCATAGGGCCGACACGGTTGCGACGAAGTCAATTGCAGCGAGGCAAAGCCGTACAGGGTGGTCAGACACAGCGAGTCCACCCCGCCCACAATTGCCGCGTCGATGTGGCCCAGCGCGATCTGACGCGCCGCTGCGGCAAACACCTTGGCGCTGGATGAGCAGGCGGTGGACAGCGTCATTGCCATGCCCGTGAGGCCGAAATAGTCGCGGGTGAATTCGGTCAGCGAAAACGCGTTGTGGGTGCTGCGGTAGTTGAAGCTGTCGGGCAAGGCGCCATTGGCCGGGTCGCGTGCGCGGTAAGCCAGCTCGGTTTGAAAAATCCCGGCTGTGCTGGTGCCCAGAAAAACCCCGACGCGATCGCGACCGTGATGCGCCACGGCTTCACGCACCCGCTGCGCAAAGCCATCGGTTTCCAGCCCCATTTGGGTCAGCCGGTTGTTGCGGCAGTCGTAGTGGCGCAGCGGTTCAGGCAACACCTGTGCGTCCACCCCGGTCACTTCACCGACCCAGGTGGGGAGTTCCACCGATTCGAAACGGCAGGGTGTCAGACCCGAGCGCCCACTGCGCAGGGCGTCGCGGGTCGCCTCCAGCCCCCGGCCCAGGCAGGTGGTCAAGGTGGTGGCGGATAGCAGCAAAGGTGGCACAGGCGAACTCGAGTGATAAAGATCAGGATCTTAGTCGCTCGCCAAGGCGGACTACATCGCGCCCAGCTTCAACGGTAACGGTTATCTCACTCGCTTTGAGAGCTACTGTCCAAAAAATATCTTCTGCATCGTGAGCGTTGCGCTCTCCGACTCAAGTATTGCGCTGCATGAAATGCCAGCGGCGTCCGCGATCGCTGTGTTGCTGACTCCGGTTCGAGTTGCCCTGAGTGTGGCGTTCTCACTAAAAGTGAAGTCATAACTGACATTGCAGGCTCGATGAAACCTGGTGCCCTTGATTTTTGCCGTTGACCCTGTCAAAGACCCGCTAAGCAAGTCAAACAAATCCAGTTGCGGTACGACCAGAGCTCCACCGGAAGCGGCCCTAAAACTAATGCTTGTGTTGTCATTGAAATAGTTTGTCGCAATCATGTCCATACTATCCTGGTGCAAAGACAAATAATTGCCATCAGTCCAGGCATAGATCCCGTCATAAACACCTGTCGCAGCCACTGGTGGCGACACGGGCGCGCCAAAAGCGATCCTTTGCATGGTGCGTGTGGGGCTCTCGTTGGCAACCATTGCGCTGCACGAAATACCTGCCGCGTTTGCCATCGTGGTGTTGCTCACGCTGGTTCTGGTTGCGGTGATTGTGGCATTGGCACCAAAGACAAAGTCATAACTCACGTTGCAAGCCCTGTGAAACATGGTGCCGCTGATCTTTGCCGTTGTCCCAGTGACGGTCCCAGCAAGAAGATCAAACAGATCGAGCTGTGGAATGGATAAAGTGCCGCCAGTGGTTGCCGTAAAGCTAAAAGCTCCGTTGTCATTGAAATAGATGGTCGCAATCACCTTCGAGGCATCCTGGTGCAGCGACAAATAGTTGCCATCGGACCACAAGTAGATTCCGTCATATAGACCCACTGCAGAACCGGTTGACACGCTCACAGTCGCGCTTGCAACACTGCTCTTGCCGCCGCCATTGACACCTTGCACGGTGTAAGTGGTGTTGCTTGAGGGCATCACCGTACAGGTGGACGATGTTGTTCCAGCACAGGTGCCACCTGTCCATGTGTAGCTTGCTGCAATCGGGTTGCAATTGGCGGTGAGGGTTGAACTTGCGCCCGCGTTGATCAGTGCCGGATTGGCGCTCAGCGTACAAACAGGAGCGTTCGATGTATCGCCGTTCACTTCGTCGGCGCCAATGTCGTTGGCACCAACGCGCGGCTGCCGGTCGATGTCCTGCGCTACTTGCGCCAGCGTTTCACCTTTGTCTATGGCCGGGCTGCCGGGCAGCAAGTGGCCATCGGTCGTGACGCTGATCGCGCCGGTCAGGCTGCGGGCATCCACCATGTTCTGGGCGCGCCACTGCTCCAGCGTGCCACCATCGGCCAGCGTGCTGCCGGGACGATTGTCTGCAAAGTTGCAGGCACCAAGTGCGTTGTAAAACCAGTTGCTGTCCATGCCTGCACTGCCTTCGAGACCGTACAAGCCCGCAGCAGTGATCTCATTGGCCCATCGGATGCGCGCGCAGTCGCCACCGTTTTGAATAATCAGGTTGTTGCGGATGATGGGGTTGATATTGGCGGGCCGCCCGGCAGAAGGTTCAAAGTCCTGCAAGGTGACACCAAAGTAAATGGCGGCGTGCCCGGCCGATGCTGTGTTCACTACGGTGTTGTTCGCCACCACCGCGTCTTTGGCGGCGTACAGGCCAATGCCAGCGTAACCGGTGTCGCGCACCACGTTGTTGATCACGGTGCCGCGAATGCTCTCGTAGTAGCGGGGGTTCAGCACGGTGTCAAAGTAGTCCGGACTGGTGTCAAAGCCTACCATGATGCCACCCAGACCGGTGCGCTCAATACGGTTGCGTTGAACGGTGACATCCTGCGCCCCACCTTTGAAGTACAAACCGGTGGTGGCAATGTCGTGGATGTAGTTGTCTTCCACCAGCATGCGGCTGCCATTCACGTTGTCGATGCCTTCTGCGTTTTTGTCGTCCAGTGGCGTGCCTTCGGGGTAAATGCGGCCCGTGTTGTAAATTTCGCAGCGGCGGATGGTGATGCCATCACTCTTGGGCGTGATCTTGATCGCATCGCGCCCGGTGTCGTGAATCTTGCAGTCTTCCAGAATAATGTTGGACGCTCCCAAGCCCTGCCGGTTGTCCCGCGAGTCCCAGTCGGTCTGCATGAACACACCGTACAAGTTCCCACCCGTTATCTCAAGTCTGGAAAGGCTGCTGCCGGAAGCTGAGGGGTCAATCTGCACGCAAACACCGTCTTGCAGCGTAATGGGGCAGGAGATGACCGCCCATTCCCCTTCAAAAGAACGCAGCGTGAGCGGCACTCGCAGGCGCACCTCGTTCTCGTTGAACACGTTGTTTCCAACTGGCCCTCGCAAGGTGACGGTGTCGCCCGATCTCACCAGGCCGCGCGCCGGGTCAAGCAAAAAGCCCAAGCTCTTAAAGGGTGTTGCCACGCTCCCATTGCCCGCAACATCACTACCCAGCGGTGACACAAACCACTCGGTGGCATGGGCCGAAAAGCAACTCGTGGCAAACAAGGCTGAGGCACAGACTGCGCGCCTGATTTTGAAGCAGTTCATTCAAAATTCCTCAATTGAAAATGAATAAGGCGGCAAACGACAGATATCAGGCAGGCATCTCAATCACACGGGAACAAGCATCACACCATGCAGCGCTCTGCGTTCCAGGTCGATACCCTCGATTCGCTGCTTCACCTGCCGAACTTGGCAGATCGACCACACAAAGTCCTGAATTGGCGAGCGATATCCGGTGTGACAGATCTGCCTTGAGCAGCGTTCATCATCACCAAAAAGAACGAATTGATGCGGATCTTGCCATGGAATGGGATCTGATGCTCACACTGCAAACTTGCTTCTCGAACTCGGCAGATTGAATTCAGCGGTGGTCGTCATCAGGATCACAAACCATTCGACCCAATGTCCGCTTCAGTCCCCAATGGACTTGAAGTGGACCTCGGATTCAAGTCAAGTACTCAAGAGGGTCTGGAATCCAGAAAATGGCTGAATCATGAGCGAAACGAAGAAACGCAAAATTCAGACGCCAGAGTACAAAGCCAAGGTCGTTGGATCTCAGATTACAGGCGTTTGACGCCTGACACATAGCCGATCAGGACGCCATCAGCATACAACGCGCCTTCGGGGGCGCCAGCCTCGGCGTAGAACTCCAGTTCTCGCTCCACCATGGCCCGTGGCCGCGGATTTGGAACGGCAGCGAGTCTGCGGGCAATTCTGGTCAGAACCAGGCCGGCGGCCCGCAAAACTGCGGCCATCAGTAGGCGGGCCCGATATCCCATTTCGGGTGCAACAGGGGCATAACTCCAATACAAGTTCTTTATCATGATAATTTCTCCTTGCCCACTGTGCGTTGAGTTGTCAACTTCGTGGGCGCACTGGGTCTGTGTAGATTTCAGTCATTCGTTTCACGGGAATTCGCCGGGATACAGATGTGCGCTCAGCGGCGTCAGTCGAATCACTTAAGCGGACTCGGCTGACGTCGCCCCTGGCGGTGCGACATCGTTGACGCATTTCAGGCTGCGGACAACATGGATGCGTTGTGGGTTGATGGGTGATCCTGGTTCGCCAGAAATCTGTGAGGAGATCCGACAAACTTGCCCTAATGATAAACAAAATATTATCTTGAGCAAGCAATTGTTGCTCAAGTGCGCCAGCGCTACTTCTTTTGTTTCAAAGGCGCAACACTGGCTTGTGTCTTGCGCCACAGTGCGAAAGCCTCGTCAGCCGCCGACGGGGTTTGGGGCGTATTGGGCGGGGAACTGCTTGCTGAGCGTGTGCTCGCTGGAGCGGGCGTCAATGCTTCACCGAGTAAGTCAAGCAGGCGAGTGCGCGCACGCTGCGGGTGGCGTCGGTAGTAGGTGAGGACCAGTCCGACGATAAAGCGTTCGTCATCATCTTGCGGACCTGGACTGTCATTGCCCGTAGCGGGCAGGTGGCCGTCAGGGTCGGCGGGGGTGAGTTGGGTGGCATGGACCTGATCCATCCAGCCATGGGGTTTTTGGCACAGTTGCTCAAACTGCCGTGCCAGTCGCTCGCCGATCTGCCGTGATCGACTCTTGATTTGACTCCAGTAACTCGGCTGAACCTGAACCCGCAGTGCAAACCGGCCTTCCAATCCCCGCAACGTTGCCGCGTCTGGGTGCTTCACCGTGTTGTGGACGAACTCATCAAACAGCGCCAAAGCGTTCTGGAAACGTATTTGGGCAAGATCCGGCGTACTGTTCATAGCGCTGATGATAAACCGAGCTTATCCAAAGCGAATGCCGGATCAAGTGTCAGCAACCATCAATGACCTCAGCGCAGCACCACGTGGTAACCAGGGACAGCAGTGCGGTGTGTTTGAGCGGCGTGTTGTGCCTGGGTGTAAACCCGGCAAGGCAGCAAGGGCATCGACTGATGTGCCGTAATCTCGAGTCCATCGCGGCCTACCCGGTTGCAAGTCTGAACTGTAGAAGGAGTTGCCATAAATGTCGTGGTGAGGGAAGACCCGCGCAATGCAGATACCCATGACCTATGAACACGATCGCATGGCCCTCAAGCCCAACCCAAACCACAAAGGTGCACACGAGAATGCCCATTGACCCACCTGCTTTGATGACCAGACCGCCCGGCGTCAGCTCAATCGTGCCCAGTGGCCGCCTCAGCCGCTTGATGCGCATGGGGCAAATGGCCTCTGGTGTGGCGGGAAACATGCTGCTGGCGGGTGCCCGGGAGTTGGCGCAAGGCAAACGCCCCAAAATCAGCGACCTGCTGCTGACCCCCGCCAACGCCCTCAAGATTACCCAGCAACTGGCACAGATGCGGGGCGCGGCGATGAAGGTCGGGCAACTGATCTCGATGGACGCCGGCGACCTGCTGCCGCCCGAGATGGCTGCCATTCTGGCGCGCCTGCGCTCGGATGCCCATGCCATGCCACCCCGTCAGGTCCATGCCGTGCTGACGGCCAACTGGGGTGGCAAATGGCAGCAGCGGTTCGAGCCCTTTTCGTTCACCCCCATCGCCGCCGCCTCCATTGGCCAGGTGCACCGTGCCAAAACGCTGGATGGGCGCGACCTGGCCATCAAGATCCAGTATCCCGGAGTGCGAAAAAGCATCAGCAGCGACGTCAACAACGTGGCTACGCTGTTGCGACTGTCTGGCTTGCTGCCCAGCACACTTGACATTGCGCCACTGTTGCTGGAGGCCAAACGCCAACTGCGCCAAGAGGCCGATTACCAGGCCGAGGGCGCTCACTTGCAGCGCTTTGCCGACCTGCTGGCCGATTCACCCGAGTTTGTGGTGCCGCAGTTACACGTCGACCTGACCACCACGCATGTGTTGGCCATGTCGTTTGTGGGGGGTGTGCCCATTGAGTCGATGACCGAGGCGCCGCAGGCCGAGCGCGACCGCATCGTGCGGCTGTTGGTACGCCTGTTGTTCAGGGAGTTGTTTGAGTTTGGCCTGATGCAAACCGACCCCAACTTTGCCAACTATCGCTATGACCCGCTCACGGGTCAATTAATCTTGTTGGACTTCGGCGCCACCCGGGCATTTGCCCCCGCCTTTGGCGCGGCCTATCGCCAACTGATGGTCGCAGCCCTGGCCGGGGACCGCGCGGCCATGAAGCAGGCTGCCATGGAGATTGGCTATTTTGACGAGGACGTCCTGCCCACGCATCAGACGGCGGTACTGGACATGATGCAGATGGCGCTGGAGCCACTGCGTCAGGCGGGTGAGTTCAACTTTGGCCACACCGACCTGGTGCAACGCCTGCGCGAAGCAGGGGTGGCGCTGGGCCTGGAGCGCGACTTCTGGCACATTCCGCCCATTGATACGCTGTTTTTGCATCGCAAGCTGGGCGGCTTGTACCTGTTGGCAGCCCGCCTCAAAGCGCGTGTCAATGTGTGTCAGTTGACACAACCATTTCTGGCGGCACCGGCGCGCAGCAAGGCCATACCATGAGTCTGGCGGCGAATACCGGTCTGAACGCAGACCTCTCCTTGCGTTGTGTCGTAGCCAGCACGGCATTGCCTTGGCAGGCTTCAGCTTGCGCCCAGATTCAGCGCAGACTGCTGGAGGGTGAGGGTGGTGAAGTCGCGCGGTCTACGTCGCTTGTTCGGTATGCAGCTGGAGCCCGTTTTGATGTGCACCTGCACGAGCTGGGGGAAGAAATCCTTGTGCTCGAAGGCACCTTGAGCGACGAGGCCGGTCAGTACGGTCCGGGCACTTACCTCAAGAACCCGCCCGACTCGCGTCACGCCCCCTGGTGCGAGGCGGGCTGCCTGTTGTTTGTGAAGCTAGGCTACCTGGACCCTGCCGACACCGAGTGCTGCGTGGTGGACACCCGTCGCGCGACGTGGTTTCAGGGTTTGGTGGCGGGGTTGACCGTGTTGCCGCTATCCGAATTTGGCACCCAGCACACGGCCATGGTGCGCTGGGCGCCGGGCACTTTCTTCAATCCGCACCGGCACTACGGCGGTGAAGAAATATTGGTGCTTGAAGGCGTGTTCTCCGACGAGCACGGCAGCTACCCCGCAGGCAGCTGGCTGCGCAGCCCTCACCTCAGTCAACACCAACCGTTCAGCCGGGAGGGCTGCGTGATTCTGGTAAAAACCGGGCATCTCCCAGCTGCGCCCCCATTCGTTGACATAGCGCCGGGCGCTGCGATGCCAACCTGAATGTGAGCCGCGAAACAAGCACAAAGTTGGCGCCCATGGGTTTTCAGCACTGCTTTCTGCACACCAGCATCACATTGGCAAACGGCTTGCCTTCGTTCATCGCCTCGCTCTGCACGTCAAACCCGATTTCGCCCAGCAGCCGTTTCCAGTCAGCCAGGCTGCGGCAATACAGACGCGGCAAGCGGTGTCCGCGAAAAAAGGTCACCACATGGTCCACCCAGTTGGACACATGAAACGGCAGTCCCGCGCTGGCGTCGCCAATGCGCGTCAGAAACAGGCCACCTGGGGGCAGGGCGGCGTGAATGCGCTGCAGCACACGCTGCTGTTGCTCATGGTCAAAATAATGCAGCGCATCCAGAATGGTGATGACATCGGGCTGGCCAAAGTCGGCCCGGTTCATGTCACCTTGCTCAATGTGCACCAGCGGGTGCTTCGCACCAAAGGCCAGCGCGGCGCGATCCACATCGTTTTGCATCAGCTCCACGCCACGCAGGCTCAAGGGTTGCGGTGGCGCCGGCCAATCAGCGGGCCACTGACCTTGCTGGTAAAGCTGGCGCGCTGCCAGCAGCCAGGCAAACAGGCTGCCCTGGCCACAGCCCAGGTCCAGAAAATGCCCTTGCGCCGGCAAGATGCCGCGCCTGAGCAGCTCGCGAAAAATGCAGTCACCCCCGAGCTTGCCGCGTGCGTAGTGGTAGGCAAAACGGCCACTGGACCGAAAGGGCTGACTGGCCTGGTCAAGCAGGGTGGGCATGAAGCGGGTCGTCATGTCAAGGCATCCTTCAGGGTCACGGGCTGCAGGCCGTGCCGGGCCATTGTCTGCAGCAACAGGGGCAGGGTGGCCAGGATCACCGGCTGGTTCTGCGGCGTGCGGGCAGCGTGGCCGTCGTGCATCAGCAAAATGTCGCCCGCCGCAAGGCGACGGGTCAGGCGCTGTAGCACCACTTGCGCACGTCCTTCGCGGGTGTCATAGGCGCGGCGTGTCCAACTGGCCAGGTTCAGGTCAAGTTGTGCCAGCACTGGCTCCAGAAACGGGTTGCGCAGTCCGGCGGTGGGTCGAAAAAACAGGGGTGCCTGGCCGGTGATGTCGCTCAGCGTGTTTTGCGCTGTCGATATGTCGCGCCGCATGCGCGCCGGACCATACAGCGAAAAGGCGTTGGAATGCGCATCGCCATGGTTTTCTATCCGGTGGCCTCGCGCCACGATCTCCCGGCATAGCCCCGGGTGTTGCCTGGCGCGCCAGCCGATGCAAAAGAAACTGGCTTTGGCACCGGCACCGTCCAGCAGATCAAGCACACGCGGGGTCACCTCGGGGTCGGGCCCGTCGTCCAGGGTGAGTGCCACCTGTTGTCGGGCGACCGCTGCGGCGGGCAAACGGCTGATGTTCGGACCGAGCCAGTGCGCACGCGGCAGCAATCCTGCCAAGGTCAGTGCGGCATGATTGCTCACCAGTGCCCCCAGGGCCCACGGCCACAGGCCAGGCACGGCCAGCGTGCCCAGAGCCGCCATCGCATGCACGGCAGCCGAAACTTTCAGCAAGGCAGGGGTGACCGGGCGGCGTGTCATGAACGACGGGCAAAGAAACCCAGGTCCAGAAATTGCGCCCACAGCCGCTGCCACACTGGCCAGTCGTGCGCACCGGGCAACTGGCAGTGGTGGGCTGAGGGTAAACGTGCAGCCAGCAAGGCCATGCCATCGGCAAACCGGTCATGCGCGCCGTAACCCATGAAGACCGGGATCTGGATGTCAGGTTGCTTGAGCCATTGCCATAGGCGGAACTCCGGGTCTTGCCACTGCGCGGGGCTGGCTTGCCAGGCATCGATGCCGCCGGCGCGCCGGATCGCGTTGGTGGTCAGGCGGCTGCCTGCATACGGCGCAATCAAGCACAGACCGTCCACCAGTGCGGCGTGCTCGGCCAGGCAGGACAAGGCCAGTTGCCCGCCCCGCGAAATACCGCCCAACCACACCTGCCGGTAGTGCGCACGCGCCGGCAACAGAAGGCCAACTGCCAGCGCGTGCAGTGCGGCGCGGTTGCAGCCCTCCAGGGCGTGCAGATCAGGTGCGATCAGGTCAAGTGGCAACCCACGCTGCTGCACCGCCGCCAATATGCCGGCCTGCTCCATGTGCTGCGGTGTCATCAGCGCGCCGGGCAACATCACCAGCAAAGTGTCGGCCCCGCCACGGTGTACCGCGCTGGTGGCCACGAGGGTTTCATCGATAAATGAACAAAAATGGCGTCTAGCGCTTTCTGTAATTGCGCTTGCAGCTATCATTATTGATTCACCTGGATTGTGCCGGATACACCAGCACTGCCGCCAGGAACAGGGCCAGCAGCGCACCCGGCCCGACCGTGACACCGATGGCCTGCAGCACCGGAACACTCGACAGGGCCAGGGTGCCAAAGCCGATCGCCGTGGTCAGTGTGGCGACTGCCATCGACATCAGCGTGGCCGCGTCCAGCGGCTCACCGCCAGCAGGTCGGTCAAAGAACAAGGCATAGTTGGAGCCCACCGCCACAATCAGCAGCATGCCCACCAGGTGCAGCAGGTGCAGGCGCGTGCCAGACAGGTGCAGCAACGCGATCACGCCCATCACCGTCAACACCAGCGTCAGCAGCACCCGCAGCAGACGCTGCGGTGAGCGCAGCGTCAGCGCCAGCAACAGCACAATCGCCACAAAACCGGCCAGCGACAGTTGCACCGCCTCATCCATATAGCCGCTGTAGAGCGCCTCAAACTCGGCCTTCAAATCGACAAACAACGCGCCACTTCCGGCCAACGCGGCCCGCAGTTTTTCTGGCGGAATGGCAGCATCGGGCGCACCCGGGGCGGGGCGCAAAGGCATCATCACGGTCCAGCCGCCTGATGCCACCGGCATCAGCATCGAGTCCACCGCCAGCGCCAGCGCGCTGCCGCTCAGATCGGCCCGGCGCATCACACCGGCGCTGCGGGCGGCCTGCACGTCAGCCACAAACGGGGCGAGTTTGTCGGCACCCAGTGGTGACTCGGCCAGCGCGCTGCGCAGTCGCACCTGCAAGACATCCGGCGCTGGCAGGCTGGCCAGACGCTGCTGTTGCTGCACGGCACTGGGCAGGAAACGCGCCGGGCTGTCGTAGCCGCCAATCACCGCTTGCGCCACCAGCCGATCGAGTTGCGCGCCAACCCGTTCGGCGGCCTGCAAGGCGCTTTCCTGGTCTGGTGCGTGAATGGTGACCAGGTAGCGCGCATCGGGTGCGGCCAGGTCGGCCCGCATGCGTGAGTCGGCGTTGGCCTCGTCCTGGCTGACGGTGGACAGCGCCGACAGGTTCGCATCCCACAAATTGGCACGCTGCAGCCATAGGTAGCCCCCTGCCAGCAGCGCCAGCAGCGCCACCCCGGCTCGCAGGCGATGCGCTTTGCCCAACTGCGCCAGCGCACGGTGCACCCAGGGTGCCGGCGCTGGCACACTGAAATGCGTGCCTGCCAGCGTGGGCAACACAAACCGGGTCACCAGGGCCGCTGTCACAACCCCGGACAAGGCGTACAAACCTAGTTGCGACAAGCCCGGAAAGCCTGAAAACAGCAGCGCCCCAAAACCCAGCGCCGAGGTCAGCACCCCCAGGCGCACCGTCGGCCAGAACACCCGGCGCCAGTTGTCCAGCCCGATGCGCCCGGACTGCACAAAGAAGTAGATGGCGTAATCCACCGCCTCGCCGATCAGTGCCGAGCCAAACCCCACGGTGATGCCAAACACCGTGCCATGCACCAGACTCACCACGGCCACCCCGGCCAGCGCACCGCTGAGCATGGGCAGCAGCCCCAGAGCCAGCAGCCGTGGCGAGCGATACACCCACAGCAACACCCCCACGATGCCCGCCATGCTGATGAGAAACAGACGCGACACCTCGGTCTTGATGGTTTCGCGTGCCTGCACTGCGAACTTGCCCGGGCCCGAGACCTGCAGTGTCATGCCGCGGCGCCCCTGTTGCGAAAGCACCTCGTCAAAAGCCTGCTGCACGCCTGCAATCGCTGCGCCCTGGCCATCGGTGTCGGCACCCAGCGCGCGGGTTTGTGCCAGCAGCATGGCCCGCTCGCCGTTTCGCGAAGCCCAGACACCGGCGCGCGTTTCAGGCTGGGCACCGGGGTTGAACTGGGTCACCACCTCCAGCAGTTCCCCGGTCGGGTCGCGCGCCAGATAGGGCTTGAACATCAGCCCCAGTGGCGAGGACAGCAAGTCAATGGTGTTGGCGACGGCGGCCTGCAGGCCGGCTTCGGTAAAGCGTTCCGCCGACACCGTCGGACTGAGCTGATAGCGGTAGCGCAGCAGCAGGTCACGCTCGCCTTCGAGTCCACCAGCCTCGCCGTTCTGCACCGACACATAGGCCGGATCGCGGGCCAGGCGTTGGCGCAACGCCCGCGATACCGCAGCGCGCTGCACGGCATCGGCGCCATCGATGGACAACATCAGCAAGCGCGAGACCGTACCGTCTTGCAACTGGCCGACCAGGGCGCGCTGCTCGGCGCTGGGTTTGGATGGCAGGAAAAACGACATGTCGGCGGAAAACCGGCTGTTCCAGACCACCGCTGCACCAGCCAGCATACACAGCAGCCAAAGCAGAAACACCCGCAGCTTCGCAGACTTCATGGGCTGTCGATCGGCTCAATGGCGATCTCGGAGCGGTCGCCATCGACTTGCAGGTACTCGATGTGGCGCACCTGGCTGTTGCTGCCGCTGACCGTGATGCGTTGCAGCAGCGCCGAGATGGCGGGCGCACTGGGCATCAGGGTCAGCACCCATTGCCTGCTATCGCCCTGCAGTTGAAGCGCATAGTTTTGCTCCAGCACCTGCCGGTTGCCCGCCAGGGTGCTGCGGATGCTGTCGACAAAAGCCTGGGCTTCAGGGCGGCTGCTCAAATGGATCGACATCCGGCGCTTGTCGCGCTCCAGGCTGAGCTGGTCTTTGTCAAGCACCATGGTTTCCGGTTTGGGCAACAAGGTGCGCTTTTCGAGCCGGTCGGGCGGACTGTAGAGCATTTCGCCGCTGGACTGTACCGGTTTGTCGAGCAGCGCGATGTGGCGCTTTTCGACAAAGCGCGCGCGGCCCCCCTTGTTTTTAGCCAGTTCACCCATGAGCTGATCCAGATCGAAGGCCGCCCACGCGTTGCCTGCCAACCCCAGCGTCACCATCATGGCCATACAGCAGCATCGGATCATTTTTTTTGCCAAAAATCGAAGAAATTAAACCAGTTGTAGGGTGCCAGCCGACACAGCCGGGTCAGGCTGTCAGCATAACGCTGCACGGCAGTCTGAATCGCGGCATCACGCTGGCGGCGTTCGATCTCTGAGAAATCGGCCAGCAATTCAAAATGCAACTGGTAGCGGTTGCCGCCCAGATACAGCCCGGCCATCAGGAACACAGGGCGTTTGAGCATCGCCGCCATGCGCCAGGGGCCGAGCGGAAAGTCGGCACTGTGCCCCAGAAAATCAGCCGCCAGCGTGGTGTCGCCGCCCAGGGATCGGTCCGCCAGCATGCCCACCAGGTATCCGGCGTCGAGCTTGTCGCGCACTTGCAGCATCGAGTCGAGCTGTCCCAGCGCAATGATGTCTTGCATGGCGCGCGGGTTAATGGCAGCCAGCGTGGCATTGAGCTTGCGCGCGTTCTGCTCGTACATCAGCATCGCGACACGCAGACCCTGCTGGTCCCGGCCGATGGCGCGCAGGGCTTCAAAACTGCCCAGGTGCGCGCCCACCAGCAAGGCCCCGGGCTGTCGTTGCAAGGCCGCCTGCAGCGCCTGCGCCCCCCGCACCTCGATGTCAAACACATCGAAACGGTCGTTGAGCAGATAGACCCGGTCGTGGATGGTGCTGGCGAAGCTCAACACATGGCGATAACCATCGCGCCAGCCGGCGTGCCGACCCAGCGCACGCGTCAGGTAGGCGCGACTGGCGCGCCGTGCCATGGGTGCAAACAGCACAAAGTAGGCGGTGATACCGTGCAGCACCAGCCGGCCCAGGCGACGGCCAAAAGTCAGCGAGATCCAGACCATCAGACGCAACACCAGCGCATGGCTGCGTTCCTGCTGCTGCATCCAGTCGGGACGAGGATCGGGTTTCATGGCAACGGTGGCAACACGCTGCCAGTGGCCATGGTGCGACCGGCACAACTCACCGTGAACGCCAGCGCGCCGCGAGCGCCATCCCGAAAGGAAAACACCAGCGCATCGCCCGGGCCGCACGGACTCAGGAACTTGGCCTGCGTGATCTGCCAGCCCGGTTCAGGCTGTCCCAGATGTTGCTGGGCAAACAGCAGGGCCTGGTCCAGCAGCAGGACGCCAGGCAGGATGGGATGCCCCGGAAAATGTCCGGCAAATGCAGGGTGCTCCGGTGGCACCTGCCAGGTGAACACGGCCTCAGCCATGCGTGTGTTGCTGGTAAAGCGCCTGTAGTGCGCTGCGTGGCAGCTTGCCGGTACTGTTGCGTGGCAGGGCATCGAGCTGGACCAGCGGGCGTGGCAAAAAAATGGGATCGATGCGATGGCGCAACGCCGCCAGCAGTGCAGCGCGCGGCAGGCCCGGTGCCACCACAAAAGCGCTCAGTCGGGTGACGGCCTCTGTCGCCTGGGCATCCGGCAGAAAAAACGCACCGTCCTGCACACCCTCGATGGCGCACAACTGGTGGTTCAGGTAACCCAGCGAAGTTCTTTTGCCCGCAATGTTGACCAGATCTGCATGGCGGCCGTGCAACAGAAAGTAGCCATCGGGCCGTAACTCGATCAGGTCTGACAACGGCACCCGTCCCTCGACGTGGCCGCCCTGCGCGTAGCTGGTGTCGCTCGCCTGTGTCAGTTGCACTCCGGGCAGCAAACGCCAGGCGGCTCCGTCTGTGGTGCGCCGGCAGGCCAGTTGCGACGATTCGGTGGAGCCATAGATCTCATGCACCGGTGCGCCACTGCGTTGCTCCACCTGCGCGGCCAGCTCGGTACTCAACGGCGCAGTGGCGGACAGGCAGCGTTGCAGCGTCGGCCACGCCAGACCCGAGCCCAGCAGCGCCGACAGGTGGTAGGGGGTGGTGACCAGCATGCGCGGTTGCGGTACCGCCTGCAGAGCCTCGACAACATCCTGCGGGTAAAACGGCTTGCCGCTCCAAAAGCTGCAACCCCCGTGCAGCGCCATTAAAAAGGTGGACTCAAAACCGTAGCTGTGCTGTGCCGGCACCGTGCCGACCAGCACCGGCGGGTGCTTGCCCAAGCCCAGCCCAAGCGCCTCGGCCTGGCCGTTTTGCACCAGTTTGCCCCAGGTCTTGCCGTGTGGCTGGGGCAGACCGGTGGAGCCCGAGGTGAACAAGATCGCCACCACCCGGTCGGCGGCAATGGCTGGCATGTCGTTCACCGGCGGGCGCGCCAGCCGGTTGAGCTCAGGGAACGCCATGCGGGCCAAGCCCGGCAGATCAAAGCTGCCATCGGTCACGCAAAAAGCCCCAGCATAGTCCTGCGCCAGGCGCAGCAGCGTTTCAGGTGACTGCGACGCCGGCTGCAGACTGGTCTTGCCAGACAGCAGGCAAGCGGCAAACAGCACGGCAAAGTGGTAGCGGTCTTCGCACAGGTTCAGCACCCAGTTGCCAGCGGGCAGCTCAGCCGCCACCGCCTGCGCGTCCGCCAGGTACTCCCCCACCGTGACCGGCCCTGCGGGGCGCCAGGCCAACGTATCGCCCAGTGTGCGCTCACTCACCAGCGGCAGCAGGCTCATGCACCGTGCTCCGGTGGCTGCTGCGCCGAGTTACCCAAAGCTGCGCGCTGGCGGTAGGCCCGGATCACGTCGGCCAGACCCGGGCGTTCGTGTGGCGGCAAGACACGCTGGCGCACCAGATGCTCGGCCAGAAACATCCCGGCGATCAGGGGTCCGGTCAGCAAGTTGGCGTGTACCGACCAGACGGCCGGTGTGGCCCAAAAAAACAGACCGGTAGAAACCAGCGCGTTGCCCAGGAAGAACAACGTCCAGGCCCAGGTGACTTGCCGCGTGTACCGGAGTTTGCGCGCGGACAGGGTATGGCCAAAGATGTATCGGGCCATGCGGGTGATCAGCGGCTCGCCCGGCTGGCGCAGGGTGCGCCCAAACAGCACGGCCAGCGCCAGATGGGTGCCCAGGTGTTGCAGGTAATACAAAAGCGCGACGTTCTGTCGCAATTGGGGCCACAAGGCCAGCACCGCAGCCAGTGCCAGCAGCAGACCCGCCAGGCGAACGGCGCGCTGCTTGACCTGCCACAACAGCACCGCCCAGGCCAGCAGCAGCGGGGTAGTGGCAATGGCTGCGTTCACATCGGCACTGCCGACGCCGGCACTGCCCAGGTGGGCCGACACGGTCCAGGCCAGCAGCAGTGCGCCAGCCGCCGCGCCGCGCCATGCCTGCGACCAGCTCAGGCTCATTGGGTGCGCTGGCTGGCAATGTGTTGGGTCAGTGCGCGCAGCGACGCGTAGATCTGCGCATTGTGCTCGTTGTCTGAGCGCAGCTGGAAGCCATAGCGTTTGGAGATCACCAGCGAAATTTCAAGCATGTCAATGGAGTCCAGCCCCAGGCCCTCGCCGTACAGCGGGTCATCGGGCAAGACCTCACTGGCCTGAACCTCCAGGTTCAGCGCTTCTATGATCAACTCGGCGACCTCATTCATGAGGGTATCCAGGGCAACAGAGGGAACGTCAGACATTTGAGATTATTTTCATGGTTGGACAGTGCGGCAGGCTGTGTCTACCCTGTCAGGAGCGCACTGCAAAAAGGCGTGGTGGCCGACTTTTACCCCCAAAAAATTATACGCTGGCACAATCGCGCAACCCCTATTTCAGGCGCCGCGACCGCGCCGTTTCCTCCATGAAACCCCAATGGCCACAACGCATTGCAGACCGCCTGGTCCGTTACTGGCCGCTCAAGGCCCTTGGTACCTCGCTGTTCATGGCGCTGTTTTTCTGGGCTTATTTTCAGGTGCTGCACCACCCTGATGGGGTGCCGTGGGTCATGCCCAGGATCTGGCTCGACGACTGGGTCGCGTTCACGCCGTATTCTTTCCCGATCTATGCATCACTGTGGGTGTATGTGTCACTGCCGCCAGCATTGATGGGCAACCTGCGGGCGCTGATCCTGTATGGCTTGTGGGTTGGACTGATGTGCTTGCTGTGTCTGGCCCTGTTCTGGTTTTTCCCGACGCAGACCCCCACGGTTGACATCGACTGGCGCCACTATCCAGCCCTGGCGATGATCAAGGGTGTGGACGCTGCGGGCAATGCCTGTCCGTCGCTGCACGTGGCGTCGGCGGTGTTTTCAGCCTGCTGGCTGGGGCGCATCCTGTGGCAGTTGCACACGCCCAACAGCCTCACCTGGATGAGCTGGGTGCTTTGTCTGGGCATCGCCTGGTCCACCATGGCGTCGTTGCAGCATGTCGCGCTCGACGTGATCAGCGGGGCAGTCGTGGGCCTGGTCTTTGCGGCGGCATCGCTGCGCCACATCCGCAATACCGTCTGACAGGATTGTTGAGGCCAAAAAAACTGCGGCGACCAGGGCTCTCAGAGGCGCAAACCTTCATCAATCGAGCGGGTCATCTGCGCCTCGTAGTAGCGCTGCAGGTGGCGCGCGGTATCGGCGCACGCACCTGTGGCGGGCAGTTGCGCGCCGATACGGGCTTGATAGATCAGTGGAAACCGGGGCGGGCGAAACAGCGTCCAGCCCTTGCTCAGGTAGGGTGAGTTGGTGCGGATCAGGAGGGTCTGCAGCGGTTGCCCGGTCCGCTTGGCAATCAAAGCCACGCCGGGCTTGATGTCATTGACGGGCTGGCGCGTGGTGCGGGTGCCTTCCGGGAACACCAGCAAATGCGGCCCCCTGAGCACCGTGCTGCTGGCGCTGCGCAGCATCTGGCCGGGTTTGTGGTTGGACACATAACCCGCCAGATAGGCACCCGCACCAAACAGAATGTTGCTGCCGATGCTGGCCTTCATCAGGCAGACGCCGCGCCGCACCCTTGAAATCACCAGGAACACGTCGATCATGCTGGGATGATTGGCCACCAGCACCAGTCCCGTTTGCTGATTCAGCGCATCGAGCTGGCGCAAATCGAGCTGCATCAGACCGCTGCGCTCGGCGCCGGTCAAAAAAACGCGAAACACGCCGCTAATCAGCCCCTGCACCAGCGGCTCGCGAAAGCGGCGCGGCGTGGCCAGCAGTGGCAGCACCGCCACATTGCCGGCCAACAGCATCAGGCCGAGCCACAGCAGCATCACATAAAACAGGCCAAGTTGACGAATTCGGACCATCCAAGCCTCACAGGCACCCACAAAAAACGGACCCACAGTCAAACACCAGGCGGTCGTGGCGCGGTGGTCTTGAACGCAAGGTTACTACAGTTTTCGTCGCAGAATGTCCCCCGCAGACCCGCCCTGCGTGCCGTCAGATATCGCCGGTGGCTCATTACAATCCCCTTAAAAATGAGGCTTTTTCATGCTCGACAACATCATCAAAGAGTACTTGATCAACACGGCAGGGGTTGATCCGGAGAAATTCACCCAGCCTGACCTGACCGTGGCTGACCTGCAGCTGGATTCTTTGGGCCTGCTGGAGATGTTGTTTGAAGTGGAAGACAAGTTTGGTCTGCAAATCCCCGAGCCAATGCGCTACCTGAGCATGAGTTTTACCGACATGGTGGCCGACATCGAGGCGTCGGTGCGAGCGCATCACAACGGGCAACTGCCGGTGGTGGATGCCGCACCTTCGGTGGGCTGAGTGAACCGGGTCCTGATCACCGGGCTGGGGATGATCACCCCGCTGGGCAGCGACAGCAGCAGCAGCTTTGCCGCGGCGCTGCAAGGTCAAAGTGCCATCCGGCCAGCCCCGACCGACATCACCGGCGGCTTGTCCAACCTGCTGATGGCGGCGGTGGCGGCAGATCCCGCCAGCCTGCTCGACAAAAAATTTGCCTCCCTTGACCGGGCGACCCAGTTTGCCCTGGTAGCCGCTGACGAGGCCCTGAAACACGCCAGTATCAGCAGCCATCCGGCTGACAGCGCCCGTTTTGGTGTCTTTGCCGGCATCGGTTTTGGTGGCGCGCACACGCTCGACGGCCTGTACGCCCGTTATTTTGCGGCGCTCACGGCACCCAGCCATGCCCACAAGAACCCCACCGTCATGCACCCCTTGTCGGTGCCGCGCATGATGGCCAATGCGGCCGCGGCCGCCGTCTCCATGCACTACGGTCTGGCCGGTGCCAGCAACACCTACAGTGTGGCCTGTGCCTCGTCTGCGGTGGCGGCGGGTGAGGCGTTTCGTGCCATTCGGCACGGCTACCTCGATGCTGCCGTGGTGCTTGGCACCGAATCCATGCTGACGCCGGGTTCGCTGATGGCGTGGAACGCGCTGCGGGTCATGGCCAAACCCGACAGCCGCAACCCGGCACACAGTTGTCGCCCCTTCTCGCTGGACCGCAATGGATTTGTGCTGGGCGAGGGTGCCGCAGCGCTGGTGCTGGAAAGCCAGGCACGGGTGCAACAGCGCCAGGCGCCGGCGCTGGCAGAGCTGGCCGGCTATGGCTGCAGCAGTGATGCCCAGCACCTGACCAACCCGAGCGTGCAAGGACAAGTGGCGTCCATGCAGCAGGCGCTGGACATCGCGGCGCTCGGTGCCGGTGACATTGGGTACCTCAATGCCCATGGCACCGCCACGGACGCGGGTGATGTGATCGAAACCCAGTCCATCCGTGCCGTGTTTGGTGCCGTCGCCGACCGGTTGGCGGTGAGTTCGACCAAGGCGGTGCATGGTCACCTGATTGGTGCCGGTGGTGCGCTTGAGCTGGCGCTTTCCATCATGGCCATGCGCAGTGGTTCATTGCCGCCCACGGCCCACCTGGAGCATCCGGATCCTCGCTGTGACCTGGACTACGTGCCCCTGCAGGCACGCCACCACTGCCGGATCGACGCGGTGATGTCAAATTCGTTCGCCTTTGGTGGCAGCAACGCCACGCTGATCGCGCGCCGGTACGTGTCGTGAGCCCCGCGCAGATGCACTATCCGTTTGAGCTGGACCGGCCACAGATAGAGGCCCTGCTGCCACACCGCGGTGACATTTTTGTGTGCCAGCACCTGGTCATCCACGGTGCGCACAGTTTTGTTGGCAGAGCCAACTGGCCCTTGACCAATCTGATCATTCAAGGGCACTTTCCCGGCATGCCCGTGGTGCCGGGAGCCCTGCTGATTGAAACCGCAGCGCAACTCGCCGGTGCCGGTCTGCTCGCGGGCGACCCGTATGTCAGGTCGCTCACCGGTGATCTGGTGGGCGTGCTGGCATCGGTCAGGAAGTGTGTCTTCAAGCAACCGGTGCCGGCACAGTGCGACGTGGCGTTTGCCATCCAGTGTCGTCAAATGGCACCCATGGCCGTGCAGGTGCTCGCCACGGTCACCGCGCAGGGGCTCGAAGCGGCACAACTCGACATCCTGATGGTGTACACCAGCAAAGGGCATTTGCTCAACGCATTGGGGTCACCGGTCAGCCCATAGTTGGGCGGTTCTGGCGCAGGCAAACCGACTATCATCGAGCGCACCAATCGACCAATCACCGCCAACGACAGATGGGCCAAACCAGGGTGCAATCAACCGCCAGTCAAGCTTCCAGCGACGCGCCACACCCGTGTGATGTGTTGGTGATTGGCGGCGGCCCGGCCGGCTCGACCGTTTCGAGTCTGCTCGCCGAACAGGGCCACAAGGTGGTGCTGCTGGAAAAAAACCATCATCCACGCTTTCATATTGGCGAGTCCTTGCTACCGGCCAATTTGCCCCTTTTCGAGAAGATGGGCATTGCCGACGAGATCAAGGCCATTGGCATGTTCAAACCCGGCGCCGAGTTTGTCTCGCCCACCCACAACGCGAAACAGACCTTTCACTTTGCCGATGCCTGGGACAAGTCCATGCCCCATGCCTATCAGGTCAAGCGCGCCGAGTTCGACCAGATTTTGATCCGCCATGCCGCGCGCAAGGGCGCTGAAGTGCTCGAAGGCTGCAAGGTGATGGCGGTGGACTTTTCAGCCGATGGTGGCGCGCGCGTCACCGCCCGGCATGACGACGAGCGCGAGCAGCAGTGGCAGGCGCGTTTTGTCGTGGACGCCTCCGGGCGCGACACCTTTTTTGCCAACCGCTTCAAGATCAAGCAAAGCAACCCCAAACACAACAGTTCGGCGGTCTATGCCCACTTCACCCAGGCGCGGCGCAACGAGGGTCACGACGAGGGCAATATCACGATATTCTGGTTTGACCATGGCTGGTTCTGGTTCATTCCGCTGACCAATGGCACCACCAGTGTCGGCATGGTGACCTGGCCCTACCACATCAAGACCCGCGGCCAGCGCACGCTGGAGCAGTTTCTGATGGACAACATTGCGTCCAGCCCGGCCTTGAGCGCACGACTGCAAGACGCCACCCGGGTCAGCCGGGTCGAGGCCACCGGCAATTTCTCGTATGTGTCTGAGCGAAATCACGGCACCAACTATCTGATGCTGGGGGACGCTTACGCCTTCATTGACCCGGTTTTTTCCTCCGGCGTCTGGCTGGCCATGAACAGCGCGGTGATCGGTGCCGAGGCCATCCACACCTGTCTGACCGCCCCGGCCCGCTCGGGGGCTGCACTGGCGCGTTTTGACCGCCTGATGCGCCACGGGCCGCGCGAATTCTCGTGGTTCATCTACCGCGTCACCAACCCCATCATGCGTGACTTTTTCATGCATCCGAAAAACGTGTTTCGGGTCAAGGAAGCGCTGTTGTCAGTGCTGGCCGGCGACATTTTTGGCAAAACGCCGATCTGGCGCTCACTGCTGGTGTTCAAGATGCTGTACTACAGCGCCAACATCCTGCAACCCAAACGCGCCTTCATGGCCTGGCAGCAGCGCCGCTTCAATATCCGCAAAGTCGATGACGCCGTGGCGTACAACGCATGACGCGCCAGGCCGCCAGCGTCGGCTGGCCTGCTGCCATCGCCGCAAGATCCGATGACTGAGCCTTTTCGCTTTGCATCGACCAGCCATCTGGTGCTGATCCCCAGTTACAACCCCGGCCCCCAGGTGCTCGACACCGTGCGTCAGGCACGCCAGTTCTGGAACCCGGTCTGGGTGGTGGTGGACGGCAGCACCGACGGCACCGATCTGCAACTCCAGGCCCTGGCGCAGACCGATGCCGGCCTGCGGGTGATGGTGTTGCCCCGCAACCAGGGCAAAGGTTCGGCGGTGCTGCACGGCATCACCCAGGCGGCGCAGGCGGGCTTTACGCACGCCCTCACGATGGATAGCGACGGCCAGCATCCGGCGCAGGCGATCCCGGCTTTCATGGCAGCGTCGATCCAGAAGCCCTCGGGCATGGTGCTGGGCAAACCGGTTTTTGGCGCAGAAGCACCGGCACTGCGGGTGAACGGGCGCAAGGTGTCCAATGGCTGGGCCAACCTCGAAACCCTGTGGATGGGCATCGGGGACTCGCTCTACGGCTTTCGTGTTTATCCGATCAAGCCGCTGATCAAGGTCATGCAGGGCAACCCCTTCATGCGCCGTTTCGACTTTGACCCCGAAGCGGTGGTGCGCCTGTGCTGGGCCGGTGTGGTGCCAGTCAATATCGATGCGCCGGTGCGTTACCTGTCGGCCGCCGAAGGTGGCGTCTCGCACTTCAACTACCTGCGCGACAACGTGCTGCTGACCTGGATGCACACGCGCCTGTTTTTGGGTTTTGTACTGCGCCTGCCCCTGCTGATCTGGCGCCGCGTCACCGGAGAATGAATTGACTCAACCCGCCGCGCGTACCAGCGCCCTCAAGCCCGACCACCGCATGGACCCCTACTTCACCTCCGAAGAGGGTCGGCGCAGCCTGACGCAGGCGATGTTCAACCAGGCCGCACCTGGCTATGACAACGCCGAGAGTCTGACCGCGCTGGGCAGCGGTGCCTGGTACCGGCGTGAGGTGCTGCAACGCAACGGCCTGGCTGCGGGCATGACCCTGCTTGACGTGGCAGCCGGCACCGGACTGGTGACCGTGCCCGGGCACGCCATCGTTGGGCAGCAAGGCCGGGTACTGGCGCTGGATCCCTCACCCGGCATGCTGGCCGAGCTGCGCAAGAAGATTCAGGTCGAGACCATCGAAGCCTATGCCGAGGCCATTCCACTGCCTGACGCCCAGGTTGATTTCATTTCAATGGGCTACGCGCTGCGCCATGTGGGTGATTTGAATCTGGCGTTTGCCGAGTACCTGCGTGTGTTGCGCCCGGGTGGTCGTGTCTGCATCATGGAGATCAGCCGTCCGCGCCACGCCTGGGCGCGTGCCCTGCTGGGTTTTCACATCAAGGCGGTGGTGCCACTGCTGGCGCGCCTGACGCGCCGGCATGCCGATGTGCAACGCCTGTGGGAGTATTACGGCGACACCATCGAGGCGGCGCTGGAACCCGAGCTGATTCTGGACGCCTTGCGTCGCGCCGGTTTTGCCCATGTGGCGTGTTCGGTGACCCTGGGCATTTTTCGCGAGTACACCGGACACCGGCCGTGAACACCACCGAGGTTTTCCTGATGGCGATGCTGATCATTTTCAGCATCCCCTGGCTGATCTGGCGCTTTGCCAAGACCGACTACTTTGCCCCGTTGGTGGTGGTGCAGATCATCGCCGGCATTGTGCTGGGTCCCGGTGTGCTGGGCCGCTGGTTCCCCGAGTACTACCAGTTTGTCTTTACACCCGTCGTGGTGCAGTCATTGAACGGCATCGCCTGGTGGGCGGTGATGCTGTTTGTCATGATCGCCGGTGTGGAGCTGGACCTCAGACAGGCATGGCAACACCGGCGCGAAAGCGCCATCACCGCCGGATTCGCCCTGGGCGCACCCCTGCTGCTGGGTTGTGCGGCAGCGCTTGTACTGCTCGGTTTTGACGGCTGGGTCGGCCGCCAGGCGCAGGGCTGGCAGTTTGTGGCGGGCATCGGCATGGCCTGTGCGGTCACCGCCTTGCCGATACTGATCCTGCTGATGGAAAAGCTCGATCTCCTGCGCCAACCGCTGGGTCAGCGTATCCTGCGCTACGCCAGCCTGGACGACATCGCCATCTGGGGTGTGCTGGCGCTGATCCTGATGGACTGGACGCGCATGGGCAAACAACTGGCTTTTCTGCTGGGCTTTGTTGTACTCGGTCTGCTCTATCGCCGCTTGATGGCCAAGCTCGCTGAGGCCGACCGCTGGTATCTGGCGCTGGTCTGGCTTGCCTTGTGTGGCCTGGGTGCCGACTGGGCTGGCCTGCATTTCATGGTGGGCGCTTTTCTGGCGGGTGCCATCATGGACGCCCACTGGTTCAACCAGAACCAGCTCGACCAGTTGCGCCACCATGTGTTGCTGGTCATGATGCCGGTGTTCTTTCTCTCCACCGGGCTGCGAACCAACTGGGCCGTTGGTGGTGTCGAGGTTTTTGCGGCCGCGGCGCTGTTGCTGCTGGTGTCGGTGGCGGGCAAGCTCATCGGTGTGCGTCTGGCAGGCTGGCTGCTGCGCTGGGCACCCGGTGAAGCCTCGGTGATCGGCTGGCTGCTGCAAACCAAAGCCCTGATCATGATCATTTTTGCCAACATCCTGCTGGACAAACAGTTGATCACCAGCGAAACCTTCACAGCCTTGCTGCTGATGGCGGTGGCCAGCACCATGTTGACCGTGCCGATGGTCGAGAAAAAAACAAGAAAATTAGCCTCCAGCCCAATTAGATAGGGCTTTGATAGCTATCAAAATAAATTCGCCACTCCGATGGCGCATGGCCCTCACACAATCTTTCTGGCTTCCATATAAAAGCGTTTTTCGTGGGCGTGACCGAGTGAAAACGTCTTGCGTGGCAAGGCCCCTTCCAGAATCACCGTCTTGAACAGCTCGGACTTGTGCATCCCGGCAAAGTAAAAACCGGCATGACCTGGTTGCAAAGCCAGACGCTCCAGCACGTCGGCGCCGTGCACATAGTCGATCGCCTGCGCGCCACCCTGCTGTAAAAACCGGTCCAGAAAAGTCTGTACCGTGCCCACCGGCAGGTTCGACGAGGGCTGATCGATCTCCATCACCCCGTAACGCTGACCGCCGCCGATCAGCCCGACTACCTGCCGGGGGCCATGCGCGCCATCGACGCGTTCGCGCATGATGTCGGCACTGGCCACCTCGGTGTAGTGCAAATTCCCGCCCCAGGCGGCTCTGAGTTCAGCCAGTAAATCGGTCTTCAGGCCAAACAGCAGGCGGTGGATCGCTTCAAACTCCAGGCCCTGATCGTGCACGTTTTCTATTTCAACCAGCGCGTAACGGCTGGGGTGGTCCATGCCGACCACGGGTTTTTTTGCCTCCCAGATCGCCTTGGCAGTGGCCAGCGAGTGGTTGCCATCGCCCATGGCATACAGGAGCACCGGTTGCTCCGGCCCGACGCCGTATTTGCTGGCAAAGGCACCGGGTTCCGCCAGCGCGCGCAGCGCCTGCACCACCTGCTGTTGCGCCGCTTCGGTGACCGCAAAGGCCGCCAACTGGCCGCTGCCCTGCATCAACTCAAAATCGTACAGCGCCTTGAACCCGGCTTTGGCGCGGGTCAGTGGCGCAATCACCTGGTGTTGCGGGTCGTCAATCAGCACCAGAATGTGCGGCAACTCCAGCGCCGCCGCTTCGCGAATCTTGATGCGCGGGGGCAGCCGGTCCACAATCGTGCCTTCGGTGGCGCGGATCAGGCTCGAAGAGCCGGCCCGGTAGTCATAACACTCCAGGTCCAGACACAACAGGATGCCGTGCCGGGTTTTACCGCCCACGCGGCGCTCGACGTAGATCAGCGCGTCGTGTGGCACCAGCACGTCCGCCTGCAGATAGTCCTCCATGGTGCGCCCGATCGCCGCAATGCGCGCCGGTGCGCCGGGCTGCTCCAGGTACACCTCGGGAAAAATCATCTTCAAGGTGGAGGGGGCGTCGCCGACCTTTTGTTCAACCTCTTGCCAATACTGTGGCTCTGAGGTGTATTGGTCACAGGCGATGACCGCCCATTTTTGCAAGTCGATACCGTCTTTGGGCAGATACACCGGCCCGATCTGGACACCAATGTCAGGGTAATGATTCATAGCGTGCTCGTGGAAATGAGGGCTCAAACCAGCCCTCAGGGAACTCAATTATCGATCGGGCGGCCAAGGTGCCCGCGCCGGTGGCTGGGTGACCTGAGTCACAGACGTCAGGGCGCTGCAGCGGGTGTAATTCGCCTGCCTTCCTGTTCATCTGTCTTTTTTCATTCATCCGAGGAGTTTTCATGAAATCAAATGTTGGCGGCATCGACCGTATTTTGCGCATTGTCGTGGGTCTGGTTCTGATCGGCCTGACCCTGATGGGCACCTTGCCGGTGTGGGGCTGGATCGGTGTGGTGCCACTGGCCACCGGACTGATCGGCTGGTGCCCCCCGTACGCCATCTTTGGCTGGAGCACCTGCTCGATGAAGAAATAACGCCACTGCGCCACCGCAACGGTGGCGCGGGCGGTCAGTCAAACGGCGCCTGAGTCGCAGGTCTTGAGGAACTCGGCCAGCTTGCAATCCGAGTTGGCAATATGCCCCAGAAACCATTGCGCAATGAAGTCTTCAAGCTCGTCCTTCACCAAGGTGTCGCGTGTGATGTGCTGCAAGAACAGCTGCAGTTGCCTGATCAGCGCCTCGTGCTGCGCCAGGTGCGCAGCCATATCCGGGTAGTGCCAGCGGCGCATCAGGCTCTCCTCGTGCGAGAAGTGGGTGCGCGTGTACTGGTACAGGCGCAAGGCACTCAGCGTCTGGCTCTCATGGTTGACGGCGGCAATGATGTCTGCCGCCCGCATGAACAGCTCCTGGTGCTGCTCGTCAATGCTGCTCTCACCCACTTTGTAGCTGTTGTTCCACTCGACCAGTCTTGAGGTCTGGCGGATTCTGGACTTGACCCAGTAATGCGCCGTGGCGTAGTCCTCGAACACCTGGCATTCAATGTCCGCCCCCTGGTAGCACTGCTGGAACAGCGGTGCCATGGCCTGGCCACCCTCAATGGCGTGCCCGAACACCAGCGCGGTCACCGGGCGGGTCTCCGGGTTGACGTAACGCCGCTTCAGGTACTCGGTAAATTCCTGCAACGCGGCCGTTGAGGTCCAGGCGTTTCGCTCAAAGGTGACGATCTGCCCCCATTTGCCCTGCTGAATCAGCTTGACCAGCAAGATCTTGATGCCCGGCGGAATGGCGGCGACCAGCTCGTCGTTGAACGGGCCGACCGCCGTGGTGCGCAGAATGCGCCCCTCAATCCGGTAATCAATCCGCGCACCAGATCCGCTGGGCCCGCCAATTGAAGGACCGTTGGGTTGGCTTTCAGAGTTGGGCATGCAAAGCACTCCTCCAAGGTTGGTGACGGCCCCGCGCCGCAGGCAGCACAGTGTCAAGCAAAGCCGCGATGTCTGCAATACCGCCGTGTGCGGCCTCAGGCCAAAGGCTTCTCTCCGCCGAGCGCGGCCAGCACGTCGGGCAGCATTTTTTGCAACTCACCGGTGGCAATCGCCACATCGGCATCAAAACCATCATCACCTTGCTTGCTGCTGCCCTCAAACACCCCGTCCAGAAATGCCAGTTTCTTCAGTTGCAGCCCTTCGGTCAGCACAAATGACACCCGCTCATCCCAGGTCAGCGCCAAACGGGTGGGCAACTTGCCCTCGCTGACGTACTGTTTCACCTCCTCCGTGTCCAGCCGGTGCCGGGCGTAACGCACCACCGCCTTGGACTCATCGGCGGCCTTGAGCTCACATTCACGGTCCACACTGAAACCGGCCGGCGCTTCCTGGCTGATCAGCCATTCAGACATGGCCGTCACCGGTGCCACCTGGGTGTCGATCAGGCTCAGCGCCAGCCCGGGCAGGGTCTGAACCAGCAGCGTCACCACTTCGTCGGCGCGCGCCTGGCTGGCCGCATCAATCAGCAGCAAGCCCGCTTCGCGGTCGATCCAGACCTGCAGCGTCGACTGTTTGGTAAACGCCATCGGCAGCAGCTCCAGCCGGATGTCGTCCTTGAGATCACGGGTTTCCTTTTTGCCAGGTTTGCGCCCGGTGCTGGCCTCAATGTGGGCCACGCGCTCCTGCACCTTGCGTTGCAGCACCGACGCGGGCAGGGCGCGCGTCTCCACCATCAGCTTCAGGATCCACTGCCCCGCCACCGACTCCAGCAGCGGGCCATGCTCGTGGCCACGCGGCTCGACCCAGCCGAGCGACTTTTCCTGCGTGGCACCGCACTCGACAAAGCGGCCCGGCTGCAAACGCTCCTCAAGCTGCTCGGGGGAAATCTGCCAGTCAGGGGCAATGCGGTACATGATGATGTTCTTGAACACGGGTAACTTTCTGTGCGATCTGGTTTTGACGAAGGCGCAGATCATCCCACCAAAACGGGGCTAAACTTTCATGCAACTTTACAAAGCTTTTGGTTTGACGCATCGCCGCGATACACAAGCGGCGCACACTTCTCCCCATGCCGACGCCACCTTCTGATGCAGCGGCTTCAACTGAAAGGAAATCAACATGAAATCAAGTCTCAAACTCTCGCTGCTCGGCGCGCTCCTGGCCGTGGCCGGTACGTCTTTTGCCATGGGCCCGATGGGCGGCCAGTGCGATATGGGCGGCGGCATGTCAGGCCGTCATGGCATGCAGCAAAGCCATCGTGGCAACATGGACCCGGCACGTATGCAGGCCCGCATGGAGCAGCGCCACAACATGCTGAAAACCCAGCTCAAGCTCACGGCCGAGCAGGAAGGCGCCTGGACCGCCTTCAACGCCGCCCACAAAGCACCTGGCATGATGAACAAGCAGCGCCCTGACCCTGCCGAGATGGCCAAGCTCACCACCCCCGAGCGCATCGACAAGATGAAGGCCATGCGTGCCGAACATCAGGTCGAGGCTGACAAACGCGCCGATGCCACCAAGGCTTTTTATGCCGTCCTGACGGCGGATCAAAAGAAGGTGTTTGACAGCTTTGCCATGCAAGGCCATGGCAAATCCGGCCGTCAAGGTCCCGGTCGCAGCTAAAACCACCCGGGCTCAAGCCCATTGCAAAGCGCCAGCACTGCGTGTGCTGGCGCTTTTTTGCGTCTGGCGCACCACATGAGCGCCCGGCGGGCCCGGCTTGTGGCAACATCGCAGGCTTTTGCGCCCAAGCCCCAAGCCCGCCCTGCCATGCCCCAAATGCCGCCCACGCCCCTGTTGAGCCCTGCTGCCATCGCGCGCAGCGTCGATCTGGCGCAGCCCGTGCAGTGGCTGGCGCGCGGCTGGCGTGACCTGTGGCGCAGCGGCTGGGTCAGCCTGTTGCACGGCGTGCTGATGGCGCTGGGCGGGGCCGTCATGTTTGGCCTGGCGCGCGAGCACTTCTGGTTTCTGGCGGGGGCTTTTTCCGGCTTTCTGCTGGTCGCGCCCATCCTGGCGACCAGCCTGTATGCCCTGTCCTGTGCGCTTGAGCGTGGTCAGCCACCCGGCATGGCCATCGTGCTGCGCACCTGGCTGAACTGGCATGACGGCGCCGTCCAGCCCTGGGGCCTCACGCACTGGCGGTTGCTGCAGTTTGGTGTGCTGCTGGCCGCAGCAGGCACCGCCTGGGTGCTGGTTTCGGCGGCACTCATCACCTTGCTGGCACCCGCCACCATCGATACTCCGCTCGCCTTCATTGAACACGTGGTACTGGCCAAACAGGGTTTTCTCTTCGAGTTGTGGCTGGCGCTGGGCGGCGTGATGGTGGCACCCATTTTTGCTTCCACCGTGGTCACTATTCCCTTGCTGCTGGACCGTCAGGTCAGCATACCGGTGGCAGTGGCCAGCAGCTGGCAGGTGATTCTTGCCAACCCGATTCCCATGGCCTTGTGGGGCGCCATCATCATGGTGCTGACCTTGCTGGGCTTTGCCTCGGCCCTGGTGGGGCTGGTGCTGGTGGTGCCCTGGCTGGGCCACGCCAGTTGGCACGCCTACCGCGACCTGCTCGACGTGTCGGCCTTGCCTGAGCGGGAGCGGCGCTGATGTTTGGCCTGAATGAAGAGCAGATCACCGAATTCGGCATGACCTTCGGCATTGGTGCCGGCATTCTGTACATGCTGTTCATCATTGGCCAGCTCGCCTGGGAGTCCAAGGCCGGCAAGTTCGGCACCTTTGTGATGTTTCTCGGGCTGGCCTTCGGTTTTGTCGGGTTCATTGCCAAGTACCTGATCCAGTACTTCATGGGCATCAAGTAAGGAGCCTGACCCCCCGCCCGGTGCTGCGGTGTGTGGCCTGCTCAGGCGCCAAGCACCCGGTTCTTGCCAGCACGTTTGGCCAGATACATGGCCTGGTCGGCCCGCTTGATGGCGTCCACCCCGGTCTCCTGGTTGGCCAGTTGCGCCACCCCGGCACTGAACGTGATCAGCACTTTCTCGGTGCCCGCCAGGAAAAAGCGCTTCGTCAGCTCGCGCTGCAAACGCGTCATGGCCTCAATGCCGCGCTCCAGCGGGGTGTCGGGCAGCAGGATCACAAACTCCTCGCCACCGTAGCGGGCCAGCGTGTCCTGCGGGCGCATCACCTCGCGCGCCACACTGGCCAGATGTGCCAGCGCCGTGTCACCGGTGTCATGCCCCAGCGTATCGTTGAGCTTCTTGAAATTGTCTATGTCCAGCAGCGCCACACACAAGGGGGTTTCCTGGCGCCTGACGGTGGACACCTCACGGTTGATGGCTTCTTCCAGGCCCTGGCGGTTCAGGGCGCCGGTCAGCGGGTCGTGCCGTGCCAGTGAACTCACCCGGTCCAGCTCCTGATGCAGTTTGCTCAGCTCGGCCTCGGTCACCTCGGCGCGCTTTCGCATGTTCAGCAGCTCACTGCGCGCCGTCTGGCTGTCATTGGCCATGTTGCGGGTGGCTCCCACCACATCCTTGAGCACCGGCGCAATGTCGGTGATCGAGCGCGCCTGCTCGATCAGGCGGGCACTCTCTTCCAGTTTCTGGTGAAAACTGCCGGTGGTCTCGGACATCGCGGCCAGACGCTCGACAAAGGTGGCGAGCATCTGACGCATTTCCTCTTGCGCCTGCACGCTGCGGGTCTTGGCTTCGGTCTGCTTGAAAATCACGTCTTTCAGGCGCTGCTCCACATCGTCGAGCCGGCGCAGTGTCAGCGGTGGCACACACACCTCCATCAACGCATCCACCTGACCCTTGAGCCAGCCGTCGTCCAGACTCAAGTGGCTGATGTTCTCGATGATCAGGTGCAACAGCTTGAGCAGCACATTCTTGATTTCGGCCTGATCTTCCGCCGCAAACGACAGGCGGTGCCCATACTGCACCAGCAGTTGTTTGGTGGCCACCGCATCGGGCTGCGGCAGTCGCAAGGCTTTAATCAGGCTCTGCGTTTGCTCGGTAAAGCGCTCATCGTCCTGGCCCAGGGCTGGCATGGCGTACTCAATCAGCCGGGCCACTTGCGCAAAAAAGTCAGCCGTCAACGCTGGCGCCGTCAACACCGGTGCATCGGTTGGCGCCACCACCGTGGTGGGTGTCGTCACCAGTGCGGGCGGCTGCGGGGTCGGGGTGGGGCTGTCTGCCACGCTCGGGCTAAAGCCACCGTACGCCATCAGCGCGTTCTTCACGCCGTCCCAGTTCAGATTGTTGATGGCCGACTCCAGCAAACCGCGCTGGCGCTGCTGCCCCGGCGTTTTGGTGGGCAAGGCCGTGGCAATGTCGCGCAGGCGGTCCGCGGGAAACGCAGGCTCTATCGGCAAGCCGGCTATCTCGCTGTAGATACGCTGGTAATTCATCGGCGTCGGTGCCAGCTTGCGCGCGGTCAGCTGCTTGAGCGTTTCGCGGGCAATCTCGAATGGGGTTTTGTCAGTCATGGATTTGGATCAGCAGTCATTGAGGCGCACCGAAATAATAGCCCTGGCCGGCGTCCACCAGTGCCACTTGCAGGCTCGACAATTGTTGTTCATTCTCAAGTTGTTGTGCAATCACCATCACATCCAGTGAATGCGCCAGTGTCACAAACGACAGCAGCATTTCAGTGGCTGTCTCCACCGACGACAGATCTGCCATCAGTGCACCCGACAGTTTGACATAGTCTGGCACCAGCTGGCGCAGCAACTCCAGTGCCTTGGGCTCCAGGCCAAAATGGTCAATACCAAACTTGCCACCCAGCCGCTGCACCAGCGCCTTGGTGCGCTGTGCCGCAGGCACGTTGCGCACCGCGCCAAACTCCGACACCTCAATGGCCAGAAACCGTGCCATGCGCCCCAGCTTGCCCGCTTCGAGCTCCAGCCAGGTCATAAAGGCGGCATCACCCAGACTCTGGGGCGACAGATTCACCGCCACCGTCACCTGGTCAAAACCGTCCTGGCGCAAGCGCTCAAAAGCCAGGCTCAACATCGCCTTGTCCACCTCGGGCATCAATTGGTGGCGCGCCGCCATGGGCAGGAAGTTGGCCGCAGGCACCAGTGCGCCCTTGTTGTCAATCAGCCGCGCCATGCATTCGGTCTGCAAAACACGCCGCGTCGTGTCCAGTGCCAGCACCGGCTGGAACAGCAAACGCCAGCGCTTCTCCACCAGCGC